>JASLAP010000588.1 GCA_030147065.1 Pseudonocardia sp. | reverse complement strand
TGTCGGCCAGTCGGGCGGCGCGCAACCAGTGCCGGTGCGCCTCGGCGTAGCCGCGGACCCGCAGCGCGGCCCGGGCGGCGGCGACCGCGGCGGCCAGGGCCGGGCCGGTTTCCCCCGCCGCCTGCCAGTGGTGGGCCAGCCGGGCCTCGACGCCGGGCAGCTCGCGGACCCGGCCGCCGGCCAGCGCGGTGGCGTGGCGGCGGTGCAGGTCCATCCGCTCGCCGGGCAGCAGCTCGCCGACCACGACCTCGGTGAGCAGGCCGTGGCGCAGCCGGTAGGACTCCTGGTCCGCGGCGCCGCTCCCCCCGGTGCCGCCGCTGTCGACCACGACCACGCCGGCGTCCACCGCCTCGCGCAGCGCGTCCAGCAGCGTCGGCCCGCCGTCGAGCACGGCCTCCAGCAGCCGGTGCGGCAGCGGGCCCTCGGCCAGCGCGACGGCCCGCACGGTGCGCAGCGCCGTGGCCGACAGGTGGGCGAGCCGGGACAGCACCAGCTCGCGCAGCGTCACCGGCAGGGCGGCCGGGTCGCCGTCCAGCGCGGCCCGCAGGGTCTCCTCGGCGATGAACGCGTTGCCCGCCGACCGGTTCCAGACCCGCTCGACCAGGTCGGGACGCCCGGGCGCGGACGACGCCACCAGCTCGCCGACCGCCGCGCGCGACAGCGGCGGCACCTCGATCGCCCGCACCTGCCGGTGCCGGCCCAGCTCACCGATCATCGCCCGGGCGGCCGAGGTGTCCGAGCGCCGCTCGGTGCGGTGGGTCGCCGCCACCAGCACCCGCTCCGCGGCCAGGTTGGCGATCAGGTAGGCCAGCAGGTCGCGGGTGGACCGGTCCACCCACTGCAGGTCCTCCACCGCCAGCACCACGACCGAGTCCTCGGCCAGCCGCAGCACCACCCGGTGCAGCAGCTCCAGGGTGCGCACCCGGGACTGGGCCACGTCGGGCGGCGGGGCGGCGGGGTCGGGGGTGAGCAGCTCGTCGAGCTGGGCCGACCAGGGGGCGAGCAGCTCGGCGGCCCGAGCGCCCTCCGGCGAGCGCAGCAGCCCGCGCAACGCGGAGACCACCGGCCAGAACGGCGGGCTCTCGGCGATGTCCAGCGCGCCACCGGAGAGCACCGTGGCCCCGTCCCGGGCCGCGGTCGCCACCAGGTGCTCGACCAGCCGGGTCTTGCCGACACCGGCGTCGCCGGTGAGGAACACCGCGGCCAGCCGGCCGCCGCGGACCGCGTCCAGGGCCGCGGTCAGCGCGGCGGTCTCCTCGATGCGTCCGACCAGCGCTGGAGTAGCTGATCGGGTACGCACGGCAGGGGAGGGTAGCCCCGCGGGGAACACGCCGAACAGGGGGCAACCGGGTGCCGTCGGTGATCGGGGACGGGTGGTCCGCGGGCCGCTCCCGGTATCACCGCGGCACCGTCGCGCTCCTCCTCTGCGGACCGTGCCGCCTCGGGGAGGGACCGCCATGCCGATCGAGGGTGCCGCGGGCCCGGCTCCCCGGCCGGGCAGCACCGGGGCGCCGGCCCGGCTCGCCGGATCCCGGCCCGCGTCGCTGACCGCACTGCTGGACCGGCTCGCCGCGGTGCGCGACAGCGCCGCGGCCGGGTCGCCGTCGGGATCCCGCGACGGCGTCGCCGCGTTCACCGGGCTGCTCCACGCGGTCACCGCGAGCCTCGCCGGGGTCGTCGACGCCGGTCGCGCCGCCGCCCCGGAGTTCCTGGTCCGGCTGCACCTGGAGCTCGCCGCGCGCTACTTCACCGCACTGCGCCGCTACGCCGAGGACGTGCACACCGCGCCGCTGGCGTGGCGGGTGCTGTTCGACCGGCGCGCCGACCCGGCCGTGCCGACGGCGGCGTTCCCGGTGGCCGGGGCGAACGCCCAGCTCAACCTGGACCTGGCGGCGGCGCTGGTCTCCACCTGGGAGGTCGTCGCGCCCGACGAGGGCGGCCCGGGCAGCGCCCAGTACGCCGACTACTGCCGGCTCAACGACCTGGTGGAGGCGGCGATGGACCCGCTGCCCGGCAACCCGTTCGCCGACCTGGTGGTGCGCTTCACCCGCGACCTGGCCTGGGACGAGGCCCGCGAGGTGTGGACCGACGGCGCCGACGACCCGCGCCGTCGGGCCTCGGCGGTCAAGCTGGACGCCATCGCCGGCCTGCTCGGCACCCACCTGCTCGGCTGAGCCGCCGGCCCGCCGGCTCACCCCCCGGTGCCGGTGACCGCCCACCGTCCCGACCGCACCCGGACCAGCACGGCCCCCAGGCGGACCAGCATGAACGCCGCCAGACCCGCCCAGATCCCGGCCAGCCCCCAGCCGAAGGCCAGCGCGGCCCAGATCAGCGGCAGGAACCCGGCCACCGCGGCGAGCAGCGTGGTGGTGCGCAGGTAGGCGGCGTCGCCGGCGCCGAGCAGCACGCCGTCGACGGCGAACACCACCCCGGCCACCGGCTGCAGCGCGACGAAGAACCACCAGGGCACGACGACCGCAGCCAGCACCGCGGGATCGGTGGTGAACACCGGCGGCAGCACCGCGGCCAGCACCGCGAACAGCCCGCCGAACCCGACGCCGAGCACCAGCCCGTAGCGGGTGACCTGGCCGGCCAGCCCGCGGGCCCGGACCGCCCCGCCCGCGCCCAGCGCCGCCCCGACCAGCGACTGCGCCGCGATCGCCACCGCGTCCAGCACCGTGGCCATGAACAGCCACAGCTGCAGCACGATCTGGTGGGCCGCCGCCGACTCGGCGCCGAACCGGGTGGCCACCGCGGCCGCGGACAGGAAGCAGGCCTGGAAGGCCAGGCTGCGGGTGATCAGGTCGCGGCCCAGCCGCAGCTGGGCGCGCAGCACGTCCGGCCGCGGGCGGACCGCCCCGGAGCGGGCCCGGATCAGCGCGGCCAGGAACAGCGCCGCGCCGAGGGTCTGGCCGGTCACGTTGGCCCACGCCGAGCCGACCAGGCCCAGCCCGGCCCAGCCGCCGGCCCCGTGCACCAGGACCGGGCAGATGGCGGCCGACAGGCCGTTGCCGGCCAGCACGTAGCGCAACGGGGAGACGGTGTCCTGCACCCCCCGCATCCAGCCGTTGCCGGCCAGGGTGATCAGCACCAGCGGGGCGCCGAGCAGTGCCACCCGCAGCCAGGACTCGGCCCCCGCGGCGATGTCGGGCCGATCCCCCAGCGCCCGGGCGACCGGACCGGCCAGCAGCTGCCCCACACCGAGCACGACCAGCCCGACGGCGACGGCGAGCCAGGTCGCCTGCACGCCCTCACCGACCGCGTCGTCCCGGCGGCCGGCGCCGTGCAGCCGGGCCGCCCGGGCGGTGGTGCCGTAGGACAGGAAGTTCAGCTGGCTGGTGACCTGGGCGAACACCACCCCGGCCACGGCCAGCCCGGCCAGCGCGACCGCGCCGAGCCGGCCGACCACGGCCGTGTCGACCAGCAGGTAGAGCGGTTCGGCGGCCAGCACCGGCAGCGCCGGGGCGGCCAGCCGCAGCACGGCCCGCGCCGGCACCCGCTCCGCGGGGGTGCTCACGACGGACGGCTCATCCGGCGTCGATCACGCGGGCGGCATCAGTGCGACCGCTCGGGCCGGCGGCAGAGGTAGACGAAGGCCGGCGGCACGTTGCGCCAGACCGTCGCGCTGACCACGACCTCCTCGAAGCTCCGGCGCAGCGTCGCCCGGAACCGGCGCGCCGCCGGCAGCGTCATCCCGTGCAGGTAGGCGAACGTGGTGAAGGCCCCGGTCGGGCCGACCGCGGCGCTGATCGCGGCCAGCAACCGGGTCTGGGTGTCGTCGTCGAACAGCGCCCACGGCAACCCGCAGATGATCGCGTCGACGCGGTCGATGCCCCGGTCGGCCAGCAGCTTGCCCAGCTCCGCCGCGTCGCCGTGGACGACCTCCAGGGCCGGGCGGGTGCGCTCCAGGTAGGCGACCATCGCCGGGTCCAGCTCGACGGCCAGGTGCCGCCCACCGGCGGGCAGCCGCTCGGCGATCACCTCGCTGACCGCGCCGGTCCCCGGGCCGAGCTCGACCACGACCGGCTCGCCCTGCGTGGGCACCACCGAGGCCAGCACGGCCGCCAGGCGGCGGGAGCTGGGGGCCACCGCACCCATGGTGGCCGGGCGGCGCAGGAAGGCCGCCAGGAAGGCGCGGCGCGGATCCGGCGCACCGGCGGACCGGTGGGGGGCGGGTCCGGTGTCGGACGTCATGGATCTCCTCGGCTCGGCTGCGGTCACCGTATCGGCGCGGCCGGTGGGCCCGGGCGCACGGCCCCGCGCGCGATCACCCGGCCAGCGGGTGCGACGGGGACGGGGTGCTCGACGAGAGCACCCGGCGCAGCGCCGCGAGCAGCTCGTCGCGGGTGCCGTCCAGGGTGAACCCGGCCGCGGCGGAGTGCCCGCCACCGCCCAGCGCCCCGGCCACCGCCGCCACGTCCACCGGGCCGTCCGAGCGCAGCGAGACCACCCAGCGCGCCGGGCCGGCCTGCTTGAGGACCGCGGCCACCGCCGCCTCGCCCGCGGTCCGCACGACGTCGATGACGCTGTCGATCTCCTCGGGGCGGAACCGGACGGTGTCGGCGTACGGGACCGTGGCGTGCACCAGCCCGCGCCCGAGGGCCGCGTCCGGCTCCAGCACCGCGCCGGCGACGATCGTCCCCAGCGCGCCCAGCCAGGCGAACGGGTGGGTGTCCATCAGCGGGCCGACCAGCCGGGCCGGATCGGCGCCGGCGGCGATCAGGTCGGCGGCCAGGCGGTGGGCCCGCGGGCCGGCCGTGCGGAACCCCCGGGTGTCGGTGACCAGGCCCGCGTAGAGGCAGCGGGCGATGTCGGCGTCGATCCGGGCGCCCATCTCCACCAGCACGGCGTGGGCCAGCACCACGGTCGCCTCGGCCCGCGGGTCGAACACCCGCACGCCGCCGAACCCGGGGTTGGAGGCGTGGTGGTCGATCATCACGGTGGCCCCGGCGGTGCCCAGCCGGTCGGCCAGCCCGCCCAGCCGGGCCGGCTCCGCGGCGTCGCAGGACACCAGCACCTCCGGCGCGGCGGGCACCCGCTCCGGGGGCACCACCAGGCCGAGCACGTCGAGCGGGCGCAGCGTCTCGGGCACGTCCACCGGAGCGGCGAACGACACCCGCACGGCCGCGCCGCGCCGGTGCAGCGCGATGCCCAGGGCCAGCGCGCTGCCCAGGGCGTCGGCGTCCGGGTTGACGTGCGCGAGCAGGGTCACCTCGCGCGCCGCGGTGAGCAGCGCCGCCGCCCTGCGCACCGCGGACGCGTCGGGCCGGGACCGGGTCATCCCGGCCGGCTCACGGGGTGCTCATTCCGGGTCGTCCCGGTCGCGGGGCACCCGGTACGGGTCGGCGTCGCCGGCCGGGCTGGCGCCGGCGGCGAGCCGGGCCACCTCGGCGTCCGACTCGCGGGTGCGGGCCAGCAGCTCCTCCATCCGGCGGGCCTCGTCGGGCACCTGGTCCAGCACGAAGGCCAGCGACGGGGTGTGCCGGATCCCGGTGCCCGCGCCCACCATCGAGCGCAGCACCCCGGTCGCGCTGGCCAGCGCGGCCGCCGCGCCTGCGGTGTCCGGGTCGGCCTCGACGGTCTCGCCGAGCACCGTGTAGTAGACGGTCGCCTCGCGCAGGTCCCCGGTGACCCGGGTGTCGGTGATCGTCACCATGTTCAGCCGCGGGTCCTTGACCTCGCGTTCCAGGGCGTCCGCCACGATCTGCGAGATCCGCTTGGCCAGCCGCCGCGCTCGGGCCTGGTCCACCATGTGCAGTCGCCTCCTCGGTCGGGTCCTGGTGGGGAGTGGGCACTACGGCGCCGCTCCAACCACGACCTCAGTCGTCCTCCGGGCCCAGCATGCGCTGCCGGGCCGCGAGCAGCTCCAGCTCCGGGCGGGCGGCGACCAGCCGCTCGCACCGGTCCAGCACCTCCACCACGTGCCCGTGGTCGGCGGCCACGCAGCTGACCCCGATCAGGGCACGGCGGTGCAGTTCGAGGTGGCCCGCCTCGGCGACGGCGACCTCGAACCTGCGGCGCAGCTCGGCCAGCACCGGCCGCACCACCGATCTCTTCTGCTTGAGCGAGTGCACGTCCCCGAGCAGGACGTCCAGCTCCAGCGCTCCGACGAACATGGCCCCCGGCAATCACCCAGCGACGCCGGAGGGGCCGGCCAGCCGGCCGGCCCCTCCGCGGTGCGTCAGCTCCTCGGCTTCTCGCGCATCTCGAACGTCTCGATCACGTCGCCGTCCCTGATGTCGTTGAAGTTGCCGAGCGTCAGACCGCACTCGAAGCCCTCGCGGACCTCGACCACGTCGTCCTTCTCCCGGCGGAGCGAGGCGATCGACAGGTTGTCGGCCACCACCACGCTGTCGCGGATCAGGCGGGCCTTGGCGTTGCGGCGGATGACCCCGCCCATCACCAGGCAGCCCGCGATCGACCCGAAGCGCGAGGACCGGAACACCTGGCGGATCTCGGCGCGGCCGAGCTCCACCTCCTCGAACTCCGGCTTGAGCATGCCGCGCAGGGCCTGCTCGATCTCCTCGATGGCCTGGTAGATCACCGTGTAGTAGCGGATCTCCACGCCCTCGCGGGTGGCCAGCTCGGTCGCCTTGCCCTCGGCCCGGACGTTGAAGCCCAGGACGATGACGTTGTCGGCGATCGCCAGGTTGATGTCGCCCTCGGTGATGCCACCGACCCCGCGGTGGATCACCCGCAGCTCGACGTCGTCGCCGACCTCGATCTTCATGAGCGCGTCCTCGAGGGCCTCGACGGTACCCGAGTTGTCACCCTTGATGATCAGGTTGAGCTGGTTGGTCTCCTTCAGCGCGGCGTCGAGGTCCTCCAGGCTGACCCGCTTGCGCCGGCTCGCCAGCTCGGCGTTGCGCTCGCGGGCGCGCCGCCGGTCGGCGATCTGCCGGGCCACCCGGTCCTCGTCGACGACCAGGAAGGTGTCGCCGGCACCGGGCACCGAGGTGAACCCGATGACCTGCACCGGACGCGAGGGCAGCGCCGCGGTGATGTCGTCGCCGTGCTCGTCGAACATCCGCCGGACTCGTCCGGAGGCGTCGCCGGCGACGATCGAGTCGCCGACCCGCAGCGTGCCGCGCTGCACCAGCACCGTGGCCACCGGCCCGCGACCGCGGTCCAGGTGGGCCTCGATCGCGACGCCCTGGGCCTCCATGGCCGGGTTGGCCCGCAGGTCCAGGCTGGCGTCGGCGGTCAGCAGGATCGCCTCGAGCAGCTGGTCGATGTTGGTGCCCTGCTTGGCGGAGATGTCGACGAACATCGTCTCGCCGCCGTACTCCTCGGCCACCAGGTTGTACTCGGTGAGCTGCTGGCGGATCTTGTCGGGGTTGGCCCCCTCCTTGTCGATCTTGTTCACCGCCACCACGACCGGCACGTCGGCCGCCTGCGCGTGGTTGATCGCCTCCACCGTCTGCGGCATGACGCCGTCGTCGGCGGCGACCACGATCACCGCGATGTCCGTGGACTTCGCGCCACGGGCACGCATGGCGGTGAACGCCTCGTGACCCGGGGTGTCGATGAAGGTGATCGGGCGCTCGTAGCCGTCCAGCTCGGTGACGACCTGGTAGGCGCCGATGTGCTGGGTGATGCCGCCGGCCTCGCCCTCCATGACGTTGGCCTTGCGGATGGTGTCCAGCAGGCGCGTCTTGCCGTGGTCGACGTGACCCATGACGGTGACCACCGGTGGCCGGATGACCAGGTCCTCCTCGCCACCGGCGTCCTCGCCGTAGGAGATGGAGAAGCTGTCGAGCAGCTCGCGGTCCTCCTCCTCGGGGCTGACCACCTGGACGACGTAGTTCATCTCGCCGCCGAGCAGCTCGAGGATCTCGTCGGACACCGACTGGGTGGAGGTGACCATCTCACCGAGGTGGAACAGCACCTGCACCAGCGCGGCGGGGTTGGCGTTGATCTTGTCGGCGAAGTCGCTGAGCGACGCGCCGCGCGGGAGCTTGATCGTCTCGCCGTGGCCCTTGGGCAGCCGCACGCCGCCGACCGAGGGCGCCTGCATGGAGTCGAACTCCTGGCGCTTCTGCCGCTTCGACTTGCGGCCCTTGCGGGCCGGACCACCGGGACGGCCGAACGCGCCCGCGGCACCGCCGCGACCACGACCGCCACCACCGCCGGGACGACCACCGCCACCGCGGAAGCCACCACCGGCCGGGGCACCGCCACCGCCGGGACCGCCACCACCGGGACGGAAGCCACCGCCACCGCCACCGCCACCGGGACGACCGCCCGGACCGCCGGGACGACCGGCGCCACCACCGGGACCACCCGGACGACCGCCACCGGGGCCACCACGGCCACCGGGACCGCCACCGGGACGCCCTCCGCCCGGCCGCGCCGGTCCGCGCCCGCCGTCGCCGGGCAACATGCCCCCGCGGCCGAACCCCGGCATGATGCCGGCGCGTCCGGCCGGAGGGCGTCCCGGTGGCGGTCCCGGTGGCCGTGGTGGCCCCGGTGGCGGCGGCGCTCCGGCCGGTGGTGGCTTCCGCGGTGGCGGCGGTCGTCCCGGTGGCGGCGGTGCGCGTGGTCGCGGCGGTGCCGCGGGTGCGTTCGGCCGTCCCGGCGGACCGGCCCGCAAGGGCCGCAAGTCGAAGCGCCAGAAGCGCCAGGAGTTCGACTCCATGCAGGCCCCGTCCGTCGGTGGCGTGCGGCTGCCGAAGGGCCACGGCGAGACGATCAAGCTCGCCCGCGGCGCGTCGCTGAGCGACTTCGCCGACAAGATCAACGCCAACCCGGCCGCGCTGGTGCAGGTGCTGTTCCACCTCGGTGAGATGGTCACCTCCACGCAGTCGGTGTCCGACGAGATCCTCGAGCTGCTCGGCGGCGAGATGAACTACGTCGTGCAGGTGGTCAGCCCGGAGGAGGAGGACCGCGAGCTGCTCACCAGCTTCTCCATCTCCTACGGCGAGAACGCCGGCGACGAGGACGACCTGGTCGTCCGGCCGCCGGTGGTCACCGTCATGGGTCACGTCGACCACGGCAAGACGCGCCGGCTCGACACGATCCGCCACGCCAACGTCCGCGAGGGCGAG
>JASLAP010000479.1 GCA_030147065.1 Pseudonocardia sp. | reverse complement strand
ACCGGGCCGAAGTCGTGCGGGCCCGGTTCCTCCGGCGTTGGGCGTGGCAGCCGTGGTGCTTCACCGGTGCCGCGCTGCTGCTGGTGGCGGTCACGCCCGGGCTCGGCCTCGCCGACATCGGCCTGCGCCTTCCGCGCCTCCCGGAGCTGGGGGAGTCGGCAGGGAGCGTGCTGACCGGTGCGGCGGTGGGCATCGCCCTGGTCGCGGTCGTCGTCGGGGTGGCCGCGTGGCGGCGGAAGCGAGCCGATGCGCCGCCGGCTGCTCCGCCGATCGCCAACGCGAAGGTCCAGCCGATGCTGCCGACCGGACGCGCCGACCGTCGCGCGTGGCTGCTGCTGTCGGCGACCGCGGGCATCACCGAGGAGATCATGTACCGCGGGGTGCTCCTGCTGGTCCTGGCGGGCCTGCTGCCCGCGCTCGGCTGGGCGCCGGTCTGCGCGATCGCGATCGTCGCGTTCGGAGCTGCCCACGCCTACCAGGGCTGGGCCGGGATGCTCACGACCGGCATCGCCGCCGTCCCCTTCCTCTGGCTCTACCTGGCGACCGGATCACTCCTGCCCGGCATGGTGCTGCATTTCGCCGTGGACGCCCGCGCCGCATGGGGCAGCCCGGTCAGACCGAGCCCTGCGCCTCCGGAACGGTGATCCAGGTCGGGTGCTTGCCGCGCTGGTAACCGCGCTGGAAACTCTGTGGGATCGGTCGACGCGGTCCGCAACCATGCGGACCTCGGTGCTGCCGACCGTCCTGGCACTCTGGCTCGTGCTGGTTGGCGCCGCAGCCGCCACCGGCCCCGACCTCGCCGAGACGTTGAACGTCGACCCTGCCACGGCTCCCGCCTACCAGGTCACCGCCGAGGAGCGCTCCGACTCCGGGGACATCACCCCGGCACTCCGCGGCCCTCGCCATCCCCGAGCTCACGGTGCCCCAGGCCACGGCTGCCCTCGCCCAGTGGGCAGGAGGGTCGGACGCCGACTACACCGCGGGCGAGGTCGTGCAAACGGCGAACGCGAAGACGTACGTGTGCACGCTGCGGGTCGACCGCCCGTCCGAGGACGTCGACCTGTTCACCACCTCAGCAGCCGAGGGGCGATTCCCGGAAGCGCTCGCCACGGTGATCGCCGCCTACGAGACCGATGGACTCGACGTCTCGTTGAATCGCCAGCCGCTCACCCCGTCAGCAGGCGGGTGAGGAGCACCAGCTGGGCGTCCGCCTCGTCTGGCCGGATGAGCACTGTGTACGGCGGGAGCGGTGGGAAGTACAGCGCCGTGATGGTCCCGGCCAGGGGCTGCAGCTGCACCGATCGTCCTTGCGGGCCCTGCGTCAGATGGACGTCCTTCAGCTCGGCCTGCCCGAGTAGCGTCCCGAGGCCGGGGTCGGCGTTGAGCGCCTCTGCGACATCGCCAGAGCGCCCGCTCCTGGCCATCGGGACGAAACGGCCGTTGCGTCCGAACCGGTAGGCGATCTTCGCCGGGGGCAACCGGATGCCCTCGCGCTTGCCGGTCCACAGGGTGTCGATGAGGGCGCCGAAGATCCGGAAAGAGCTGGCGAAACCGACCTCGACGGTGGTGTCGCCCCCGATCCGGCTCCGGGCGTGCCGGGATCGGGGGTCGATGACGGGGTCGAGCCCGGCCCGGCGCATGGCGTCGACAGGTTCTGCGAGGACGGCGCTGCGGCGTCCCTCGTAGAGCAGCGACGCGCGGTGCCGGAGCGACAGCGGCGCCAGGCGCTCCGACCTCATCGTTCTCCTCACGTCCCCTGCTCGTGCCGGGCCGGCCGGCTCGTCCGCGCCAGCGCGTACGACACGAGCGCGGCGACCAGTGCCCCGGCGAAGATCGCGAGGGCGGGAATGCCGTACGTGCTGTGCGCGCCTTGGAACGCGAAGTAGAGCGCGACCAGCGTGCCCAGCGCACCGATGATCGGCACCACGAGCGGGAGCCGGAAGGGCCGGGCGACGTCCGGGTCGGTGAACCGGGAGACGATGACCAGGAGGTGCCAGAAGATGTAGATGATCACCCAGGCGTACGAGCCGGCGTAGATGAGCGTGACCACGTCGTTGAACAAGATCGCGACGACGCAGTACACGATCGCGGTGACGACGACGGCGACCCACGGCGTCCGGAAGCGGGGGTGCAGGTAGGCGAACGCCCGCGACAGCCGAGCGCCGAAGAAGTTGCCGTCACGGGCGATCCCGTAGAGGATCCGCGGCATCGCCGCGAGCACGATCACCATGGACGTGTACGTTGCCGCCGCGGTGGCGAGCGCCATGAGGCCGTGTCCCCAACCGCCGAACATCGCCTCACCCACCACCAGCTGCGGGCAGCTCCCGTCGCAACCGGCCGGCCCCATCGCCGACTCCTCCCATTCCGCGCGGGGGCGGGTCCCACCGACGCCGGTCCCCATGAAAGCCGACGTGGCGAGGATGGCCAGCAGCCCGAGGACGATCCCGGCGGGGAGGTTGCGCCGGGGGTTGCGGGTCTCCTCGGCCAGCGGCGCGACGAACTCGATCCCGACGAAGCTCCAGTACGCCAGGGCCAGGGCACCCGCGACCGCGGACCACTCGAAGACGCCGATCTCGCCCGCCCAGTTGCCTGCCGACCACGCACCGGTGTTCGAGAAGCCGCCCCATCCGGCGAGGCCGAAGAACCAGCGGATGGCGAGCATGCCGACGAGGACGGCGGCCTCGATGATCGCCATGGTCCGCACGTGCACGAGGTTGGGCAGCGTGGCCAGGACCGTCATCGCGATGATCCAGGGGGCGAGCACGCCGGTGGCGCCGAAGAGCGCCTGCAGGCCGAACGACCCCGCGGCGATCTCCAGCGCTCCCACGAGGCCGAACATCCCGTAGAACGCGAACGCGAGGAAGAGCCCGGCGACGACGGAGGCGCCACCCCACGGGACCGCTCGTGCTCCGTACTCGTAGAGCGCCCCGGCCCTCGGATAGGTCGTGGACAGCTCCGCGCAGGACAGGCCGAGGAACAGGTTGATGAGGAAGGCGATCACGAGGGCGACGAGGAACGCCAGCCCGATCGTGAAGTAGCCGACGAAATCGCTGACCAGGGTGCTGGCCGCCACGACGAGGCCCACCCCGGCGACGAAGATCGACCAGGTGCCCAGGGTCTTCTCGAGCCCTGCTTCCTGCCGGCCGCCCACGCGCTCGTCCATCGAGGCCTCCCCGACCCCTCAGCCGCCGTGACCGTGCGCCGGGCGTGGCACGTCCAGCGCGGGGTTGCTGTCGAAGAACCCGACCGGCTGCAGCGAGAACCCGACGTACTGCACGGGCATCACCGGCCAGTCCTCGAGACGGGGGGCGTGGTGCTCACCGAACGTGTACCAGACGACCACGTCGGTGTCGTCGACCCGCCGGTCCGCCGCTGTCCAGCGGGGCAGCCCGTCGCCCCCCTGGTTCTGGTTCGGGTAGTCGCCCGCAGCGTGCCGCTCACGGTCCTCGTACGGGGTGACCCACAGGTGGTGTGCCATGAAGCCGGCTCGCTTCAGCACGCTCGCCTCGGGCCGCACGAACGGCACGACGGTGCCCTGCGGCTTGAGCGCATAGCCTGGCGGCTCGCCGACGGCGTTGCGGGCGTGCGGGTTCACGACCTTCCAGTACCGGGCGGCGTCGAGACTCACGCTCCGCTGCGCCGCGCGCTCGGTTTCCAGCAGCCGCTCGACGGTGCGGTAGGCGTTGCCCAGCGGGTTGTCCGGGCCCTCCGGGTCGGTCACCGTGTCGACCTCGTAGACGGAGTTGGCGACACCGTCGATGTCGAAGTCCAACCGCATGTTGAACACGTGCTGGTGGATCGGCGCGTAGAGCCCGTCGGTGTTGAGCAACTGCCCGTGCGTCGGGCGGGTGCCGGGCGGGACGGCGCCGGTGGACATCACCCCGGTCAGCTTGACCTCGTACTGGATCGTGCCGTCCTGGTAGAGGTACCAGAA
>JASLAP010000381.1 GCA_030147065.1 Pseudonocardia sp. | reverse complement strand
GGCCGGTCGGCGGGGCCCCGCCGGCTGTCTCGGACAGCCGGTCGACGGCGAGCCGGCCGAGCCGCGGGTGCAGCTCGGCCAGCGGCACCCGGCGGTCGCGCACCTCCACGGCCGGTGACCCGAGCAGCGCCGGCAACCGGCCGGGCGCGAACCGCAGCCCGGAGGCCACCGTCCCCGGTACCCGCCGGGCGGGGTGCGGAGCGGTGTCCGGACCGGCGACGACGAGATCGGTACCGGTCCACACCAGGTCCATGCAGCCGTCGGGCAGGACGTCGTGGAGCTCGCCGGCGCCACCCGGCGCCACCCCGGCCGACCACGCGCACTCGATCAGCCCGGGCGGGAAACCGGGCACCGCCGCCTCCCGGTACCCCATACCCGCACGGTAACGCCGACCCCCGACACCCGGCGGCCGGGCGCCACCCCGACGACGACGGTCTCGCCCGCGGCGGTGGCGAGGTGGCCGCGTACCTTGCTCACCACCATGGGCTGACCATCATGGACGGTGACTCCGGGAGGGCACGTGGCCGACACGCGGTGGCTCGACGAGGGCGAGCAGCGCACCTGGCGCAGCTTCCTGACCGCTACCCGGCTGCTGTTCGACCAGGTCGAGCGCCAGCTCCAGCAGGATGCGGGGCTGCCGCACGCCTACTTCGAGATCCTCGTCCGGCTCTCCGAGGTGCCCGGCCACACGCTGCGGATGAGCGACCTCGCCTCCACCTCGCTGTCCTCGCGCAGCCGGATCAGCCACGCGGTGTCCCGGATGGAGGAGGCCGGCTGGGTGCGCCGGCGGCCCGTCGAGTCCGACCGGCGCGGACAGCTCGCCGAACTGACCGACGCCGGCCTGGCCAAGCTGCAGCAGACCGCACCCGGGCACGTCGAGGAGGTGCGCTCGCTGCTGTTCGACGCGCTGACCCCGGCCCAGCAGGAGGCGCTGCGGGAGGTCTGCGACGCGGTCGTCGAGCACATCAGCCACGGCGACCCGCCGTGGCCGGTCAAGCCCGACCCGGCCTGACCCGGTCGCCGAGGCCGGGCCGGGCCGGGACCCTCAGAACTGCAGGCCCAGCGCCCAGCCGCCGAGCAGGAACGCGAACAGCGTGATCAGGATGATGCCGACCACGTTGAGCACCGCCCCGCCCCGGGCCATCTGGGCGATGGTGACCGTGCCGCTGCCGAACACGATCGCGTTCGGCGGAGTCCCCACCGGCAGCATGAACGCGCAGGTCGCGGCCAGCGCGGCCGGGATCAGCAGGGTCATCGAGTCGGCCCCGATACCGATCGCGACCCCGCCGAGGACCGGGATGAAGGTGGCCGCCGTGGCGGTGTTGCTGGTGACCTCGGTGAGCAGGAGCACCAGCGCGACGATCGCGGCGACCAGCAGGATCACCGGCAGCACGCCCAGCGGCTCGACCTGCGCGCCGATCCAGGCGTCCAGCCCGCTGGAGGCCACCGCCGCGGCCAGGCTCAGCCCGCCGCCGAACAGCAGCAGCACGCCCCACGGCAACCCCTTCTGGGCGTCCTCCCACACCAGCACCATCCGGCCGCCGCGCTCGGCGGGCAGCGCGAACAGCACGATGCCCGCGGCGATCGCGATGGCGGTGTCGTTGAGGTTGCCCAGCCAGGGCAGCGACTCCTCGACCGCGGGGATCTCGGAGATCAGGCCCGGGACGATCCACAGGAAGGCCGCGCTGGCGAACACCGCGAGCACCAGCTTCTCCCCGCGGCTGACCGGGCCCATCGCGGCGAGCTGACCGCCGATCATCTCCCGGCCGCCGGGCACCTCGGCCAGGTCGGAGCGGAACAGCACCCGGGTGATCAGCACCCAGGCGATCGCGATGAACACGACCACCAGCGGCACGCCGAGCTGCATCCACTGCACGAACCCGATGGTCTCGCCCAGCTCGTCGGAGACGTAGCCGGCGACGATGGCGTTGGGCGGGCTGCCCAGCAGGGTGCCCAGCCCGCCGATGGAGGCGGCCCAGGCGATGGACAGCACCAGACCGACGCCGAAGATCCGCACCGAGCGGTCGTCGATGGCGTCGCTGATCGTGGTGCCCTCCTGGATGGCGTCGCCCTCGGTGGCCGCGGCGCTCGACGCGCTGCTGGTCCGCTCGACGACCAGCGACAGCACGCTCAGCGCGATCGGCAGCATCATCAGCGTGGTGGCCGTGTTGGACACCCACATGCTCAGGAACGCGGTCGCGATCATCATGCCCAGCACGATCCGCTTCGGCTGGGTGCCGACCGCGCGCAGCGTCAGCAGCGCGATGCGCCGGTGCAGGTTCCACTTCTGCATCGCGATGGCGATCAGGAACCCGCCCATGAACAGGAAGACGATCTCGTTGGCGTAGGGCGCGGTGGCCTCCGAGACCGTGCGCACCCCGAACGCCGGGAACGCGACGATCGGGATCAGGGCGGTGGCCGAGAGCGGGATGGCCTCGCTCATCCACCAGGTGGCCATCAGGATGCCGATCGCGGCGACCACCCGTCCGGCCGGTTCGAGTCCCTCCGCGCCGCCCAGTGCGACCCAGGTGAGCGCCGCGAGCAGCAGGCCGAGCCCGCGGAACAGCCATACCGTGCGCGGGGACCGGCGATCCTCCCGCTCCGCCGGCCCGGCGTCGCTCCGGCCGCCCGGCTCCGATCCGCGGACCTCGGTCTCCGCCATCCCCGACCTCCTCGTCGTCACACCCGTGACCGCCCGTGACGCCGCAGCAGGTGAGCGCGGCCACAGCGGGTCGGAACCTACCCCAGTCGGGGGGTGAACGGGGCGGCCGGCGCGGCGGTGGGCCGACCGGGCGGCGGCTCCGGCACCCGCGACCCGGCACGCCTAGATTGGGGGCATGGCAGATCACGTCGACGTGCTGGTGCTCGGAGCCGGTCCCGGGGGTTATGTCGCGGCGATCCGGGCGGCCCAGCTCGGTCGCAGCGTCGCGGTGGTGGAGGACAAGTACTGGGGCGGGGTGTGCCTGAACGTGGGCTGCATCCCGTCCAAGGCGCTGCTGCGCAACGCCGAGCTCGCGCACCTGGTGACCAAGGAGGCCAAGACCTTCGGCATCTCCGGGGAGGTGTCGTTCGACTACGGGGTGGCCTTCGACCGCAGCCGCAAGGTCGCCGATGGCCGGGTCAAGGGCGTGCACTTCCTGATGAAGAAGAACAAGATCACCGAGGTGCACGGGCGGGGCGCGTTCGTCGACGAGCACACCGTCGAGGTCGCGCTCTCCGACGGCGGCACGCAGACCATCACGTTCGACGACGTGATCATCTCGACCGGGGCGGCCACCCGGCTGCTGCCCGGCACCAGCCTGTCCGAGCGCGTGGTCACCTACGAGGAGCAGATCCTCGACCGCGACCTGCCGGGCAGCATCATCATCGCCGGCGCCGGCGCCATCGGCGTCGAGTTCGCCTACGTGATGAGCAACTACGGCGTGCGGGTCACCATCGTGGAGTTCCTGGACCGGATGCTCCCGCTGGAGGACGCCGACGTGTCCAAGGAGCTGGCCAAGCGGTTCAAGAAGTACGGCGTCGAGGTGCTCACCTCCACCAAGGTCGAGTCGATCGACGACTCCGGCGACCAGGTCACGGTGACCGTCAGCAAGGACGGCGAGCAGCGCAAGCTGAACGCGGACAAGGTCATGCAGGCCATCGGGTTCGTCCCGCGCACCGAGGACCTGGGCCTGGAGAAGATCGGCGTCGAGCTCACCGAGCGCGGCGCGATCGCCATCGACGACCGGATGCGCACCAACGTCCCGCACGTCTACGCGATCGGCGACGTCACCGCGAAGCTGATGCTGGCCCACGTGGCCGAGGCGCAGGGCGTGGTGGCCGCGGAGACCATCGCCGACGCCGAGACCCAGGAGCTGGACTACGTCATGATGCCGCGGGCCACGTTCTGCTCGCCGCAGGTGGCCAGCTTCGGCTACACCGAGGCGCAGGCCCGCGAGCTGGCCGACGAGCGCGGCTGGAAGGTCCAGGTCTCCACGTTCCCGTTCACCGCCAACGGCAAGGCCCAGGGCCTGGGCGAGCCCGGCGGGTTCGTCAAGCTGGTCGCCGACGCCACCCACGGCGAGCTGCTCGGCGGGCACCTGATCGGCGCCGAGGTCACCGAGCTGCTGCCGGAGCTGACGCTGGCCCAGAAGTGGGACCTGACGGCCACCGAGATGGCCCGCAACGTGCACGCCCACCCGACGCTGAGCGAGGGGCTGCAGGAGGCGATCCACGGCCTGGCCGGCCACATGATCAACCTCTGAGTCGATCTCCTTGGTCAGCCGCCGAGGGGCTCGCCGCGGGCGGCGAACCAGCGCTCGATGCCGACCCGGCCGTCGGGCACGAACGGCCAGCGCGCCGGGTCGGCCAGCACCGCGCGCAGCTCGTCCAGCCCCACCCAGGCGCCCCAGACCACCTCCTCGGGCTGGTGGCGCACCGGGCCGTCCCAGCGCGCCTCGTAGGTGAACACGTGGCAGGGCTGGCCCCCGCCGGACCCGTCGTAGCGGAAGCGCTCGACCGGTTCGAGCGGGACCCCGGCCACGCCGAGCTCCTCGGCCAGCTCACGGGCGGCGGCCTCGTCGGGGGTCTCGCCCGGCCCGATCACCCCGCCGGCCCAGCAGTCGTGCGCGCCGGGGTAGATCAGCTTCTCCTCGGTGCGCCGGTGCAGGTACACGCGCTCGCCGTCGCCGCTGCGCAGCAGCACGCCGGTGGCGCCGTGCCACAGCCGGTCGCGGTAGACCACCCCGCGCGGCGCCACGCCGATCACGGCGCCGTCGGCGTCGAACACCGCCACCGGCTCCTCGGCGGCCCGGCGCAGCGCCTCGTCCCGCGCGTCCCCGACCCCGGCGCCCGGCCCGCTCACCCAGCCATCCCCGACTGCCACCCTCTCCCGGCCGCGTCACATCCCGGCCACCGCGACTAGTCTCGCGGTATGGCACCGCGCGTCGCACCCCCAGTCGGAGCGGACCGGTGACGGCCCGCCGGATCATGGGCACCGAGATCGAGTACGGCATCTCGGTGCCCGGCGACTCCTCGGCCAACCCGGTCATCACCTCCACCCAGGTCGTGCTGGCCTACGCCGCGGCCGCCGACATCCCGCGGTCCCGGCGGGCCCGCTGGGACTACGAGGTGGAATCGCCGCTGCGCGACGCCCGCGGGTTCGACCTGTCCGCGCCCACCCTGCACACCGCCGGTGACACCGAGGTCGACGACCTCGGCGCGGCCAACGTCATCCTGACCAACGGCGCCCGGCTCTACGTCGACCACGCCCACCCGGAGTTCTCCACCCCCGAGGTGACCCGCCCGCGCGACGTCGTGACCTGGGACAAGGCCGGCGAGCGGGTGATGGAGGAGGCCGCCGAGCGGGCCGCCACCGTGCCCGGCGCGCCGCGCATCCAGCTCTACAAGAACAACGTCGACGGCAAGGGCGCCAGCTACGGCGCGCACGAGAACTACCTGATGGCCCGCTCGACCACGTTCCC
>JASLAP010000362.1 GCA_030147065.1 Pseudonocardia sp. | reverse complement strand
CTCGCCGTGGCGATCGCGGAGGCGGACGTCGCCATGAGCGCCGCGCTGGAGGTCACCACCGGCGACTACCTCGCGGTGAAGCACGTCCTCCTGCGTCCGGACGAGCTGGGCCCGGTCGACCTCGGGCGGTTGCTCGGCATGTCATCGGGCTCCGCCACGGCCCTGGTCGACCGGCTCGTGGCGGCCGGCCACGTCGTCCGTCGGCCCCATGTCCACGACCGACGCCGGCGGGTCCTGACCGTTTCCGAGGACACCCGGGCACGCATCGAGGTGGAGCTGCGCCGACGGGCAGCCGACATCGAGGACATCGCCCGGTCCTACGACGACGACCAGCGGCACGCGATCACGTCGTTCCTCGGCGCCCTGGCGGCGCGGCACCGCGCGGCCGGGCGCCGGTGAGCGATCAGGATGTCGTGGTGGTCCGAAGCGGAACTCGACCTGCTCCGGTCGGACCTCCGGGCCCGGGGCGTCCTGGCTGCCTGCCCCTGTTGCGGCCATCCGCCGGGCCGGCCCGACCGGCCGCCGGGGACGACGACCAGCAGTAGGACGGTGGCTGGACCGCCCGCGAGCCACCGCTGCCGACGGCGGCGCCCGACCGCCCCACTTCCGACCCTGGTGAGCGGGAGGTGAGGGTCCCTCGGCCCGTCGCGCCACTCGGTGGACGCGGGCTCAGACACGGCGGATGGGTGAAACCATCCTCGCGGGGTGCGATCGCGCCCGCGGGTCCGTTGTCGATCACGTGGTAGTCGCCGCCGAACTCGCTGGTGCCCCAGCCGAACAGGCCGCCGTAGAAGGTGCGGGCCTTGTCGGTGTCGGTGATCCGGTACGAGGCGTCGCGCACGGTCGTGGCGTTGGACTGCCACGGCTCGGGAAGCGGGTCACCGGCCGCGGCCCGGCTCGTCACCGGCCGGCTCCCCCGAGGTGGCGCCGGAACCATGCGGTCAGGCCGGCGTCCACCTCACGGGCCAGTGGCAGCTGCGGCGCGGGTTCGACTCCGGGTTCCTCAGCGAGCGGATGCGCCAGGCCCGGGATCGACAGCAGTTCGGCCCGCCCCTTCGACGCCTCGACGAGTCGGAGCGCGTCGGCCCGCAGACCGGGGTGGTCCAACTCGCCGCTGACGACCAGCAGGGGCGCGCGCTCGGCGATGATGTCGGCCTTCGCGAGGAAGTCCAGGCTGTCGACGGCCTCGTCGGACTCGGCATCGTACGGGTAGGTGCCGGGGAACAGGTCGACCACGGACCGCATGCGGATGGCGGCGTTCACGACGGCGCCGGCGAGGACCGGGATGTCGGTCTCGGCGAGGATCCGCAGAGCGACGGCACCCCCCAGGGACCCGCCCAGCACGCCGATCGGACCGTCCTCGACCGGCAGCTGCGCACGGATCGACGCCAGTGCCGCCGGGAACTCCTCACTCGCCTGCCGCACGAACGGATGGAGGTAGGACATCAGCGGGTCCTGGTGCATCAGCTCCGCGGCGGCGTCCATGCTGCCGTCGACCATCCGCGCCCCGCACATCGGCATGCCGAGGTGAACGCGCCACGCGGGCAGGTCGTCCATCGGCAACGCCGCGGCGAATGCCGCGTCCGACCTCGGTGCATCCAGCATGTGCCAGGTGACCACCAGCGGTGCGGGGCGGTCACCGTCGGGCGGCAGGGCGGTGAACGGTACGCCGGCAGCCGTACCCGTGATCGCTTTGTGCATGCCGCTGACGCTAGGTCGACCGCGGCGTGCACAGGACCTGGTTCGCCGGCGGCGTGAATTGCGCTGTCCGCGAACCGGCGCAGCTGGGTCCCGGGTGCCGCCGGACGACCCGGGCTTCTCACCGACAACCCGCTAGCGCACCAAAGATGAGGACGAGGCGCCGGTCGTCCACACCTACGAGACTCGACGGACCGCCCGTTCGTTGGTTCCGACCGGATCCACCGCCACGAGCTGCGCGGTGGTCCCGGTCGGCAGGACCGAGCCGGGGCACAGCTGGTGAACCGACCCGGCTACACGTTGAAGCGGAACTCCACCACGTTGCGCGCCGACCAACCATCACCGCACCGCAGGGACCAGCAACGTCCGCTGCGGCACCGACTGCACGAGCCCTTCGTCAAGGGTCGCCAGGACGGAGTCGGCTCGACTGGCCGCCAGACTCACGAGATGCGCATCGGTGACCTGCCGGTGCCCCCGAACGTGACCCAGATCGGTGTCGACGTAGGACAGCGAATCCGGCCAGAACTCGCATCCCGGCAGGTCATGGACGGCTCGGAGCACGCTCTTCGCCACGGCTGCGCTCTCCCCCATCCGGACCAGGAACCGGACCAGCGCCCCCTCGACCACCGGGCACACGGCGAACGCGTCGATCGTGGACGCCCACGCCGACGCCCGCTCGTGGTACTCGTGCTCGGCGACCGTGAGGGCGATCAGCACGTTCGCGTCCAGGAGGTAGGTCGTCACTCCTCGTCCAGCGCGGCCGCGACCTGCTCCGACGTGACCCGACGCCCAACGCTGATGACCGGGAACCCGGAGCGCTGGTCGGTGGCGATCACGACCGGCACGTCGAGTTGGCTCAGGCCGCGGACGGTCAGATCAGCGATCACCGCCGAGAGCGACTGCCCGGTGCGCTTGGCTATCTCAGCAGCGCGCCGATGCACTGCAGGCGGAAGATCCACGGTGGTGCGCATGACTGCATCATATCTTCATCACGACCGATGCAGGCACTTCTCGGCGCTCCGCCTCGTGGTGGACCGCAACTCCGTCACACGTTGAAGCGGAACTCGACCTCCTCCGGTTCAACGCCTGGCCGGCCGCCCTGCGCGGATCCTCGGTCCCGGCCTCGGCGACCTCCCCTGCGCGTTGACAGCGCGGACGGGCGAGGAAGACTCGGCCCTGCGCTGCGCGCGGCCGAGCTCGTGATGACGGCCTACTACGCGCGGAGCCTCACCGATCCCGCTGGCGGTGGTCTTCCTGCACGACGGGAGCCCGTTGGAAGACCTGGTCGCCGCCCTGATCGCGGCGGCCGGTGCCCGGCCCTCGATCGACGCGGCCCGGGAGGCGGACCTGCTCGTCGCCGGAGCCACTGGCCAGGCAGTGTCGCGGTCATCCGCCTCCCAGGAACGCGAGCGAGATCGCCGGGACGTAGGTCACCAGGAACAGCGCGGCGAGCAGCACCACCGCGGTGGGTATCGCCGCCCTGGCCACCTGCAGGACGGTCATCCCCGACATGCCGCTGGCCACGAACAGGTTCAGGCCGAGCGGCGGGGTGACCATGCCGATCTCCAGGTTCATCACAATGATGATGCCGAGGTGGATCGGGTCGATGCCGAGTTCGAGGGCGATCGGCAGCAGGATCGGGGCGATGATGAGGATCGCGCTGGAGGTCTCCATGAAGCAGCCCGCCACCAGCAGGAGGATGTTGACGAGCAGCAGGAACGTCCACTTGTCCAGCTCGTAACCGAGCAGCAGCTCGGTGATCTCGCCCGGAATGCGTTCCGAGGTGAGCACGAAGGAGAACAGGATACCGTTCGCGATGATGAACATGATCATCGCTGAGGTCCGCGACGCCGAGAGCAGGATCCCGCCGAGGGCCTTGAGATCCAGCTCCCGGTAGACGAAGACCGACACGATGACCGCGTAGAACACGGCCATCGCGGCTGCTTCGGTGGGAGTGAAGATCCCGCCGTAGATGCCGCCGAGTACGAGCGCGGGCAGGGCGAGGCTCAGCAGCGCGTCCCGGATGGCCCGGATCTTCTCGGCCGTCGTCAGCTCGATGGCGTGCTCACCGGTGCCGTACCCGTGCCTGCGGGAGATCACCAACACCAGTCCGAGCAGCATGAGGCCGGCGACGAGGCCGGGTAGCAGGCCGGCGATGAACAGGTCGCCGATCGACACCTCGGTCACGATCCCGTACACGATCAGCGGGATCGACGGGGGGATGAGGATGCCGAGCGAACCCGACGTCGCGACCAGGCCCGTGGAGAACCGCTTGCCGTAGCCGCTGGCCACCATCGCCGGGATGATCAAGGTGCCGACGGCGACGACGGTGGCCGGGCTGGACCCGGAGATGGCGGCGAAGAACATGCACGAGAGCACTGCGGTCATCGCCAGCCCGCCACGGAACTGGCCCACCACCGCGTTGCTCGCAGCGATCAGCCGCCTGCTGATGCCGCCGCGGCTCATGATGCTCGCGGCGAGGACGAAGAACGGGATCGCCATCAGCGGGAACGTGTTCAGGGAGTTGAACAGCCGCTCCGGCACCTGGGTGAGCGGGATCGTCGTGAAGTAGAAGAAGTAGACGAACGACGTCAGACCCAGCGCCACCGCGATCGGGGCGGAGGAGAGCAGCAGGGCGAAGAGGATGACGACCAGCGCGAGCGAGGCCTCGGTCACCGATCGTCCTCCCTCGCGTCGTCCGGCCGTGGTTCCGATGGGTCGCCGGGCAGTCGCCGGGTCCGCTCGACGTCATGCGCGTCGACGCCCGCGGCGTCCGCCTCGACCTCGAGGAGCGAGCGACGCCCTTCGGGGAAGGCGTCGATCCCGCGCGCGGTCCGCACGAGGATCTCCAACGCGCGCAGGAGCATCAGCGTGAGGCCGATGGGGACGGCCGCCTCCACCACCCACAGCGGCAGCTTGAGCGACGGGGTGGTCGTCGAGGTCGAGAACGGCTCGAACAGCAGCAGCCAGGCGAAGACGCCGATGGTCGCGAGGTACACGACGGTGATGGCGGCGGCGAGGACGCCCACGATGCGCTTGCCGCGCTTTTGCAGGAAGGCCCCGAAGATGTCGACGCTGACGTGCTCGTTGTGGCGCAGTGTGATGACGGCGCCCAGGAAGGTCGAGTAGATGATCAGGTAGATGATCGCCTCCTCCGACCAGAAGATGAAGATCCCGAAGACGTAGCGGACGACGACCGCGACGACGGCGATGATCGTCGCAAGGCCCAGGGCCGACGCCGCCAGTACGTTCTCCAGCCGAGTCAGCACCCGGTCGAAGCGCTGCACGCTGACCTCCATGCCGGGGACGGGGATGGCCGGTCGGCCATCCCCGTCCGTGGTGGGTGCTACTGGGCGTCCTGCTCGGCGAGCAGGTCGTTGACGAGGTCCTGTCCGATGACCCCGGCGTACTGCTGCCAGACCGACGGCACCACGCGGTCCTTGAACGCCTGACGCTCCTCAGGGGTCAGGTCGAGGATCGTCGTGGTGCCCGCCGCCTCGATGGTGGCGCGGGCCTCCTCGTTCAGCCTCGCCGCGACCTCGCGGTTGTAGGTGCTGGCCTCGTCGGCGGACTCCTGGACGATGGCCTGGAGGTCGGCGGGCAGGCTCTCGAAGAACTGGTTGTTGACCACCAGGACGTACCCGATGTAACCGTGGTTCGACGCGGTGATGTGGCTCTGCACCGTGTGCATGTTCTGTGACTCGATGTTGGAGTACGGGTTCTCCTGGCCGTCGACCACACCCTGCTGCAGAGCGTTGTAGACCTCGGCGAACGCGAGCGGGGTCGCGCCCGCGCCCCAGCTCTCGAACTGGCTCCGCAGCACATCCGACGGCTGGATGCGGAAGCTCAGGCCGGCCAGGGACTCGGGCGTGCGCATCTCGGTGTTCGACGAGAGCTGCTTGAGGCCGTTGTCCCAGAGACCGATGACTTTGATGTTGTTGGCGGCGAGCGCCTCGTTCTCGTAGATCGCCTTGCCGGCCGCGGAATCGGGGGAGACGACCTCGGGGATGTCCTCGACGCTGTCGAACAGGAACGGCAGGTCGAGTACCTGGAGGGCCGGCGCGACCGTGGTGAACTTTGCGCTGGCGGGTGCCAGCATCTGGACGCTGTTCGACTGCAGGGCCTGCAGCTCGTCCTTGTCGCCGTAGAGCTCGGAGTTCGGATAGATCTCGACGGTGATGCGGCCGCCGGAGCGCTCCTCGACGACCTCCTTGAACTTCTCCGCGGCCTGACCCTTCGGCGTCGCCGGGGTCACCACGTGCGAGAGCTTGATCGTGAAGTTCTCGCCGCCGCCCTCGCCGCCGCCCGCGCCCGCTCCGCGTGCGCCGCACGCGGCCAGTGCGACCGCCCCGACGAGTACCAGGATCGCGAGCATTGCACGACGTCCTTGTCGTCCCATCATCATCGTCCTTCCCGACCTCGATCATCGATGCGCCACGGTATCGAGCGCGGGCGTGAATCGGTGGACCTCGACGGTCCTGAGTTCACGGCGCGGGCAGGTGTCGGCCTGCTGATCCGGTTGCGCAACACGACTAGACCGAGAAGGTGCCGTCATGCCGTCACCGGAAGCGCACGTTGGATACGCCCAGGACAGCGCTTCGGCGGGTCCGCGGATGTCGGGGCATCGCCACCGATGCCGCGGTCCGGCCCGCCGACCCGGCCTACGACCGTCTGCGGTCCGACTTCACCGCCCGCCGTCGCGGGCCGTCCCCGGGCTCGGACCGGAGGCCGCAGCAGGGGTCCTGCCCGCACACCAAAAGATCGAGGTCAGCAGAAGGTCATGAAGCGCGGGCCGGGGTGTCAGCCGGACCGAGATGGTGATTTGAAGCGGAACTCGACCACTTGCGGTTCAACGACTCGCCGCCTACCAGGAGCTTCTCCCCTCCGTGGACCTGCCGCTTCGAGCCTGCCGACCCGTTCGAGCAGATTGGCCAAGCCTCAGCGGACGCGCATCGAGACGGCGAACGGCCGGGGAGTCGGGACGGTGGGCGTGAGCGACAATCGCGTGGTGGAGCAGCGGCTCGATCGGGTGGTGTTGACCGATGGCACCACCGTGTCGTACGCCTCGGTCGGTGCCGGCAGGCCGTTGGTCTACGTGATGGGTTGGCTCACGCACCTGCGGCTGAGCTGGGAACTACCGGCCGAGCGGGCGCTCTACGAGGCGTTGGCGCAGGGCTGTCGACTCGTGCGCTACGACCGCGCCGGGTGCGGGTTGTCGGCGGTCACCGATCGCCCGGCGTCCTTGGCGTTCGAACTCGAGCAGCTGGCTGCGGTCGCCGCGACGCTGGGCGAACCGTTCGACCTGATGGGCACCTCGATGGGCGCTCCGGTAGCCGTGGCGTGGGCTGCGGCCCATCCCGACACCGTTCGACGCCTGGTGCTCTACGGCGGCTGGGCGCGCGGCGACGACGTGTCCCCGCCGACCGTGCGCGATCATGTCCTGGGGTTGGTCGAGTCGCACTGGGGGCTGGGCTCCGATGTGCTGACCGACATCTTCGCCCCCGACGCCGATCGCCCGACACGCGCCGAGCTCGCGCGCTACCAGCGCGCATGCTCGACGGCGGCGACCGCGCGGGCGTTGCTCGCGCTGAGCTACGAGCTCGACGTCAGCGATCGACTCGGTCGGGTGCGGGTACCGACGCTGGTGGTGCACCGCTCCGAGGACCGCGCCGCACCCGTCGCGCAAGCTGAAGCCCTCGCCGGCGGCATCGACGGTGCCGAGCTGGTGCTGCTGCCCGGCCGGTCGCACCTCCCGTACGCCGGTGACCGGGACGAGCTGGTGCGCGTGGTCCGCCGGTTCCTCGGTCTGCCCGTCGCACGACGCCGCGCTGGCGGGTTGACTGCTCGCCAACGCGAGGTGGCAGACCTGGTGAGCCAGGGCTGCACGAACCGCGAGATCGCGACGCGGTTGGGGATCGACGAGCGCTCCGCCGAGGGTCACGTGGAACGGATCCGCCTGCGCCTCGGGTTCCGGTCTCGTGCCCAGATCGCCGCGTGGTACGGCGCACGGCGCGATCTGCTCTGAGCGCACATCGATGGTGGGGTATTTCCACGCCTGACAAGCCGGCGGGGTCGGCGCAGAGTCCCGTAGCAACCAACGAGACGAGGACTCTTGTGATCGACAACAACACGGTGGTGTCTCCACCGACCGGCTTCGAGGTACACGGGGCGCGTGGACGCTTCAACGCCGCGTTCTTCACCGTGATGGGCCCGTACATCGAGTGGAACCTGCGCCGTCACAAGCAGCGGGTGTTCGCCGATCTGCCCCGGACGGTCGTCGAACTCGGCTCCGGGGTGGGTGCCAACCTCGGCTACCTGCCCCCGGGATCGACGCTCGTCGCCATCGAACCCAACCTCCCCATGCACCGCCGGCTGCGGACCGCCGCCGAGCGCCACGGCGTGCACCTCGATCTCCGCGACCGTGTCGCCGAGCGCACCGACCTCCCCGACCAGAGCGTCGACTGCGTGATCTCCTCGCTCGTGCTCTGCACCGTCACCGACCCCGCCGACGTCCTCGCCGAGATCCGTCGCATCCTGCGGCCCGGCGGCACCTACCGCTTCGTGGAACACGTCGCCGCCCGGGCCGGTACCCCCACGCGCACCCTCCAACGAGCGCTGCGCCGGCCGTGGGCCTGGACCTTCGAGGGGTGCTCGTGCGAGCGGGATCTGGCCGGCCCGCTGCGCGCCGCCGGGTTCACGCGCGTGGACATCGAGCCGTACCGGCTGCACACCCCGTTCGTCCCCTTCAACACCCAGATAGCCGGCGTCGCCCACGCCTGACCGGCTGTAGCTGCGCGGTCAGTGCGCGGCCTTGCCGCCTGATGTTGTCTGGAACCGGAACTCGACCACGTCCCCGTCCGCCATGACGTAGTCCTTGCCCTCCATCCGCACCTTCCCCGCCGCCTTCGCCGCCGCCATCGACCCGGCCTCGACCAGGTCGTCGAACGACACGATCTCGGCCTTGATGAAGCCGCGCTCGAAGTCGGTGTGGATGACCCCGGCGGCCTTGGGGGCGGTGTCGCCGCGGCGGATGGTCCAGGCGCGGGCCTCCTTGGGCCCGGCGGTGAGGTAGGTCTGCAGGCCCAGGGTGGTGAAGCCGGCGCGGGCCAGGGCGTTGAGGCCGGGCTCGTCCTGGCCGATGGACTCCAGCAGCTCCCGGGACGACTCCTCGTCCAGCTCCAGCAGTTCGGCCTCGACCTTGGCGTCCAGGAAGACCGCCTGGGCCGGGGCGACCAGCTCGGTCAGCTCCTTGCGCCGGGCCTCGTCGGTGAGCACGCCCTCGTCGGCGTTGAACACGTAGAGGAACGGCTTGGTGGTGAGCAGGGTCAGCTCGCGCAGCGGCTCGGTGTCGACGCCGGCGGAGAACAGGGTGCGCCCGCCGTTCAGGATCTCCTGGGCCTGCTCGGCGGCCTCCAGGACCGGGCGGCGGTCCTTCTGCATCCGGGCTTCCTTGGCGATCCGCGGGACCGCCTTCTCCAGGGTCTGCAGGTCGGCCAGGATCAGCTCGGTCGAGATGGTCTCGATGTCGGACCCGGGGTCGATGCGGCCGTCGACGTGCACCACGTCCGGGTCGTCGAACACCCGCACGACCTGGCAGATCGCGTCGGACTCGCGGATGTTGGCCAGGAACTTGTTGCCCAGCCCGGCGCCCTCGGAGGCCCCCTTGACGATGCCGGCGATGTCCACGAACGAGACCACCGCCGGCACGACCTTGGCCGAGCCGTGGATCTTCGCGAGCACGTCGAGGCGGGGGTCGGGCAGCGCGACGACGCCGACGTTGGGCTCGATGGTGGCGAACGGGTAGTTCGCGGCCAGCACGTCGTTGTTGGTCAGCGCGTTGAACAGCGTCGACTTGCCGACGTTGGGCAGGCCGACGATGCCGAGGGTGAGGGACACGGGGGTCCAGGGTAGTCGCGTCCGGCGCGGCGCCCGCAGGCACGCGAGGCGTCGGTGAGAGGCCTCTCATCGAGCTCTCACATCCCGTCCGGATCCGCGGTCCAGCCTGGCCGGATGACGACCGCACCGCTCGCCCTGCTGCTCGGGCCCGAGGCACCCGCGGTGCTGGCCACCGCGCTCGACGGCTACCGGGGTCGGCTGCACGTCCTGCGCGTCGCGAATGTGGCTGTGCAGCCGACCGGTGCGACCGTGGTGCAGTACCGGGCGGACGTCGAGCTCGCCGACGGCCACCGCAGGGCCGAGACGCTGGCGGCCACCACCGGCGGCCGGATCCCGGCCGGTGCCGCGGTGCTCTCCGGCGAGCACGACGGGCAGCCTGTCGAGGTCGGGGTCTGGCGGTGGCCGCAGGACCCGGGG
>JASLAP010000319.1 GCA_030147065.1 Pseudonocardia sp. | reverse complement strand
CCGAGTTGGTCTGAGGTTCCCCCGGTAGCCCGGAGTGTCAGCTACCTGGCGGCAGCCGGGTCGGGCTCGGCAGCATCTGGTCGAGGCCGCTGACGAGCGTCAGCTCGCGAAGACCATCGCTCGCTACGGCCGGGTCGATCTGCTCTGCATCGACGAGCTCGGCTACATGGAACTCGACCGCCGCGGCGCCGAACTCCTCTTCCAGGTGCTCACCGAGCGGGAGGAGACCAACGCGATCGCTATCGCGTCGAACCAGCCGTTCTCCGGCTGGACCCGCACTTTCACCGACCCACGGCTCTGCGCCGCGATCATCGACCGTCTGACGTTCGCCGGGAACATCATCGAGACCGGCACCCAGTCCTACCGACTTGCCCACGCCCGGTCGGCAACTGCGCACCGAGCCGACACTGTCGGTGGGAGCTGATTACCTGGCCGAATGTTCGAAACTCCCGACGAGCTCCACAGCCTCCAAGTCCTGCTCGACACGTCTTGGGCCGGCTCCAACAGCCACCTCAAATCGATCATCCGGCCAGGTGAAAGAACCTTGGACGCCGAACAGGTCGTCCAAGTCTGCCAAGGCATGTGCACCCTGGCCATCGCCACGGTCACCCGGCGCGGTGAGCCACGCATCAGCGGCGCCGACGGGCACCTCCTGCACGGCCGCTGGATCGTCGGCACCCACCGCCAGGCCGCTAAAGCCCGCCATCTCGCGGCGCGGCCCGGCATCAGCGCGACCTTCATGCGCGGCGAGCAGCTCGGCATCTTCACGCATGGACACGCCGTTCCACTGAACCCCGAGGGGACGAGCAGCGACCCGACTTGGCCGACAGTCCGCGACTACCTCGTCAACCACTACGACGGCGACGGCGACGACCCGTTCTGGGACGACAACGTCTGGTATCGCATCGATCCCACCTGGATGGTCGCCTACAGCACCGACCCCGTCGGGCTGCTCGACCAACAACCGTCAGCCTGAAATGTGCTCGAGCGGGTCCACCTCAGGCCGTCACCCTGGGGCCAGCCGAGGTTGACATCTTCATCGGTCCCCCCACTACCCGCCGGAGCTGCGTGAGCGAGCGGTGCGGATGGTCGCCGAGGTCACCGGAAGCTACGACTCGCAGTGGGCTGCCATCCGCGCGGTCGCACAGAAGCTCGGCGTCGGGTCGGCGGAGACGGTGCGCAAGTGGGTCCGCCAGGCCGAGACCGACACCGGCCAGCGACCCGGAACCACGAGCGAGGAGTCGGCCCAGATCAAGCGGCTGAAGCGGGAGAACGCCGAGCTGCGCCGGGCCAATGAGATCCTCAAGGCGGCGTCGGCTTTCTTCGCGGCCGAGCTCGACCGGCCCTCGCATCGCTCGTGAGGTTCATCCACCAGCACGCCAACCGCGTGGTGGGTGGGCTGAGATGGGGAGTCGAGTCGATCTGCAGGGTGCTGTCCGAGCACGGCTGCCCGATCGCCCCATCCACCTACTACGCCGCCCTCGCCCGCACCGGGGTCCCGTCGGCGCGCCAGCGCCGCGACGAGGCCCTCAAGGCCGAGATCGCGCGGGTGCACAAGAAGAACTTCGGGGTCTACGGCGCCCGCAAGGTCTGGCTTCAGCTCAACCGGGAGGGCATCGCGGTGGCCCGCTGCACCGTCGAGCGCCTGATGCGCGAACTCGGTCTGGTCGGAGCGCGCCGCGGCCGACAGGTCCGTACGACCACCGCCGACACTGCGGCGGCGCGGCCGGCGGATCTGCTCGAGCGCGACTTCAACCCCCCGGCGCCCAACCGGGCCTGGGTCGCGGATTTCACCTACGTCCCGACCTGGTCCGGGATGGTCTACGTGGCGTTCGTGATCGACGCCTACTCCCGCCGAATCCTCGGGTGGCGCGCCGCGACGAGCATGCGCACCAGCCTGGTGCTCGACGCGCTGGAGCAGGCGATCTGGACCCGCCAGCAAGACGGAGTGACCGGCCTGGACGGGTTGGTGCACCACACCGATGCCGGGTCGCAGACCGGATCGCCTTCACCGAACGCCTCGCTGAGGCCGGCGCGATGCCCTCGGTCGGATCGGTGGGCGACGCCTATGACAACGCTTTGGCCGAGTCGATCATCGGGTTGTTCAAGACCGAACTCATCCGGCCTGGCGTGCGTCGCCAAACACCTCCAGGACGCCGGCCACGCCGGTCGCGGCCACGTTGCGGCCGAAGTAGCTGTCCTGGGTCATCGCCGCCTTCGCGTGCCCAGCACCGCCACGGCGAACCCGTCGCGCTGCACGACCCGCTCGACGGTGACGTCCACCGGTCCGGCGAAGCCCGGCCCGTCGGTGACGAAGGTGTGGAACTCGCCGCGCTCGCCGCACGGGTCGACCGCCGCCGGCAACCCGCTCAGGAACTCGTGGTCGAAGCGGCTTCCGGCCAACCGGGCCGGGGCCTGCGCGAGGTCGACCGCGGTGACCACCGCGCGCAGGCCCGAGTCGACCATCTCGGCGGCGAGTTCGGCGGTGTCGCGGCCCCAGAGCGGGAACACGGGAGCCACCCCGGAGCCGGCCAGCAGGTCCTCCCGGTAGGCGCGGACGTCCGACAGGAACAGGTCGCCGAACACGACGTGGTCGACGCCCGCGTCGGCGAGCGCGGTCCGCACCCGGTCCCGGTAGACGTCGTTCGGGCAGGGCCACGGCAGCGCGACGGTGTGCAGCGGAAGCCCGAGCGCCGCGGCCTGGGCGGCGACGAGCGCACCCGGGACTCCGTGCACGGGGACCCGGGCCGATGCGGCGTCGGTGGTGGTCAGCAGGCCGACGACGGTGAGGCCGTCGGCCCGCGCGGCGCGCAGCGCGAACGCGCTGTCCTTGCCCGACGACCAGCTCACCACCGCGCGCCCCGACGACACCGGCGGCACGCTACCCACCGCCACCGCGGCTGTCCCGTCGTGCTGCGGGCAGCCGCGGTGGCGAGGTGGACCAGCCCCGGTCAGGCCTTCTCGCCGAGGGCGACGATGTGCTCGGGCAGGCGCTCGTTGTCGCCGTACAGGAAGTGGTTGGCCATCTTCTCGGAGAAGCGGCTGGCCTCGGTGGTGCGCCCGACGGCCTCGGCGACCTGGCGGATCAGCATCGGCGATGCGCCGCAGCACACGCCGAGGTAGTTGATCCCGATCTCGTGCGCCTCCCGGGCGAACGCGCCGATCTCGTAGCGGTTGGTGTGGAGCGGGTCCAGCGCGGTCGGGAACGTGCGCCCGTGCGGAGACGGGACGCCCGCACCGGGGTCGGAGAGGTTGAAGAACGTGGGTTCGGCCTCGGTGGTGCGGTAGGGGATGGGCAGCGCGGCGACGTGGCAGGACACCGCGGCGCGGATCTCGCGCAGCCAGGGCAGCATGGTCGCCGGGCCGCGGAAGCAGTTCATGCCGACGACGTCGGCGCCGGCCTGCTCCAGCCGCTGGCAGGTCTCGACGATGCCGACGCCGTCGGCCATCTCGTTCTGCGCCATCGGGGCGAGGGTGAGCACCACCGGCAGCCCGCTGGACCGGGCGACCTCCAGGGCGGCGAGGGCTTCGCCGGCGTAGTAGAAGGTCTCGCCGATGACGAGGTCGGCGCCTTCCTCGACGGCCCACCCCACCATCTCGGAGAACATGGCGCGGACCTCGTCCTGGCGCTGCGGGTCGGCGGGGTCCCAGATGTTGCTGTTGGAGATGTTGCCGGCCACCAGGTTGCCCGGGACGGCGTCGGCGACGGAGCGGGCGATCCGCAGGGCGGCCCGGTTGAGGGGTTCGAGCAGGTCCTCCTTGCCGATGACGCGCATCTTCTCGCGGTGGCCGTTGTAGGTGAACGCCTCGACGACGTCGGAGCCGGCGCGTTGGAAGTCGACGTGCAGGGCGCGCAGCGCGTCGGGGTACTCGAGCGCGACCTCGGGGACGAACTCGCCGGCGGTCAGGTAGCCCCGCCGTTCCAGCTCGAACAGGAAGCCCTCGGCGCAGATGAGCGGTCCCGCGTCGAGGCGGGCGGCGAGGGACGGGTGGTCGGTCATGGGGTGGTGCTCCGTTGCTCGTGGATCGGCTCTCCAGGATGGCGGCTCAGCCCCGGTCCAGCGAGCCACCGGACCGGTACTCGATGACCGGGTCTCCAGGAAGCTCCTCTCCTGGTGCAGCCGCGACGAGGTGGCGGTGTCGGTGCCCTCGGCCACCGGTCGTCGCTTCCCGGGCCGCAGGGCCCGGTGTAGGAGCTGCTGGCCACCAACGCACTCGGGCCGGTGTTCTACTCGCCGGTCATCGGTGACGGCGGGCGCATCCCGAACCTGGCCCGTTTCCAGCCGGTCCGCGCACTCGCCTTGGCCGACGGGAAGCTGCTGTTCATGGCGGTGCCACGGCTCGCCGAGCCGCACCCGTTCCTGCGGCTGGACCTGGCCGCGCTGGGGGAGCAGCCCGAGCGGTACACCGACCGGACCGCAGCCGCGCGGAAGGCGCGGCCGACGCGGGTCGACGAGATGCCCGTGATCGACTTCATCGTCTGCGGCAGTGTCGCGGTGAACCCCGAGGGCGTGCGGATGATCGAAGCCACGCTTCACCCACCACTTGCTCCTGGCCCTGGTTCCGGCCAGGCTCGGTGGGCGCGGTCGAGTGCGTCGGCCGCTTCCCGTCCGCCGGCGCGTCGGCCCATGTAGCGGTCCTGAGTCATGGACACCTTCGCGTGGCCCAGTTGGTCGGCGATCTGTCGGGCGGTCAGGCCTGCGCGGTCGAGTTCGCTTGGCCACGCGCAAGCCCGGGCCTTCGTCGTGTCTGTCACCTGCGCTTGTAAATGGTGACGAGTGTGCTGTCGCCGTAGACCGTGGCCTCGGTCAGCGTCCACGCTGTCTTGTCCGGTGTCTGTGCCCAGAGCGTGCGGCCGTGGCCGAGGATGACGGGCGAGGCCATGAGGTGGATCTCGTCGACCAGGTCGTGGGCGAGCAGCCCCTGCGCGAGCTGAATGCTGCCAGCGACGGAGATCTCGCCGTCGATCTCCTGCTTCACGCGTGACACCTCCTCGACCAGGTCGCCGTTCAGCACGGTCGTGTTGGTCCACTCCGCGTCGGTGAGGGTGCGGGAGACGACGTACTTCGGCATACTGTTGTACTTGTCGGCGAGCTGGCCTTCGTATTGCGGCCATGCCTTGGCGAATCCTTCGTAGGTCTTGCGGCCGAGCAGGAGAGCGGTCGCCGCGAGCGACTCCTGTTCCTTGAACGTCTCGCCTTCGAGCCCTCGATCGAACTCGAAGCTCCAGTTCGGGTACTTGAACTCCTCCCCGCCGGGTGCCTCCACGACGCCGTCGAGGGAGATGAACTCGGTCAGCACGATCTTTCCCACGTCAGTTCTCCTTGACGAATTCGCGCAGCGCGGCGGCGAGGATGTCGGGTGTGGTGCTGTGCTCCTGGCCGGGCACGGGCTTGAGCGTTGCGGTGGACAGGTGGGCGGCGATGGCGCGGGCGCCGGCAGCCATGGCCGGCCAGGTGTCGATGCCGTGCATGACCAGGACGGGGACGTCGACGTCGTCCCAGAGGTCGGCGCGAAGGGGCTTGCCGGACAGGGCGTCGCCGACCTGGCGGCCGTCATAGGCGATGGTGGGTGCGATCGCCTCCAGCCCCGGCCACCAGTCTTCCTCCCGCATCCCTTCGACCATCTCCTCCGGCATCATCACGGCTGCGGTCATGAACAGGGCGACTGCGTCACCGGGACGGCCGTCGGCGACAGCGGCCTCGAGACGTTCCACGTAGTCCGCCGGCAGCGGGGGACGCGCATCGTCGACGGCCGCGTTGGGCTCGAACAGCGCTATCCGCGCGATCGGGACACCGCTCTGGGCGGCGTTGAGGGCGAGGTTCCCGCCGGAAGACCAGCCGAAGACCGTCGCCGGGCGCCCATGGCCCGCCTGCTCGATGACCGCGGCCAGATCCTCGAACTCCCGCTCGACGGCGTACGGCGCGGTATCGCCGCTCTCCCCGCGGCCGCGACGGTCGTAGTTGATCACGAGGAACTCGTCGGCGAGCAGTTCGGCCGTCAGCGCGTTCTCAGGGGTGGTGGCGCGATGGGCGGTCGCGCCGTCGATGATGACGATCGGGTCGCCGTCACCCCACGCCGTGTAGGCGATGGTGGTGCCGTCGCTTGATGTAACGGTGCCTTCAGACATGTGATTTACCCTGGTTTCGGTTTCCGCGGTGTCGATCACCGCATGAGGCGACTCTATGAAGCCGCCGTGCCCTCGGGCTTGTACAGGAGCGACAGGGGACCTGCGGCATCGTCACGCGCCCGCAACTGCGTCGCCGTGCGACCGATGAACCGCTGCAACGACCGGGCCAGGTGGGGCTGGTCGTAATAGCCGAGTTGGTGCACGACTTCGAGCGGCGCGGCACCCTCGCCCAGCAGCATTGCTGCCTCCCGGGACCGTTGGATCTGCCGGATCGCACCCTGAGTGAGACCGGTCGCGGCGGCGACCCGGCGCTGCACCGACCGCGACCCAACCCGCGCGATCCCGCCCCAGACCACTTCGTCCACCAGAGGGTCACGGACGAGAATCCCGGCGCGCACGAGCTTCTCCACCAGCAGCTCCGCATCGTCCATGTCGGGGATCTCCCACTGCTCGCCCCGCAACACGAAGGTGCGCTCGGTGACGTGCGGGCTCTCCAGTACGCCATCGACCAGTCCGGCGACGGGTAGGTGCGGCATGGATGTGCCGTGCGCGAACGTGATCCCGAACGACTCCGAGTCTCCCGCGACATCCACGCTGGAGGCCGCGGTCTCCGGGCCGCCTACCGCGGCGCGGACGACGCCCTGGTCTTCCCAGAACACCAGCTCCCAAGTCGATGTCGCGACCGAGGTCATGCTCTTGACGCCGGACGTGCGGCCGCGCCACACACGCGCCACATACGGCGAGTCGGAGCCGCGGTCAACACTGTCGATCGGCATCTCGCATCCTTCCGGGTAGTACGGCCAGGCATGCAGCCTGAGCGGGCAGTCGAAGCAGCGCCGTTCCGGCGTCACGCGGATCCCGATCGCCGCGACCTCGAACACCGGGAACGCGACGCACGTCGTTGCGGGCCCGCCGCCCAGATCCTCCGCTGCCCGCATTCTCGGCCGCCCAGGCCCTTCGGGGCAGATGCCGATGTCCATCCCCGGGCGATGACGTCCGTCATCGACGACGCTCCGCCCGACCCGAAACCGGGCCAGGGCGAGGACGTCGACGACCCGGTCCGGCGACCGCTCCCGATCCGGACGAGACGCCCGGTGTCGTCGAACTCCGGCATCGAAGGCCGGTCATGGCTACCGCTCCGTCCGCGGTGACGAGCGCCCAGGCGCAACGCAAGTCCGGGCCGGGCCGACCGCTCACCAGATCCCGGCTCCGGCTACGACGCGCGCGGTATCCCGCGCACGGTCACCCTTGCCAACCCGGCACGCCGCAAGACGGTCCGCAAGTGAGCGCCTCGATCAGGGCGAGCCGAGGCGATCATGCCGAGCGCTCTAGGGTTCGGCCATGGACGTGGGACCGCCGGACTTCGATCCGCTCGACGATGTGACAGCACGCTGGGAACCGAGTGTCGAGGGCCGCGCTGTCGGTTCCGGTGTGTCGATCATCAGGGAGAGCAGCGCCGTCGTCGGCTCGGGTCCACGGCTGCACCGCCACCCCTACCGGGAGACGTTCGTGGTGCTGCGCGGCCGTGCCCGGTTCACCATCGGTGATGATCAACGGGACGGCGGGCCCGGAGACGTGCTCGTCGTGGCAGCTGGCACACCGCACTCGTTCCGGGTGCTCGGACCTGGCACCTACGAGGCGGTGCACATCCACGAGAGCGACCGGTTCATCACCGAGTGGCTGGAGTAGGCGGTCGCGCGCGGGCTGAGAACGCAACATTGGACCATCAGCGCCACCACTCCGGCCCTGTTCAGCTCGCGTATGCGACCCGCGAAGATCGCGGGACGCGGTTGGATGTGCGGCTGGTGTGTTCAGAGCCTCCACACGAGCCGGGGCGGTTCAATCCCACGAGGTGGGGGTGAATTCGGCGAGCTCAGGGAGTTCGGTTGCGCAGATCTGGCGTAGGGCGTCGAGGCCGGCGGCGACGATCGGCTGCCCCGATGATCCGGCCCGCACTGCGGTGAGGGCGTGGCGCGTGGGCGCGGGCAGGCCGGCGATGGGGATGCGGCGGGTGTCGTGGTGGCCCGGCAGGTCCGCGAGGCGGGGGACGAGGGCGATGCCGAAGCCGGCCGCGACCAGCGCCGCGCCGGTGTCCCACTCGTCGGCGTGGTGGGCGGCGACGGGGTGGAAGCCCGCGCTGGTGCAGGCCAGCGTGACGAGCTGGTGGTAGGCGCCGCCGGGGGTCCCCATGATCAAGGGGTCGTCGGCCACGTCCAGCAGCGCGACGGAGTCGCGGTCGGCCAGTGGGTGCTCGGGGCCGACGAGGACGTCCAGCGGCTCGGCGTAGAGCGGGTGCTGCTCGAACGCGAGGTCGGACCTCGGGGGGATGCTCGGGGTGGCCACGACGACGGCGATGTCGATGTCGCCGGTGGCGAGGAGGTCGAAGGCGCGGGCGGGTTCGCACTCGCGGAGGTGCACCCGCAGGACCGGGTGCTCCCGGCGCAGTCGGGTGAGCGCCCGGGGGGCCACCACCGCGGCGGCGGTGGAGAAACCGCCGAGGCGCAGCGTCCCGGTCAGAGCGCCGGCGCGGTGCGCGGCCAGGTCGGCCTGCGCGCGTTCCCACGCGGCGGTGAGCGCGGCGGCGTGGTCCAGGAGGGTCCGGGCGACGGGGGTGAGCCGCACGGTGCGCCCGACGGGTTCGAGCAGAGTGACGTCGAGCTCGCGGGCGAGCGCTTGCATCTGGTGGGACACCGCCGACGGCGTCAGGCGGCACACCTCGGCAGCGGCCGTCACGGTCCCGTGGCGCGCGATCGCCTGCAGGACCTTCAGCCGCCGATCGATCATGTACCAACGGTACAAGATTTGCTGCAAGAACCTTCGATGGACGTGAAGGTTCCCGGTCGGCGACACTCGGCGGCGGACGCGACCGCGAGACGCGACAGGAGCCCGCCGTGGACAGTTGCCGGGTGATCGTCGTGGGGTGCGGGGGTCTGGGCTCGGCCGCGCTGTACCGGCTGGCCCGGCAGCTCGGCCCGGGGGTGCTGGGCCTGGAGCAGTTCGAGCTCGGGCACGGCCGGGGCGCCTCCCAGGACCACTCGCGGATCATCCGGCTCGCCCAGCACCAGCCGCAGTACGCGGCGCTGGCCCGCCCGGCGTACGAGGCCTGGGCCGAGGTCGAGGCCGAGTCGCTGCAGACGCTGGTGACCCGGACCGGCGGGCTGGTCATCGAGGACCGCGACGCGCGACGGGGCATCGACTCCGGCACGCGCAACATCGAGGGCTACACCGCGGTGTTCGACCGGTACGGCGTGGACCACGAGGTCCTCGACGCCGACGAGGTGATGACCCGGTGGCCGCAGTTCCGGCTGGACGGCGGCGAACGGGCGGTCTACCAGTCCGAATCGGGCATCGTCGACGCCGCCCGTGCGAACGCGGTCCACATCGCGCTCGCCCGAGCCCACGGGGCGCGGGTCCACGAGCGCACCGCGGTCCGCGCGGTGCGTCCGGACGGGGCCGGTGCCGTGGTGGAGACCGACGACCGGACCTACCGCGCCGACCGCGTCGTGGTCACCGCCGACGCCTGGACCAACCACGTGCTGCGGGGCAGCGGGGTGCGACTGCCCCTGACGGTCACCCAGGAGCAGGTCACCTACTACGCGACCCCGCACCTGGCCGAGTTCGCCCCGTCCCGCTTCCCGGTGTTCATGTGGCACGGCGAGCACAACTTCTACGGCTTCCCGGTGTACGGCGAGGTGGCCACGAAGCTCGGCCAGCACATGGGCGGGCAGGAGACCACCGCCGACGACCGCACCTTCGTGCCCGACCCGGTCCGCCAGAAGCGCTACGAGCAGTTCGTCGAGCGGCACCTGCCGCGCTTCGGCGGTCCCGAGCTGCGCACCAGGACGTGCCTCTACACGGTTCCGCCAGACCAGGACTTCGTGCTCGACACCGTCCCCGACCACCCCCAGATCACGGTCGCCGTCGGGGCCGGCCACGCCTACAAGTTCGCCGCGCTCATCGGCGGGCTGCTCGCCGACCTCGCGCTGGGCAGGACGCCGGCGCACCCGATCGGTGCCTTCTCCCTGACCCGCCGGGCACTGACCGACCCCGCCTTCCCGCGCTCCTTCCACGTCTGACCCCGCCCTCGAAGGGAGACCGACAGCGATGACGACCGAGGCCACCGGGCCGCACGCCGACCCCCACGCCGCGCTCCCGGCCCGCCCGGTCGACCCGGCGGCGTTCACCGACGAGCGGCTCTACGCGCACACCCGGTTGCCGGTCGAGTCGTCCTCGACGCTGATCCCCGACGCCTACACCAGCCCGGAGTTCTTCACCCTGGAGCAGGAGAAGGTCTTCGCCACCGGCTGGGTCGCCGTCGGGTGCCTCCAGGAGGTCGACCGGCCCGGAGCGTGCCTGGTCGCGCAGGTCGCCGGGCGCTCGGTCATCGTCACCCGCAACCGGGGCGGCGAGCTGCGGGCCTTCCACAACGTCTGCCGGCACCGGGCGACCGCGCTGCTCGCGCCGGATGCCGAGCACGTCGGCCGGGGCGACCGGATCCGGTGCCCCTACCACGCCTGGGCCTACGACCTCGACGGCGCGTGCCTGGGCACCCCGCTGTTCGACGACTCCGACATCCCCGCCGGCCAGGAGGCCGTCTTCGACACCTCCTCGGCCCGCCGCTTCGACCGGGCCGACCACGGCCTGCTACCGGTCGCCGTCGACAGCTGGGGCTTCCTGGTGTTCGTCACCCTCGAACCCGACCCGGCCCCGCTCGTCGAGCAGCTCGGAGACCTGCCGCAGCGGTTCGCTGACTACCAGCTCGAGCGGTGGACGCCCCAGCGCCGGCGCACCTACGACGTGGCGGCGAACTACAAGCTCGTCGCCGAGAACTTCATGGAGTACTACCACCTGCCGTGGGTGCACCCGGAGCTGAGCAGGGTTTCCAAGGTCTCCGACCACCACCGCTGGCAGGGGCCCGGTATGTACACCGGGATGTGCACCACCCCGGTCTCGCGCAACAGCGATGCCGGTGGCTGGGACGGGCTGGATCCGGTCCGCAGCCTCTCCGGGCAGGACGCCGACAGCGGCCGGTTCGTCTGGCTGTTCCCCAGCACCGCGCTGTCCGTGCTGCCCAACCACGCCTTCGTCCTGTTCACCCGCCCGGTCGGCCCGGACCGCACCGTCGAGACCGCCGTGATCCTCAGCCACCCCGACTCGCTCGCCCGTCCCGACAGCGGGACCGGCCTCGACCAGCTCGAGGAGTTCTGGGACCTGGTCAACCGCCAGGACGTCGAGATCGTCGAGCGCGTCCAGGAAGGCATCCAGAACCCCGCCTACCGCGGCGGCCGGATGTGCTTCCGGTTCGAGGAACCGCTGCACCGCTTCCAGAACATGGTCATCGACCGCATGGTCGGCCGGCAGCGGATCCCCGGGGGCGACACCGAGACCATGACGCGGATGTTCCCGGACCCCGTGACCACCGCCCTTCACCTGCCGGCCGGATGACGCGCTCACCCCTGACAGCGTGTTCGAGATGGGTCAGGCCGACGCCGGGAAAGTCCGGCGCTGCTGTCGCGTAGCCGGCCCACCGGGCGGTCGGGGTGACCTGGCCCGTGCGGACCAGGTCGGCCTGGGCGGTCGCGTCGAGTCGGGTGAGTCCGGCGCCGTCCATCAGCGGGTTCTCCTTCGTCGGGTTCGGGCGGGCTCGTCGGTCAGCGGGCGCAGCGGGCGTCGGCCGGCGGGGTCCGCAGGGCGACGACGAACTCCGGGTCGCCGAAGAACTCCTCGATGTCGATCGGATCGGGCAGCGGCGCTCGGGGTGGCGGTGCGCTGGTCATCGGTTCTCCCGTTGTGGTGCCGGTCGGGGCGAGTCCCACGCAACACCGTGCCGCTGCGGCACAGTCAACCCGTTCTGCGGCTCGGTGCGGGACCGGCGCACCGCCGGGCTCGAGTGTGCAGCGGCGCGGCCCGGGCGACGACGCGGTGGCCCTCGGCCTGCAGCG
>JASLAP010000311.1 GCA_030147065.1 Pseudonocardia sp. | reverse complement strand
GCCCCGAGCCCGGGCAGCGCCTCGACCAGCGCGGCCGGGGCCGCCACCTGCGGCCCGGCGGTCCGGACGCCGGCCGCGTCGTAGGCGGCCCAGTAGACCTCCCGCCGGCGGGCGTCGGTGACCACGACGAACGGCCCACCGGGAGCGGCGGTGTCGGCGACAGCGTCAGCGGCGATGGCGTCCAGGGTGCCGACGCCGTGCACCGGCACGCCCAGCGCGTCGCCCAGCGCGGCCGCGGTGACCATGCCGACCCGCAGCCCGGTGAACGGGCCCGGGCCGACCCCGGTGACCACCGCGGCCAGCTCGGCGAGCTTCACCCCGGCGTCGGCGCAGGCGGCCAGCAGGCCGGGGGTGAGCAGCTCGGCGTGCTGGCGGGCGTCGACGGTGACCCGCACCGACCGCTGCACCGGAGGGTCGGCGGTCAGCTCCACGACGCCCGCGGTGATCGCGGGGGTGGCGGTGTCGAGGGCCAGGACGAGCACCCCACGAGGGTAGGCCGTCCGGCTCACCAGCCGGCGAGCAGCTCCGGCAGGTCGGCCAGCCGGTGCAGCACGGCGTCCGGGTGCACGTCCACCGGCACCTGCTGCTCGGCCGGGATGTCGGAGTGCGGCACCAGCACCGCCCGCATGCCGACGCCCTTGGCCCCGCTCACGTCGTCGTAGGGCCGGTCGCCGACGTACACGCAGCGGGCCGGGTCGGTGGCGCCGACCGCGTCCAGCGCGGCCCGGAACGCCGACGGGTGCGGCTTGGTCCAGGGCAGGTCGCTGCTCCACACGGTGGCATGGAAGTAGTCGAGCACGCCGTCGCGGCGCAGCCAGTCGGTGTGCCAGGCGGCCGGCCACGGGGTGGACGACAGCACACCCAGCCGGATACCGCGCTCGCGCAGGGCGGCCAGCATCGGTGCGGCGTCCGGGTCGGTGTGCGTGGCGTGCACCCAGAACCCGCGGTAGGCGTCCAGCGCGCGCTCGTCGTGCGCGGCGGCGGCGTCCTCCAGCACGTGCGCGACGGTGAACGCGCGGTGCTCGTCGCGGACCGAGGCCCAGCGGGCCAGGTCGGCGTCCATCAGGGCGCGGGCCGCCTGCCGGGCGCGCTCCTCGTCCTCCGGGTGGGCCGTGCGGGCGTAGGCGTGCCAGGCGTCGTGCGGGTCGACGGTCTTCCACGGGGTGAGCGTGCCGCCCCAGTCGAAGATCACCGCCTCGACCGTCACGGCCGGTCCCCGATCCGGGCCACGGTGGCCACCCGGACGTCGTCCTCGCGGCGGTCGAGCCGGACCAGCAGGTGCCGCGCGGCCAGCCGCTCGGCCACCCCCTCACCCCACTCCACGACCACCACCGCGGCGTCCAGTTCGGTGTCCAGGTCGAGGTCGTCCAGCTCGGCGGCGACGTCGGGGGCGAAGCCGAGGCGGTAGGCGTCCACGTGCACCAGCGGCACGCCGGCCCCGCCGGGCAGCGGCCGGTGCTCGCGGGCGATCACGAACGTCGGCGAGGTGACCGCGCCGGCCACGCCCAGGCCCCGGGCCAGCCCGCGGACCAGCGCCGTCTTGCCCGCCCCGAGCGGACCGGACAGCACCACCAGGTCGCCCGCACCCAGCCCGGCGGCCAGCCGCTCGCCGAGGGCCTCGGTGTCGGCGACCGTGGGCAGCTCGACGGGCACCCCGACCTGCACCGACGTGCTCACGCCCGCCTCCGCAGCCCGTCCGGGCTGGTGCGCAGGGCGGACCGGTGGACCAGGCCGATCAGCGCCTCGTCGGTCGGGCCGGGCTGCTCCAGCATCGGCAGGTGCCCGACCCCGGGCAGCCGGACCAGCTCGGCGGCGGGCAGCTCGGCGGCGATCCGGACGCTGTGGCTGACCGGGATCACCCGATCGGCGTCGCCGGCCAGCACCAGCAGCTCGCAGGTGGTCAGCGCGGGCAGCGCGGCGATCCGGTCGTGCGTGCCCAGGGTGTCGACGAAGTCGGTCAGCGCGTCCAGGGCGTTCGCGCTGATCATCGTGTCGACCAGGTCGACCAGCCAGGGGGCGACGTTGCGGTCGCCGAACGCGACGCTGCCGGTGACCGTCCGGACGATGTCGCCGGTGGCCCGGCGCAGCCCCTCCACCAGACCCGGCTGCACCCGGGCGACGAGCCCGAGCGCCCGGGTGAACGGGTTGTGCCGGGACAGCAGGGTGCCGCGCAGGCCGGCCGAGGCGACCTCGCCCGCGGAGGTGGCCATCAGCGCCACCCCGGCGACCCGCTCGGCGAACAGCTCGGGGTTCTCCTCGGCCAGCGCCATGATCGTCATGCCGCCCATGGAGTGCCCGACCAGCACCAGCGGCCCGTCCGGGGCCAGCGCGCGGATCACCGAGTCCAGGTCGCGGCCCAGGTGCTCGATGGTGCAGCTCTCCCGGGGCGCCCGCTCGGAGCGGCCGTGGCTGCGCAGGTCGTAGAGCACCAGCCGCAGCTGCGGACCGGCCAGCGCGGCCAGCGACTGGCGCTGGTAGTGCCAGGTGCGCCGGTCCAGGGCCATCCCGTGGACGAGCACGACGGTCAGGTCGGCCGGCCCGCCGGTGGGCTCGATCTCCTCGCAGTACAGCCGGACGCCGTCGTCGGCGGTGACCGAGGACGTCTCGCCGGGGGGCAGCTCGCCCGGCTCGGCGTACCCCTCGGTGAGCTGGGTGGCCAGCTTGCGCCGCTCGGCCACCGCCCGCGTGTGCTTGCGCGCGGCGACCCCGACGGCGACCCCGGTGACCGCGGCCCCGGCCGCGCCGGCCACCGCGCCCCACAGCCCGCGCCTCACGCCGCCGCCCCCGTGTGCGTGCGCACGACCCGGCGCTCGTGCACCCCGGTGACCACCTCGTAGTGGATGGTGTCCAGCTCGTCGGCCCAGTCCTGGGCGGTCGGCCCGCCGTCGGTGCCCCGCCCGAACAGCACGGCGTGGTCACCGGTCCGGACCGGCGCGTCGCCGCAGTCGACGACCACCTGGTCCATGCACACCCGCCCGACGACCGGGCGCAGGGCCCCGCCGAGCAGCACCCGCATCCGGCCGTGCCGGTTCAGCGCGCGCGGCACGCCGTCGGCGTAGCCGACCGGCAGCAGCGCCAGGGTGGTCTCCCGCGGGGTGGTCCAGGCGTGCCCGTAGGACACCCCCTCGCCGGCCGGCACCCGCTTGACCAGCACCACCCGGGCGCGCAGGGTCATCGCCGGCACCAGCGGGGACTGCCCGACCGGCCGGGCCAGCGGGTCCAGCCCGTAGACCGCGATGCCCGGGCGGACCAGGTCGAGGTGCAGGTCGGGGCGGGTGAGCGTGGCCGCGGAGTTGGCCAGGTGCCGGATCGGGGTCAGCCCGCGGTCGCGGGCGGCCCGCCAGGCCGCGTCCAGCCGGGCCGCCTGCCGGTCGAGCGTCGGGTGACCGGGTTCGTCGGCGTGGGCGAGGTGCGACCACACCGCGACGACCTCGGCCAGCCCGTCGGCGACCGCCTTGGCCGCGTGGTCGAGCAGGTCGGCCCACAGCGCCGCGGGCGCCCCGTTGCGGGACAGCCCGGTGTCGACCTTCAGGTGCAGCCGGGCCGGGCGGCCGGCGGCGCGGGCGCCGGCCAGCACCGCGGCCAGGTGCTCGCGGGACGACACCGACAGGTCGACGTCGGCGGCCACTGCGGGCGCGAAGTCCTCGTCGGGCAGGTGCAGCCAGGACAGCACCGGCGCGGTGATCCCGGCCGCGCGCAGGGCCGCAGCCTCCTGCAGGGTGCACACCCCGAGCCAGGACGCCCCGGCCGCCAGCGCCGCGGTGGCCACCTCGGCGGCGCCGTGCCCGTACCCGTCGGACTTGACCACGACCATCAGCTGCGCGTCGCGCGCGCACCGGCGCAGCACGTCGACGTTGTGGCGGACCGCGGCCAGGTCCACCACCGCCTCCGCGCGCGCGGTACCGGACGGATCACCCACGCGGCCATTCTCGCATCCGCATCCGACGACCACGGGTGCCGCTGCTCACCGCGAGGCCGCGGCCGGACGGGCTAACCGGCGGCCCGGACCGCCCGGATCGCCGCCGGCACCGCGGCCTGCAGCAGCGACGCCGGCGCCGGGGCGGTCGCCCCGGAACCGTCGTCGCCGCGGGCAGCCAGGTCGGCCGCCAGCCCGTGCACGAACACCGCGCAGCCGGCTGCCAGGTACGGCTCGAGCCCGGCGGCCAGCAGCGCGCCGATGATCCCGGTGAGCACGTCCCCGGACCCGGCGGTGGCCGCCCACGACGAGTCCGCGGGGTGCACCAGCACCCGCCCGGTGGGGTCGGCGACGACCGTGGCATTGCCCTTGAGCAGCACTGTCACGCCGAGCTCGCGAGCCGCCCCGGTCGCCGCGGCGATCCGGTCCGTCCCGACCTCCCCGGCCAGCCGGGCGAACTCGCGGTCGTGCGGGGTGAGCACCACCGGGCGACCGGCCACGGCCGCGCGCAGGTCGGCGTGCTCGGCCAGCAGGGTGACCCCGTCGGCGTCGATGCACAGCGGGACGTCCCGCTCGACGGCCGCGGCCAGCACCGCCCGGCCCGCGTCGTCGGTGCCGATCCCGGGGCCGACCGCCCAGGCCTGGGTGCGGCCGGCGTCGTCGATGCGGTCGGTGCCGACGACCTCCGGCCAGCGCGCCCGCACCCCGGCCGCCGCGGACCCGGCGAACCGGACCATCCCGCTGGTGGCCAGCACCGCCGCCCCGGTGGCCAGCACCGCGGCCCCGGGATAGGTCGCCGAGCCGGCCGCCACGCCGACGACGCCCTGGGTGTACTTGTCGTCGCGCGGGCCGGGCACCGGCCACCGCGCGGCCACGTCGGCGCGCTCCAGCACCCCCGCGTGCGGTGCGGGCAGCAACCCGGCCAGCCCGATGTCGACCAGGTGCACCGGCCCGCAGTGCGCGGCCGCGAGGACGTGCACCGGCTTCAGCGCGCCGAAGGTGACCGTCTCGGTGGCGGTGACCGCGGCGCCGGGCACGGCACCGGTGTCGGTGTCCACGCCGCTGGGCAGGTCCACGGCCAGCACCGGGATGCCGGCGTGCCGGGCCCCGGTCACGACCGTCGCGGCCGGCTCGCGCAGCCCGCCCGTCCCGGAGATCCCGACGATGCCGTCGACGACCAGGTCGGCGCCGGTCACCGCGACCAGCCCGGACCCGGCGTCGACGACCCGCCCGCCGGCCCGGACCAGCGCGGCCAACCCGGCCGGGTGCGCCCGGTCGGGGTCGAGCAGCACGGCGGTCACGCCGACCCCCCGGCGGCGCAGGAACGCCCCCGCCCACAGCGCGTCCCCGCCGTTGTTGCCCGCCCCGACCAGCAGCACCACCCGCGCCCCGGCGACCCGCCCGGTCCGGCGCAACATCCGGGCGGCGTGCGCGGCCAGCCCGAACGCCGCCCGCCGCATCAGCGCGCCCTCCGGGGTGCGCGCCAGCAACCCGGCCTCGGTCTCCCGGATCTGCCCCGCGGTCCACACGCCCTTCACCGGGCGCACGCTAGTCCCCGCCCGCGCCTCCCGCCCCGGTTCAGGAAAGCCACGTTCCGGCCCCGTGCGGGCAGCATCGTGGCTTTCCTGAACCTCGGGGGGACCGTCAGGCCGCCTCGAGCGAGTAGTTGATCAGGCCGCCGTCCACCTGGGTGACGGTCACCTCGACGTCGATGGTCTCCCCGCCGCCGGAGACGGTGCAGGTGACCGCGTCGCCCACGGTCGGCTGCAGGTCGCCCCCGCAGTCCGCGCCGTCCACCGTGGTCTGCAGCTCCTGGGCGACCTGCTCGGCGATCTTCTCGTCGAGCAGCGCCTTGGCGATCGGGCGGGCCTCGGTGGTGATGTCGAAGTTGGCCTGGTCGCCCTGCAGCGAGGTGACCGTGGCGATGGCGTCGACCGGC
>JASLAP010000307.1 GCA_030147065.1 Pseudonocardia sp. | reverse complement strand
GGCACCAGCTGGCCGCCCGGGCGGCGGCGGGGCAGCCCGGTCGCGGTCAGCGACTCCGCGGTCGGGGTGCTGGCCGCCCGCTCGGCCGCGGCCCGCCACTCGGCGTCGTTGGGCGACTCCCAGTCCAGGCTGTCGTGGCGGCGCCCGTCCGGGGCGGCCCCCTCGGGCTCGTCGCGGAACCAGGCCGAGGCGATCGCCTCGAAGATCGGGGTGGCGAACCGGTCGTCCATCGGCTCGATGGGCAGGTCGATGATCGGCCCGAACAGCTCGTCGACCTGCGAGGACCGCGACGGCTGGTAGGCCGGCAGGGACGGGCCGGTCAGCGAGGAGGCGCCGAACTGGTCGGCGCCGTTGCCGTACCCGTTGCCGTTGGCCGGGGCACCGTTGGCCGGGTAGCCGTTGCCGTTGGGGTAGCCGTTGCCGCTCGGGTAACCGTTGCCGCCGTAGCCGCCCTGGCCGTAGCCGTTGTCGGCGTAGCCGTTGCCCGGGGGGTAGCCGGTGTCGGTGTACCCGCTGCCCGGGTAGCCGTTGTCGCCGTACGCGTTCTCGGTGTACCCGCTGCCGGGGTAGCCGCCGTCGCCGCGGGCCGGCTCGCGGTAGGGGTCCTCCGGCGGCCGGCTGCCGGCGTAGCTGCCGATGCCCAGCGGGTCGTCGGCGTAGCTCGGGCCGGCGTAGTCGTTGCCGGCGCGGTCGGTGCCGCCGTAGTCGTTGCCGCCGTACTCGTTTCCGCCGTACTCGTTGCGCCCGTAGTCCTGGTCGTAGTCGCCGCGGCGGTCGCCGGCGCGGTTGTCGGCACGGTTGTCGGCGTACTCGCCGCTGTAGCCGGGGCTGCGGTAACCGCCGCTGCCGTAGCCGTCGTCGTAGGCGGCGGCCCGGCCGCCGGTGCTCTCGCCCGGGCCCTGGCCGGCGCCCCGGAAGCCACCGGTGCCCGAGCCGGCCGGACCGTCGCCGTAGAAGCCGCCGGACTGGTCGGGCGCGGTCGGGTGGCCGAAGCCGTTGGTGCGCACCGCCGGGGTGGCGCCGGTGCTGTGCCCGCGCGCCCGGAACCCGCCGGAGGCCGAGGTCGAGGGCCAGACCGGTTCGTCGACCGTGACCTCCGCGGCCGGGCAGTGCACGCTGAGCACCAGCCCGGAGGCGGTCGGCGGCGGGCCGAGCGGGCGGCCCAGCTCGACCCCGGTCCGGGCGCGCGCCGAGAGCTGCTCGGCGACCAGCTGGGTGCCGCGGCCGTCGGGACCGTCCGGGTCGTGGCGCAGCGCGCCGTCCACCGCGACGTCCACGGTGACCCCGCCCAGCGCCTCGACCCGGGCGGTCAGGTCGACGCGGGCGTCGGGGTAGGCCAGCGTGACGTGGTCCAGCGCGGCGCTCAGGACGTGGGTGAACTCGACCGACGCGGCGGGGGCGATCGAGGCCGCCGGCGCCGAGCGGACCGCGATCCGGCTCGGCTCGTCGGCGCCGGACACCGCCTCGGTGAGGGCGTCGGACAGCCGGCGGGGCGCGGTCGGGCGCAGGCCCGGCTCCTCGCCGCCGAGCATCTGCAGCACCTCGGTGTCGCGGCGCATCCGCCGGTTCAGCTCGAGCAGTTCCGGGACGACCGAGGGCTGGGCGTGCAGGTGCTGGTCGAGCAGCCACTGCTGCCGGTCCAGCCGGCCCTGCAGGCGCCGGGCCATCCAGCCGGTCGCCTGGTCACCCGGGCTGTCACCGCCCGGCGACCGGGCCCCGCGGCCCTCGTCCCAGCGCTCGGCGTGCGCCGTCGTTCCGAGGCGCCCGACGTTCACCGAGTCGCCCTCGGACGCGAACATCCTGTCGCCCACCAGTCGGTCCTCTCGAACTAGTCGATGCGGTCGTGCCGCCCGCCCACGCGCCACCGTGGGAGTGCCGCCGGTTCCCCCTGACGAGCGACGTCGACCGCATGTCCTGGCTGGGCACGCTACCCGCCACCCGCGCCCGCCCGGCCGACCGCGCCCGGACTGCGCTCAGGGCGCGGCTGCCTGCGACGGGCGGCCCGGGTGCCGTGACCAGCGCCGGACCGGAAGGCACCGTAGCCCATCGGCGATCGCCCGACGGACCGGCGGTCGGTCCCGTCGGTGGGCGGCCGTCCGCGCACGCCGACCCGCTGGCCACGATCGGGGAGCGACGCCGGTCTACTCGAACGAAGTAGCGTCGCCCGCCCCCCGGCGGACGATCTCCGGCTCGTCCCCGGAGAAGTCGATCACCGTGGTCGGCTCCGTCCCGCAGTCCCCGGAGTCGATCACCGCGTCCACACTGGAGTCCAGCCGCTCCTTGATCTCCCAGCCGACGGTCATCGGCTCGTCCTGGTCGGGCAGCAGCAGGGTGGACGACAGCAGCGGCTCGCCCAGCTCGGCCAGCAGGGCCTGCACCACCGGGTGGTCCGGGATGCGCACGCCGACGGTCTTCTTCTTCGGGTGCAGCAGCCGGCGCGGCACCTCCCGGGTGGCCGGCAGGATGAACGTGTAGCGGCCCGGGGTGGCCGCCTTGACCGCCCGGAACACCGCGTTGCCGATGTGCACGAACTGCCCGAGCTGGGCGAAGTCCTTGCAGACCAGGGTGAAGTGGTGCTTCTCGTCGAGGTCGCGGATCTTGCGGATCCGGTCCAGCCCGTCCCGGTCGCCGATCTGGCAGCCCAGCGCGAAGCACGAGTCGGTGGGGTAGGCGATCAGTCCGCCGCCCCGCACGATGTCGACCACCTGCGTGATCGCGCGTCGCTGGGGATCGACCGGGTGTACGTCGAAGTACCGCGCCATGCGCGCAGCCTAGGGGTCGGCGGCCGGCGCGGCGCGCCACCCCACGCCGACCGGCCGGTCAGCGGCGCGGGCCGACCGCGGCGGGCAGCGCGGGCCGGCCCCCGACGGCGGTCGGGGCGACGAGCACCGCGCCGTCGTCCGGGCCCGGGTTCTCCAGGCCCTCGACGGCCGAGGTGACCAGCACCCGGTACGGCGCCTCGGCGGTCAGGCACACGCTGGTGGGCTGGCGTGCGGGCACCGGCAGCGACTCGACCAGCGTCCCGTGCGGGGCGTAGCGGTCCACCCGGCCACCGCCGTGCACCGCCGACCACAGGTGGCCCTCCAGGTCGACCGCCATCCCGTCCGGGTGGCCGCCGCGCACCTCGGCGAACAGCTCCAGCGGGCCGAGCTCGCCGGTGACCGGGTCGACCGCGGCCCGGTGCACCAGCCCGTCGGCGCTCTCGGCCAGGTACATCGTGGTGCCGTCCGGGGTGAACGCCGGGCCGTTCGGCACGGTCAGTCCGTCGAGCACGCGGTGCACCGACCCGTCCGGGTCGACCCGGTACAGCGAGCCGGCCCCGCGGGTCTCGTCGGTGGCCATCGACCCGGCCCAGAACCGGCCGGCCGGGTCGGCCACGCCGTCGTTCATCCGCATCGGCGCCCGGGCCCCGTCCTCCGGGCGGCCCAGCCACTCCACGGCGCCGTCCGGTCCGAGCAGTGCGATGCCGGTGCCCGCGGCGGCCACCCAGCCCGGCCCGTCCGCCCGCGGCGCGACCGCGCCGAGCGGCACGTCCAGGCGCAGCAGCTCGGCGCGCGAACCCCCACCGGAGGGCTGCACGGTGAACAACCGCCCGGTCGGGATGTCGACCATGACCACGGTCCACCCGCCGTCGCCGTCGGGCACCAGGCGGGACCCCTCGCCCAGGGCGTAGCGCTCCCCGGGCAGGGCCGTCCACCCGCCGGTGAGCACGCTCGTCCGACCCGGCCCGGTCCCGCTGTCGTCCACCACGGACCCACCCTCTCAGACCCGCCCGGCCGGCCCGTCAGGACGTGGGGCCCGCGGCGCTCACTCGGTCGGGCCGGGCTCCGGCGGCACCAGGTCCGAGGCCCGCACGCGGAACACGTTGAGCCGCAGGCCGTAGTACTTCTCGGTCTCCCCCACCCAGGTCATGCCGACCCGCCGGGCCGCCGCCTCGGCGCGCTCGTTGGCCGGGCGGACGAGCGCGAACACCTCGTCGACGTCGTTGGCGAAGGCCCGCTCCAGCAGCGCGGCGCCGGCCTCGGTGGCGTAGCCGTTGCCCCAGTGCTCGGGGGCGATCTGCCAGCCGATCTCCACGTCCTGCTCCTCGACCGGCAGCGGGTGCAGGCTGATCCCGCCGACCACCTCGCCGGTGGCGGCGAGGGTCACCGCCCAGTGCCCGACCGCGGCCTCGCTGGCGGCGGTGTCGGCGATCCAGGCGCGCAGCGTGGCGCGCATCGAGTCCAGGTCGGTGACCTCCTCGACCGCGGGACTGAGCCAGCGCGCGACCTCGGCCCGGCCGTAGACGGCCAACGCGGCGGGCGCGTCGTCCTCGGTCCAGTCCCGCACGACCAGTCGGGGGGTGCGCAGCACGACGCTCATCGCGCCGTGTCTACTCCTGTCCGCGGCCGGTGGGCTATCCCCCGGGCGAGCAGGGTGACGAACGCGACCGGCGCCCGGTCAGGTCCGCTCACCTCCGGGGCGGTCGCCGTCGCCGGTCAGCTCGGGCAGGCGGTCCAGGTCGGGGTCGTCGGGCCCGGTCTCCTCCGGCTCGCTGGTGCGCACCTGCTCGGGGTCGACGTGCTCGTCGGCCGGGCTGCGCAGCGAGCGGATCCCGGAGTTGAGCACCGCCAGCAACGGCACCGCCAGCAGGGCGCCGGCGATCCCGCCGAGCAGCAGACCGGTGGAGATGGCCAGCACGACGGCGAGCGGGTGCAGCTTCACCGCGCGGCCCAGCAGCAGCGGCTGCAGCACGTGCCCCTCCAGCTGCATGACCGCGATGATGATGCCGAGCACCACCAGCGCCTGGATCGGGCCCTGGGCGACCAGCGCGATCAGCACGGCCACGCTGCCGGCCACCACCGCCCCGATGATCGGCACGAAGGCGCCGAGGAACACCAGCGCGGCCAGCGGCACCGCCAGCGGGACCCCCAGCAGGGCCAGCCCGATGCCGATGGCCACCGCGTCGACGACCGCCACGACCGCGGTCGCCCGCACGTAGCTGACCAGCGCGGCCAGTCCGCGCCGACCCGCCACGTCGATCCGCGGCCGGATGCGCTCGGGCACCGCGCCGAGCAGGAACTGCCAGATGGCCGCCCCGCCGTGCAGGAAGAACACCAGGGTGAACACCACCAGCGCGATCTCGGTGGCGACCTTGCCGATGGCGGTGGCGGTGCTGACCGCGCCGGCGGTCAGCGCGGCCTGGTTGGCGTCCAGCGCGGCCAGGATCTGGTCCTGGAACTCGCGCAGCTGCTGCTCGCTGAGCTGCAGCGGACCGGTGGTCAGCCAGGTGACCACCGAGTCGATGCTGGCGGTCAGCTGGGCGCCCAGGTCGGGCACGCCGCGGACGAAGGTGGCCACGACGAAGGTGAGCACCCCGCCGAGCAGGGCCAGCCCGCCGACCAGCACCAGCGCGGTGGCCAGCCCGCGCGGGACGCCGCGCTCGTCGAGCACCCGCACCGCGGGGGTGAGCAGTGCCGAGAGCAGCAGCGCGATGGCCACCGGCACGATCACCTCGGCCAGCTGGGCCACCGCCACCGCGACGACCAGCAGCGCGGCCACGACCACCAGCAGCCGCCAGCCGACCGCCGCCCCGATCTGCAGGCCGCGCGGCACGGCCGAACCGATCGGGTCGGGCCGGCCCCGCCGCGACCGATCGCCCCCGTCGGACCCGTCGTGCGACGTCCACTGCCGCCGGACCACCGTCGGGGCCGGGACCGCCGCCGGAATCCGCTCACCCATCGTCATCGCCGTCTCCCACCGTGGGACACCGACCGCCCCGAGCGGCGGATACCCGCTGGGAGCGGGGCGGATGCGTCCGGGGGCACCGGCGCCGCGGCGGACGGGTGGCAGCGGGGATGTGCCGGTGGAGGTGCCGGCGGGTGTCCGGACAGACGAACGGGCCCGCCTCCAGCAGGAGGCGGGCCCGTGCGCGTCTGTCGGAGCCGGCCGCAGCAGCGGCGCGCTCCCCCCGCCGGTCTCCCGGCGGCCTCGAGCTAGCGGTGGTGCGTCACGCGGTCCGGTTACCGGCGCACGCCGCGGCGCACGTACAGGTTCGCCGCGATCACGACGCCGATGGCGGCCACGATCACCTGGACCAGGAGCTCGAGCCAGTCGATCCCGCCCGTCGCGGTCGGGATGCCGATCGCCCGGGCGAGCAGGGTCCCGACGAAGGCGGCCACGATGCCCACCACGATTGTCAGCCAGATGGGGATGGGCTGCCGACCCGGAACAACCAGTCGACCCAGCGCACCGATGATCGCACCGATGACGATCGCCGTGATGATGCCAGTGATGGTCACAGTTCCTCCACACGAACAGTCGGACCGAGGACCCGGCCCGTTCGGAGGAGGAGTCCCCGAAAGCCCGCGGCGGTATGCACGCCGGCGCCCGCCGTGAGTCTTTCGTGATCCGGATGAGACCGGATGGACGCATCGATACGGCCGAACGGCGGCGTTGGCGGGGGTGCTGCATCACGGCGGGGCCCTCACATGCTGCCCGTGCGGGTGTCAGCGTGAGGTGAGGAGCGCCCACCTCCGCTGCTCACCGAGCGCGCTCCGGAGGGCACCGGCAGCGGCCCGCGCCGTGGTGCGCGGTGTGATCCTCGTTCACCCTGTCCGGGCCACGCCGGCAACCCGGACGTGACAGGGTGCACGGCATGGATCTCGCCGGGCGGCCGTCACGGGCCCACCGCGTCGACCTGAACGCCCTGCTGGACCGGATCGCCGTGGTTTCGCCGGTGGAGGCGATCGACGTGATGGTCGACGAGCTGACCACGGTCCTGGAGGCGCGGTCCGGCTGCTTCCTGATCGCCGACCTGAGCGGGCGGCTGCTGAGCCGCTTCGGCGGGACCGAGTGGAACGCCGCGCGCCAGCAGCAGGAGGGCGCCCGGCACGCCTACGCCGAGCCGCTGCCCGGCACCGACTACGAGCGGGTGCTGCACGACCAGGTGGCGGACGTGACCGAGCTGGCCGAGGGCGTGCGGGTGATGGTGCCGGTCACCGACCGGGGCGACGCGATCGGCGTGCTGGAGCTGGAGCTGCCCGAGCGCCCCGACGACGCCCTGGTCGCCGACGTCGTCGCCGCGGCCCGGACGCTGGCCTACGTGGTGGTGGCGTGCCGGCGGCACACCGACCTGTTCGAGTGGGCGCAGCGCACGCTGCCGTTCACCCTGGCCGCGGAGATCCAGCGCCGGCTGCTGCCCACCGCGTTCACCTGCGAGACCGGGCAGTTCACCGTCTCCGGCTGGCTGGAGCCGGCCAACGCGGTCGGCGGGGACACCTTCGACTACGCCCTGGACCGCGACACCCTGCACGTGTCGATCACCGATGCGGTCGGGCACGACGTGAACGCGGCGATGCTGGCCACCGTGCTGGTCGGCGGCCTGCGCAACGGCCGCCGGCGGGGCGCCGGGCTGCTGGAGCAGGCGGCCGCGGCCAACGACGCGCTGGCCGCGCACTCCGGGGTCGGCGAGTTCGTCACCGGGCAGCTGGTCCGGGTGGACCGGGTGCGGGCGGTGGCCACCATCGTCAACGCCGGGCACCCGTTCCCGCTGCGGCTGCGCGGGGGCCGGGTAGAGGAGCTGGAACTGGAGATCGACCTGCCGTTCGGCCTGGAGCCGGGCCGGTCGTTCCGGGCGCAACCGGTCGCGCTGCACCCCGGCGACCGGATCGTGCTGGTCACCGACGGCATGCTGGAGCGCAACGCCGAGGACATGGACATCCACGCGTTCCTGGCCCGCACCGCGCACCTGCACTCCCGCGAGGTGGTGCACCTGCTCGGCGACGAGGTGCTCCGGGCCACCGGCGGCGACCTGCGCGACGACGCGACCGCGGTGTGCATCGACTGGCACGGCGGCTCCCGGTCCGGCCGCGCCGCCGACCACCCCGACCACCCCGACCGCTGATCACCCCGACTGCCGATCGCCCCGACGCCGATCGCTCAGCCGCCGAGCAGGCGGCGGACCTGGGTGGCGAGGTCGGGGGCGTCGAGCCGGTTGTCGACCTCCCGGTGCGGCGCCGGCGGCGGGACGTCGGGCCGCATCCGCTCGACGAACGCGGCGAACCCGGCCAGCTTGCCGGTGTCCCGCGGGGAGCCGCGCGCGGCCAGCCGGTGGCGCAGCGTGGCCGCGTCCGAGCGCACCCAGACCAACCGCACCGGTTCCCCGCCCAGCTCGGCGACCCAGTCCCGCCAGCGGCCGGGGTCGCGGATCCGCTCGGTGAACGGGGCGCACAGCAGCACCGGGCAGCCGTGCGCCCGGACCTCCCGGGCCACTGCGGTCAGCCCGCCGTACTCGTGCGGCTTGACGTGCCGGTCGTACCAGTCGCCCTCGCGCTCCCCCGGCGGCCGGCCCGCCGCGGCCAGGGTGGCCGCGACGAACGGGCCGTACACGGTGTCCTTGTCCAGCAGCGCGGGGACGGGGTCGAGCGCGGCCAGCAGGTGCGCGGCCACGGTGGACTTGCCCGCGCCCGGCGGTCCGGCCACCACCCACACCCGCGCCGCGCCCCCCCGGTCAGCCTAGGGCGGCCCGGGTGGGCGCGGGACCGACCAGCGCGCCCGGCTCACCGCGGGCGGGTCATCGCCGGCGGCTCACCGTCGGCAGGTCCAGCCGCGGCTCCTCCTCGCTGCGGACCAGCGCGATGTGCCCGATCCCGTCGTAGATCTGCGGCCGGCTGGACCTCAGGACCAGCGCCCAGACCGCCCCGCCGACCGCGGCCAGCAGCACCAGCGCGGGCAGGATCCAGCGCAGCGGCGAGGACGGGTCGGTGCCCAGCAGGGCGTCGAAGTTGGCGATCAGCAGCACCACCAGCGACCCGAGCAGGAGGCAGGCCAGCGCCGGGGCGACGGTGGTCTGCCAGGCCGAGGCCGACCCGGCCGGCATCCGCCGGAAGTAGCCGATGACCGAGGCGGAGGTGGCGGTCATCAGCAGCACCACCCCGAGCGCGGCGACGCCGCTGAACCAGGTGAACAGGTCCAGCACCGGGTCCGCGCCGCTCACCACGAAGAGCATCAGGACGGCCGCGGCGATCACGGACTGCAGCAGCGAGCCGGCCACCGGGCCGCCGGAGCGGGTGCCGACGGTGTCGAGCACCCCGGGGAGCACCCGCTCGCGGCCGAGGGCGAAGAAGTACCGGGACACGCCGTTGTGGAAGCTCAGCAGGGCGGCGAACACGCTGGACAGGAACAGCACCGAGGCCAGGTCGGCGACGAGCGGGCCCCACTGCTCGGCCAGCACGCCGAAGACCAGGCCGGGACCGTTCTCGGCGGCCGCGGCCTGCAGGGCCTCGGTCCCCACGTTGACCGTCATGGCCCAGGCCGACACCGCGTAGAACAGGCCGGTGAAGGCCACCGCGACGAAGGTGGCCCGGCCCACGGTCCGCTGCGGGTCGCGGCACTCCTCGCTGTAGATCGCGCTGGACTCGAAGCCGATGAAGCAGGCGATGCCGAAGGCGAAGATGGCGCCCACGCCGGGCAGGAACAGCAGACCGGGGTCGAAGGCGTCGGTGGAGATGGTGCCGTCGGCCGGGGCCCCGAACGCGCCGACGTCGTAGAGCACCACCGCGACGCACTCCAGCACCAGCAGCACCGCCAGGATGCGGGCGTTGAGGTCCACCCGGAGCACACCCAGCGCGGCCACCACCGCCAGCGCCATCAGCGCCCAGATCCACCAGGCCAGGTCCACCCCGAAGGTGGTCGCGGCGACGTCGGCGGTGACGGCGCCGAACAGCCCGTAGAGCCCGATCTGGATGGCGTTGTAGGCGATCAGCGCGACGAACGCGCCGGAGACCCCGGCCACCCGTCCCAGTCCCTGGGACAGGTAGGAGTAGAACGCCCCGGCGTTCGCGACGTGCCGGCTCATCGCCGCGTAACCGACGGCGAAGATCGCGAGAGTGGCCGCCAGCAACAGGAAGGCCAGCGACATCGCCGGCAGTCCGGTGACGGCGAAGGCGGTGGTTACCCCGCCCCCGAGCACGGTGAGCGGAGCCGAGGCGGCCACTGTGAAGAAGACGAGATGGATCACACCGAGTCGTCGTCGACGCAGTTGGGAAACGGCGTGGTGACCGGACGAGTAGGCCATTCGTGTACTCCTCGGAGCAATCACGGATCGGGGACGAGAGCGAGACGGTAGTCCCCGCCGTCCGACTTGTGGAGAAGGGGTAACGAAGTGTTGCGCTGACCCCCCGCCAGGGTTCACGATCTCGGGTGGGAATCTGTGGGGATGGACACTCCCTGGAGTGGTGACACAGAGCCACTAAGCGATTACGTCGCGCTGACCTGATCATGAGACCGAGGATCACCGGAGCATGAGCCGCAGCCATCTCGCCACGAACTTCTTCCTGATCGTGCACGACCCGTTCACCGGCCGGACGACGGTGGGCCGGGAACTGCTGGGCTGCGGCCTGGTGGCCTCCGAACTGGCCGACCTGGTGCTCACCGGGCACCTCGATCTGGTCGACGACCGGGTGGTGGTGACCGACCGGTCGGACGGCGGCGAGGACGAGATCAGCCGGTTCGTGCTGGACAGCGTGGCTCGCCAGCGGACCGCGCACCCGGTGCGCACGTGGGTCGAGTCCATCGGCGAGATCGTCTTCGGGCTGGTGGTCGACGAGTTGGTGGACACCGGTGTGGTCCGGGTGGAACAGCACCGGGCGGTGCTGCGCCGCGGCCCCGACCGGTTCCCGGCCCAGGACCTGCTCAAGGCGAGCGGCCCGCGACTGCGCCTGGAACACATGATCCGCAACCCGACCACCTTCGATCTTCCCGGCGCGGTCGCCGCGGCGATCGTGGCCGCCCTCGGCATCGAGCGCACCTTCGAGTTCGACATCGATCGCGAGCTGTTCACCGACCTGACCGCGAACCTCCCGCCGACCCTGGAACGATTGGTGGTCGGGGTCGCCGACACGGTGGCCGCGATCTCCATGACCATCCGGCGGTGATCCGACCGGTGATCTGACCGAAGCCGACACCGATGGTCGAACGTAAAGACCATTTCGGAGCAGAATCAGCGGATCGACATTAGGCCGATTCACCTAGTTGCGGAGGGTAACGATCTCCGGAATCGGCCCGCCGCCCGCGCTGCCCGATCCGACCCGACCGACCGGTCGAGGACATCCGAACAGACCATTCGAGCACCGGAGGACGCCCATGGTTCGCGGGGACACGGCTCACGCGGACGCGGTTCGCGGGGACCAGCAGACCCGGCCGGGCGCCGGGCGGTTCGCCGGATCGACCTTCCTGGCCCAGGCCGACGCGTTCCGGCGGGGCACCGACCTGGACGACAGCCGGGCGACCCTGTCCGGGCACAACGAGGTCGCGGTCGCGCAGCTGGCCACCGGCCGGGCCGCCGAGGCGGTGGCCGGGCTGGAGCCGCTGCTGGCCGACTGCCGCGCCGTGCTCGGCCCGCACCACCCCGACACCCTGGTGGTGGAGGGCAACACCGCCGCGGCCTACGTGGTGGTCGGGCGGGTGCCCGAGGGCGTCGAGCTGATGGCCGCGAACCTGCAGTCCCGCGAGCGCCACTTCGGCGACGAGCACCCGCGCACCCTCACCGCGCGCGACGCGATGGCCACCACCTACCGCATCGCCGGGCGGCTGCCCGACGCGCTGCGGCTGGCCCTGCGGGTGAGCGCGCAGCGCACCGCGGTGCTCGGCCCGACCCACCCCGACACCCTGGTGTCGCGGCTCGGCCTGGCCCTGACCCACGCCGACGCCGGCGACCTGCGGTCCGCCGAGCAGGTCGCGCACCCGGCGCTGCGCGAGGCGGTGGACGCCCACGGCCCGCACCACGCCGTCACGACCGCCCTGCGGGCCTGCGTGGGCAGCCTGCACGCCGCGGCCGGGCGCCTCGACGAGGCCCGCGAGGCGCTGCGCGACGCGGCCGCCGACACCGAGCGCCAGCTCGGCCGCTCCCACCCGGACGCCGCAGCCATCCGGGAGGAGCTGCTGACCCTGACCCCCAGCCCGACCCCCTGAGCGGCGGCGCTCAGGCCATGAGCGCGGCCTCGACCCGCGGCAGCGCCTGCCGCACCGCCAGGTGCAGCCGGGCCACGTTGGGCCCGTCGGTGCCGAACAGCACCAGGATCGCGTTGTCCCCGATGGGGTGCACGGCCACGCACCCCTTGCTGCCCTGAACGACCGTCCCGCCCAGATCGCCCAGCCGCATCAGGTAGGAGAACTGCGAGCCGACCCCCGAGGTCGCCGCGGCCAGCGCGGCGATCGACTCGGGGTGCATCGAGTTGTCGCACTCCGCGGCGATCAGCATGCCGTCCGCGGTGGCGATCAGCGCACCGGACACCCCGATCACCTCGTCGAGCAGCTCCCGCAGCTCGGCACCCAACGCCTCGGCGTCCATCAGGCTGTTCCCCCGCCCCTTCATCATGTCCCCACCGCTCACCGTCATCGGCCACGCACTACGGTCATCGCTACCGATCACCACTGCCCGTCATCTGCTCGTCGGTCCCCGTGCGGCGGCCGCCGCGGGCGCCAGGGCGCGCGCCGGCGGACCCGGTCGGACCCCGAGGCGCCGGGAACCCGGCGCACCAACCTGGTCGGCGCGACGGGCGCGGGCGACGCGTCGTCGGCCAGTTCCGTGCGCCGGCGGCGCGGCGCGGCGTTCACCGCGGCGCCCGACGGCCCGTCCAGCGTGCTGCGCGCCTGTACGACCAGTTCCGGGCGCGGCAGCACGGGCGGCAGCGCGGCCAGGCCCACCGAGCCCATCGCGGCCAGCCGCTGCACGTCCAGCAGGACGGCGAACACCCCGCGCCCCAGCCCGAACGCCAGTTCGCGGACCGTGCGCCCGCTGTCGCTGCCGGCCAGCACGTCGAGCAGCACGCGCTCGTCGGCGGTGGGCGTGAGCAGGCGGCGGCCCGGCGCCGGCCCGAGCAGCCGGACGTGGGTCTCCTCCGGGGGCAGCAGCCCGTCGCGACCGACGACCCGGCGGATCCGGCGGTCCACCTCGGCCAGCAGCGCCGGCACCGGGAACCCGGGCTCGTCCGGACCGGTGGCCCCGGCCGGCCGGGGCGGCTCGTCGTCGATGCGCAACCCGGCCATCCGGCCGACGGCCATCACGAACACGGCATCGGCCGCGGCCAGCCGGGCCGACACCCCACCCCCGACCACCGGCCGGGCGGCCGGGTCGGGGCTCGGCGCGGCCAGCGGGGTGCCCGGGGTCCAGGCACCGCACACCGCACCCTCCCGCACCCGGAGCAGGCCACCGGGCCGCCCCAGGACGTGCAGGGCCGCCGCCGGCCGGGCGGCGCACTGCCGCACGGCGTCCGCGAACGCCGGCCAGGTGATCATCCGCCGGCCCGCCCCGCGTCGACGCCCACCGCGCACCCCATTCCGCCCAGGCCTTTCCGGCGGTCGCCCCGCCACCCGCCACCGGTTCCCGACCAGTGTCGCACCCCGCCGTTCCGGCCCCATTCCCGGGGGAAATGTGGGGCACTAATCGAGGTCACTGTCACGCTGCGGGTCGAGCCAATCACTGCACGTCGCGGAGCATCTCCGGGGAAGTGGGGCCGGGCCGAACCGGCAATTCTGCGTGCTAGTCTCCCGCGGTCTGCCGGAAGTATCCCCCGAACGGAGCTGGCTGCATGGACATCGAAACCTCGCTGAAGCAAGCCATGGACATCGAAGGCGCGATCGGCGTGGCCCTCGTCGACTACGAGAGCGGCATGGCGCTGGGCTCGCTCGGCGGCGGTCGCTACCTCAATCTGGAGGTTGCCGCGGCCGGCAACACCGAGGTGATCCGGGCCAAGATG
>JASLAP010000271.1 GCA_030147065.1 Pseudonocardia sp. | reverse complement strand
TGCGGGTACATCACCGCGAACGTGTCGATCAGCCCGCGAAGCACGTTCGCCTTCTCGATCAGCGCGTACTCGGTGCCCAGCACGCCGAACGGGTCCAGCCCGGACGCCGTGCCGCGGGCGAGGTACCCGTCCGAGGGCGTGGCGGCGTCGCCGGGGCACCACCGGGCAGGTACTGCTGCACCGGTCGTCCGTTGCGGCCCAGGTCGACCAGCCGCTCGCGGTCCACTCCGGCCAGGTAGGCGTCGACGTCGGCGGCCGGGCCGATCCCGACGAACACCCCGTCCGGGTCCGCGCCGGTGGCCTGGATGCGGACGTCACCGAGCACCGCGCCGAGGTCGACCGCACCGGCGTCGTCGTGCAGTTCCACCGGGTCGAAGACCATCGCGTAGCCGGCCGAGGAGAACCGCTGCTCGGGGGTGCCGAGGAAGCCGTCCGCGTCGCGCCCGACCTGATCGGCTCCCAGCACCGCGGTGGCGGCGACGGCCGAGCCGACGGAGCCGGCCAGCAGCAGCGATCCGAGCACGACCGCGACGATCCGCCCGGCGGTCCAGGACGGGCCCGGCGCGCGACCGCCGGCAGGTGCCGGAGGGCGCTCGTCGGACGTGGCGACGGACGAGGCAGCGGGCGCCGGCTCCCCGACGGCGAAGGCCGCGGACTCGGCCCGCCGAGGTCGAGCCGGAACGGCGGGTAGGCGTCGGTCATCAGTCGGTGTAGGCGGCCACCCGGATCACCCACCGGTGCATGCCCAGCAGCAGGTCGAACACCCCGCGCGGGTAGCGACCGGTGAACAGCAGGGCGACCCCGGCGAACACCGTCAGCAGCCCGATCAGGCCGCCGCCGAACGACCAGGCGCCGTCCGAGGACACCTGAGACCAGGTTCCGGCCTGGTACACCACCCACGTGCCGCCGCCGGCGAAGAACGCGACGACCAGGTAGTGCGGCAGCGCCAGCAGCCACTTCACCAGCGCCAGCCCGCGGGACAGGTGCTCGGGGTAGGCGATGTCCATGGTGGCCGGGTAGTCCGGTTCCTCGCCGAGGCTGAACGGCGGGTAGCGGTCGGTGCCGAGCGCCCCGTAGGTGTAGTAGGCCACCCGCCAGGTCCAGCGCAGCACCCTGACGGTGAACTCGAAGATGGGGCGCGGGTACCGGCCGGTGATCAGGATGCCGACCAGCGCGACCACGCTGAGCACCACGAACGCCACCCACAGCAGCGCCAGCACCACCAGGTGCGGCACCGCGAGCAACCATTTGACCAGCCACAACCACCGGCTCAACGGGGTGCCGAGGCGCGCGGTCAGGCGCACCGGGCTGACGGCCACGGATGTCAGGGCAGACCACCTCCTGGGGTCGCCGTCCACGGTCCGCCGCGGACCGCGGGGCGGGCGCGGCAGAGGCGGGCGACCGGGCCGGGGCGGGCCCACCGGCCCGTCCTCCCGGGGCCGCGTCGCCTGCCAGGGTGGTGGGTGGCTCCGCGAGCCCGCGCAGCCCCGACCCCGGAAGGACCGCCATGCCGAACCCCGTCGCGATCGTCACCGGTGCCGGCAGCGGGCTGGGCCGGGTGATCGCCCGCAGCCTGCTCGCCGACGGCTGGTCGGTGGGCCTGGCCGGCCGTCGAACCGAGCCGCTCGCCGAGACCGCGACCGGCCACGACCAGGCCCTGGCGGTCCCCACCGACGTCGCCGACGCCGGGTCGGTCGCCGCCCTGTTCCGGGCGGTCACCGACCGCTGGGGCCGGCTGGACCTGCTGGTCAACAACGCCGGTGGGTTCGGGCCGTCGGACACCCCGGACCGCATCGACGTCGACGCCTGGCGGGCGACCGTCGACACCAACCTCACCGGCTCGTTCCTCTGCGCCCGGGAGGCGTTCGCGATCATGCGCGCCCAGCGGCCCTCCGGTGGGCGGATCATCAACAACGGGTCGATCTCCGCGCACAGCCCGCGCCCGGGGAGCATCGCCTACACCGCCACCAAGCACGCCGTGACCGGCTTGACCAAGTCGCTGTCGCTGGACGGGCGGCCGTTCGGCATCGCCTGCGGCCAGATCGACATCGGCAACGCCGCCACCGACATGACCGCCGGCATCGCCACCGGCGCGCGGCAGGCCGACGGGTCGGTCCGCCCGGAACCGACCTTCGACCCGGCCCACGTCGCCGACGCCGTCCGCTACATGGCGGCCCTCCCGCTCGACGCCAACGTCCAGTTCCTGACCATCACCGCCACCACGATGCCGTTCATCGGCCGGGGCTGAGCGGGGCGGATAGCGGGTGGCGGTGGCTGGCACCATCGGGCTGTGCGAGTACCGACGGTCGAGGAGGTCCGCGACCTGCTCAGCAGCCACCTGCCCGCGGGGCCGACCGGCCCGGTGGCCGTCCTGGGCGAGGGCCTGGACAACGCCGCCTTCGCCGTCGACGGCCTGGTCGTGCGCTTCGCGAAGGAGCCCGACGCCGCGGAGCGGGCGGCCGCCGTGGTCCGCGAGGCCCGGGTCCTGGCGGTCGCCGCCCGGGTGTCCCCGGTGCCGGTGCCCGTGCCGGTCCTCGCCCTGCCCGACCGAGGCTGCCTCGCCTACCGGCGGCTGCCCGGCGTGCCGCTGATCGAGGTGCGGGACCGCGCCGACCCGATCGCGGTCGCGGAGGTGTTGGCCGACCTGCTCCGAGCGCTGCACGCTGTGCCGCTCGCCGACGTCGACGACGTGCTGGCAGCCGACGACGAGCCGCTGGCGGCGTGGCGCGCCGACGCCGTCGAGCAGTACGCCGACGCCCGGGAGCACGTGCCGGACCGGTACCGGCCGGCGATCGAGGAGTTCCTGGCCGCGGCCCCGCCACCGGCCGCGGACACCACCGTCTTCTCCCACAACGACCTGGGCATCGAGCACGTCCTCGTCGACCCGGCCACGGGCACGGTCAGCGGAGTGATCGACTGGACCGACGCCGGTCTGGTCGACCCCGCCGCCGACTGCGGCCGCGTCCTGCGCGACCTGGGACCGGCGGCGCTCTATGTCGTGCTCGCCGGCCGAGGGGGCGGTCTGCGCGACCGCGCCGGCTTCTACGCCCGCTGCGGGGTGCTGGAGGACCTGGCGCACGGGCTGCGGACCGGACAACCGTCGTACGTCGACAAGTCCATCGACGCGCTGGCCTGGCTGTTCCCCTAGGGAGCGTCCTCACGCCGCATGTCTTGGGTCGCCGGGTCGACCATGCCCGGCAGGACAGCGCGCCTGTCGCCCGGTACTGCTCGAAACCGGTTGAAGCAGCGCTGCACGATGTTGCACCGCTTTGTCAACGGCCCGATCCCGGATCGACGCCGGCGTCGCCGAGCTCAACGAGGAGCGCGAGGCCGTCAAGGGCCTCGGCCTGCTCCAGCCCCCACCGTCCGGTTCAGGAAGGCCACCTTCGAGTGGGGATCGTGCCCGACCCGCATCACCCGGACCGCGCAGCAGCCTCGTCCACGAGCGCTCCCAGCAGCCGGCGCAGCGTCTCGCGGGCCTGGCGGAGCGCGGCGGCGTCGACACCGCTGCCGCCGAGCACCTCCAGCCGCCGCGGCTCGCTCGCCAGCCACAGGCGCTCCAGCACCTCGCGCCCGGACGGCGTCGGCGAGAACCGCGGCGACCGCCTGTGCCGGGGGTTCTCGCTCGCGACGAGCTGCCCCTCGGCCACCAGCTCGTCGACCACCCGCTGCACGCCCTGGCGGACCTGCCCGAGCCGACGGGCGATCTCCGGCACCGTCGCGGGCTCCTCCGACACCGCGCTCAGCACGTGCCAGCGGGCGACGGTGGTGCCGTGCGCGGCGGCCTCGCGCTCGCTGATCCGGCGGCTCGACCCGGCCAGCTCGTAGACCTCGGCCATCAGCAGTCGGTACTCGGCCACCAGCTCGGACGGCATGCCGCGCACCCTAGGCCCGGCCGCGCCGTCAGCGGAGGCGGTGGGCCCGGAACCGCTGCCGGACCCGCAGCTCCCGCTCCCCCGGCGCGGACTCCTCCGCCCGCCAGGCGAAGCTCTCCGCGGTCAGGTCGGAGAAGACCCAGCGCACCCGCACGTCGTCGCGCCGGCCGTCGAGCGCCAGACCGTCCGCCGTCGCAGTACCCCGGAACGGGATGACCCACCCGCGCGCCGGGCCGTGCCAGGTGGAGCGGAACGCGCCGATCCGCGGGTCGTAGAACCGCACGGTCATCCCCCACTCGCCGTCCACCCCCTCGCGCAACCGCGTGTCGCGCGCCGGGCTGAGCCAGACGTCGACGACGGCCCGGCCGTCCAGGGCCCAGCCGAAGTGCCACTCGGCGTCGGTGACCCGCACGGACCCGTCGGCGGCGATGTTCTCGACGACGAGGGACCACTCGCCGATGAGCGGGGCGAACAGCGCGAGTTCCTCGATCTCCGGGCGCGGCCCGGTGGCGATCAGCACGTCCTGCACGGCTCGACCCTGCCCGATTGACAGCATGCTGTCAATAATCTGCGGGCGTGCTCCTGCGTAGGGTCGTCGAGCCGATCTGGGGGAGGAAGTCCGATGTACTCCGCGTCCGTGCTCGTCCGGCGGGTCCGGCTGGTCCCGGTCGGCTCGCCGGCGCCGTCCGCCGAGCCGCTCGACCTCCGCATCCGGGACGGCGTGGTGCGGGAGGTGGCGCCCGGCCTGTCCCCCGGGCGCGGCGAGGAGGTGGTCGACGCGGCCGGGCGGTGGGCGATCCCCGGGCTGTGGGACCAGCACGTGCACCTGGACCAGTGGGCCAGGACGCTGGTCCGGCTCGACGTGAGCGGGACGGCGGGTCCGGAGGAGGTCACCAGGATCGTCGGTGAGCACGTCCGCGGGCTGCCCGCCGAGCGCCGGGGGTCGGTGGTGCACGGTTTCGGGCAGCGGTCGGCGACCTGGTCCCGGCCGGCCACCGTCGCCGAGCTGGACGCGGTCAGCGGCGGGCACCCGGTGGTGCTCGTCAGCGGCGACGCCCACCACGGCTGGCTCAACTCCCGCGCGCTGGAACGGCTCGGACTGCCCCCGCGCACCGGCGTGCTCGACGAGGACGAGTGGTTCCCGGTCCTCGCCCGGCTCGGCGAGCTGCCCGGCGCCGAGGCCGAGGCGGCGGCCGGCTACCGCCGGGCGGTCGCGGAGGCCGCCGCGAAGGGCGTGGTCGGGGTGGTCGACGTCGAGTTCGGCGCCGGCTACCTCGACTGGCCGGAGCGGTTCGCCCGCGGCGTCGACCAGCTGCGGGTCCGCCCGGCCACCTACCCCGACCGGCTGGACGAGGTCATCGCGGCCGGGCTGCGGACCGGGGACGCGCTGCCCGGCGGGGCGGGACTGCTCACCCATGGTCCACTGAAGATCATCTCCGACGGGTCGTTGAACAGCCGCACGGCGTGGTGCCACGAGCCGTACGCGACCGACGCGGGGTTCTCCCGCGGCAAGCAGAACCACTCCACCGCCGAACTGGTCGCGCTGCTGGGACGCGCCCGCGCGCACGGGCTGGAGGTCGCGCTGCACGCCATCGGGGACGCCGCCGTCGGCTCCGCGCTCGACGCCTTCGCCGCGACCGGGGCGAGCGGGTCGATCGAGCACGCCCAGCTGGTCGCCCGCGTCGACGTCGCACGGATGGGCCGGCTCGGTGTGCGGGCGAGCGTGCAGCCCGCCCACCTGCTCGACGACCGGGACGTCACCGCGCACTGCTGGCCCGACCGGGCCGACCGGTGCTTCCCGCTGCGGTCGCTGCTGCGGGCCGGGGTGCAGCTGGCGATGGGCTCCGACGCCCCGGTCGCGGCGCTCGATCCCTGGCTGGCGATGGCCGCCGCGGTGCACCGGTCCGCCGACGACCGGGAGCCGTGGAACCCGGCCGAGGCGATCACCGCGGCCGAGGCGCTGGCGGCCAGCACCGACGGGCGGACCACCGTGCACCCGGGTGCCCCGGGCGACGTGGTGCTGCTCGACGACGACCCGCTCCGGCCGGGCGCCGACCCGGCGGCCGTCGGCGAGCACCTGCGGACGATGCGGGTCGCGGCGACGTTCGTGGCCGGCCGGGCGACGCACCTGACCCTGTGACTGGGGACCCGGATGGGGCGGTGGCACTACCGTGGGCGCACCCCGATCCCGAGCGAGGTTGCGTGTGACGGTCGAACGACCAGGGGCGTCGCCGACGCTGCTCGAACGACCCCCGCGACCGCCGACCGGCCCGCGCCGGCTGCTCCACGACCTCGGTGCGCTGTACGCGGCGAACGGGCTGATCGGGCTGGTCTTCGCGGCCACCGGACCGGTCGCGGTGATCCTGGCGGTCGGCACCCAGGGCGGCCTCACCGCCGCCGAGCTGGCGTCCTGGGTGTTCGGGGTGTTCTTCCTCAACGGCCTGCTGACCGTGGCGGCGTGCTGGGTGTACCGCCAGCCGCTGGCGTTCTTCTGGACGATCCCCGGCACCGTCCTGGTCGGCCCGGCCCTGGGGCACCTCAGCTGGCCCGAGGTCGTCGGCGCCTTCCTGGCCACCGGGCTGCTCATGCTGGTGCTCGGGCTGACCGGCTGGGTGCGCCGGGTGATGGCGCTGATCCCGATGCCGATCGTGATGGGCATGGTCGCCGGGGTGTTCCTGCGGTTCGGCACCGACCTGGTGCGCGCCGTCGGCGCCGACGCGGCGGTGGCCGTGCCGATGGTGCTGGCCTTCCTGGTGCTCAGCGCGGTCCCCGCGCTCGGCCGGTGGGTCCCGCCGATCATCGGCGTGCTCGTGGTGGGTGCGGTGGCGGTGGCGCTGTCCGGCCGGTTCGACCCGGGACCGGCCGCGGCGGCGTGGGTCGCGGCCCCGGTGCTGCAGGTCCCGCAGTGGTCGGCACAGGCGATGGTCGAGCTGGTCGTCCCGCTCGCGATCACCGTGCTGGTCGTGCAGAACGGTCAGGGCGTGGCGGTGCTGCGCGCCGCGGGCCACGAACCCCCGGTCAACGTCATCACGATCGCCTGCGGGGCCTGGTCGTTGCTGGCCGCGGCGGTCGGGGCGGTGTCGACCTGCCTGACCGGGCCCACCAACGCCCTGCTCACCGCCTCGGGCGAGCGGTCCCGCCAGTACACCGCCGGAGTCGTCTGCGGCCTGCTGGCGATGGTGTTCGGGCTGCTCGCCCCGCTGTTCACCCGGCTGATGCTGGCCACCCCGCCGGCGTTCATCGCCGTCCTCGCCGGGTTGGCGATGCTGCGGGTGCTGCAGGCCGCGTTCGTCACGGCGTTCCGCAGCCGGTTCACCCTCGGCGCCCTGGTCACCTTCGTGGTCACGGTCTCCGACATCACCGTGCTGAACATCGGCGCGGCGTTCTGGGGGCTGGTGGCCGGGATCGCGGTGTCGCTGCTGCTCGAACGGCCCGACTTCACCGAGCCGGACCGCTGACCGCGGACCACCAGGCGGATCACCGTGCCGCGCACGACCTACGCCGCTCCCGCCGGGCCCGTTCCCGCGTACCTCGCCGTTCCCGACGGCGACGGGCCCTGGCCCGGCGTGGTCGTGGTCCACGACGCCTTCGGGATGACCGCCGACACCCGGCGCATCACCGACCGGTTCGCCGCGCACGGCTACCTCGCCCTCGCCCCGGCGCTCTACCGGCGCGGGCGCCGGATCGGCTGCATCGTGAGCATCTTCCGGGCGCTGTCGGCAGGCCGCGGCACCGGCGTCGACGACCTGGTCGCCGCCCGCGACCACCTGGCGGCCGATCCGCGCTGCACCGGGAAGGCGGACCCGTCCACCCTCACCCGCTCGTGCCCGGTCGGGGCCAGCTACGGCGCCCGGGACCGCAAGCTGTCGGGGGCCGCGGCGAAGCTGGACGCCCTGCTCGCCGAGGGCGGTGTGCCGCGCGACGTCGAGGAGTACCCGGGGGTCGGGCACTCGTTCATGAACGACTGGGGCACCCCCGCGCCGCTGCGGGTCGTAGAGCGCGCGGCCGGGCTGGCCTGCTCCGAACCGGAGGCCGAGGACGCCTGGCGGCGCATCCTGGCCTTCTTCGGCGAGCACCTGGCCCGGCCGGCCGACCCACCCGCGCCGGGCTGACCCGGTTCAGGACAGGTCGAGGCCCAGCCGCTCGCCCAGCTCCGCGACCGGGATCCCGTAGGTCTCCCGGACCCGCACCCGGCCCCCGTCGAGCAGGAACACGCCGTGGTCGGTGTAGACCCGGCTCACGCAGGCCCGGCCGGTGAGCGGGTAGCTGCACTCCCGGACCAGCTTGGGCGTTCCGGACCGGGCGAACAGGGTCATCATCACGAAGACGTCCCGGGCGCCGATCGCCAGGTCCATCGCGCCGCCGACGGCCGGGATGGCGTCCGGCTCGCCGGTGTGCCAGTTGGCCAGGTCGCCGCCGAAGGACACCTGGAACGCCCCGAGCACGCAGACGTCGAGGTGCCCGCCGCGCATCATGGCGAACGAGTCGGCGTGGTGGAAGTACGCCGCCCCCGCGGTCTCGGTGACCGGGACCTTGCCGGCGTTGATCAGGTCCGGGTCGATCTCGTCGCCGACCGCGGCGCGGCCCATCCCGAGCATCCCGTTCTCGGTGTGCAGCACGACCCCGCTGTCGGCCGGCAGGTGGTCGGCGACCGTGGTCGGCTGGCCGATGCCGAGGTTGACGTAGGAGCCCGGCGGGATGTCCGCGGCCACCAGCGCGGCCAGTCCGGTGCGGTCGAGCGGGCCGCGGTCGAGGTGCTCCACGGTCGTCCCGGTGGTGTCGGTGCTCATCGGGCCGCTCCTTCCGCGGCGAGGACCCGCGATGCGGGCAGCGCGACGATCCGGTCGACGAAGATCCCCGGCGTCACCACCACCTCGGGGTCCAGCGCTCCGGCGGCCACGACCTCGTCCACCTGGACCACCGTGGTGGTCGCGGCGGTGGCCATCACGGGGCCGAAGTTCCGCGCGGTCTTGCGGTAGACCAGGTTGCCCGTGGTGTCGGCGCGGAAGGCCTTGATCAGCGCGACGTCGCCGCGGATCGGGTACTCCAGGACGTGGTCGCGCCCGTCGATGGTGCGGGTCTCCTTGCCCTCGGCCAGCGGGGTGCCGAAGCCGGTCGGGCAGAAGAACGCGCCGATCCCGGCACCCGCGGCGCGCATCCGCTCGGCCAGGTTGCCCTGCGGGACGACCTCCAGCTCGATCCGGCCCGACCGGTACAGCTCGTCGAAGACGTAGGAGTCGGTCTGCCGCGGGAACGAGCAGATGATCTTGCGAACCTGCCCCGCTGCCAGCAGCGCGGCCAGCCCGACCTCGCCGTTGCCGGCGTTGTTGTTCACCACGGTCAGGTCGCCCACGCCCGAGCGCCGCAGCGCGTCGATCAGTTCCACCGGCTGCCCCGCGGTGCCGAACCCGCCGATCAGCACGGTCGCCCCGGGCTCGATCCCGGCGACCGCGGCGTCCGCGTCGTCGACGATGTCGGTCACCGGTCGTCCGTCCCCGCTGCGCGCACCGGCGCACACTACGCAGGATTCCGCCGCCCACCCCACGTCACCTTCCGGTGAGCGGAAGGATGCGGTCCTCGCAGCCCGTGTGGTGCCGTCGCAGACCGCCGGCGGGCTGCGCGGACCACCGACGGGCTGCGCGAACCGGTGTGAGCCGGGCGGCTGGGTCGGGCGGATGGACCCGACCCCGCCGGCCCTGTGCCCGGCCGCGGCGATCAGCATCACCGGGAGCCGCTGACCGGGCACCGGGCCGACCGGGCAGTCTGGAGGGGTGACCGTCGGCATGGTGCTGCAGCTGCTCGCCGCGTCCCTGCTCGTGGCGGTCGGAGTGATCTTCATGGCGGTCGGCGCCATCGAGGAGGGCGCGGTCGCGCTCGTCGCCGGCGGGTGGTGGGTCGTGCGGTGCTGCCGCAGGCTGTGACCGCTCCGGGGACGGGGCGCCCGCCGGGGCATGCGCCGTCGGCGACCGGGGTACGCCGTGAGGTGTCCGATCCCGTCGTCCGTCCCGGCCCGTTCCAGTGGATCCGCTACGCCTTCGGGGCCGGGCTGCCCGACCGGCACCGGTCCTGGGTGCTGCACGACGTGACGACCCGGTCCTGGTTCCTGCGCCACCTCGCCCGCGCGGTCGTGCAGATCGTGCCGATCGCCGCCCTGCTGTACCTGTTCCTGGGGGTGGTCCTGGGGTTCGAGCCGGCGATCACCTTCGCCGCGATCGGCGGGGGCGCGGCGATCGGGCTGTTCTACGCCGGCGCCTTCTCCTGGGGCTCGACCGAGCACCGGGCGGTCAAGGCCGGCTACCCGGAAGGCAAGGTCGAGGCCGTCCGCGCCGAGCGCCGGCGGCGCGAGCGGGCAGAACGCGACCGCTGACCCCGGCTCGCGACCCGGCGTCCCGTCGCCACCCGGCGAACGCGGCGGCGGTGATCACGAGCCAGGCCGCGGCGAGCAGCCACCCGCCGACGACGTCGGACAGGTAGTGCACGCCCAGGGCCGGCCGGGTCGCGCCGATCGCGGCCAGCAGCGCGACCGTCGCGGCGGTGGCGGCGATCCGCGCCCGGCGCCCGAGCGCCGGCCACGCCACCACCAGCGCCAGGCCGTAGACGACTGCCGAGTTCAGGGCGTGGCCGCTGGGGAAGCTCGGGCCACCGGCGGTGGCCACCGGGATCTCGACCACCGGACGCAGCCGGCCGACCAGCTCCTTGACCAGCGGCGCGAGCAGCAGCCCACCGAGCCCGGTCACCGCGACGTACGCCGCCGACCGGGTGCGGCGGCGCCGCAGCAGGCCGGCCACCAGGACGCCCACCACCACCCAGAGCACCGGCGTGTTGCCGAGCGTCGTCACCGCCTCCAGCCCGGTCACCACCGGGGGCCGGGGCGCGACGAGCGCGTTCAGCCGAGCGGCCAGGACGCCGTCCACGCCGACCAGCCGCCCCGGTGAGCCGGTGACCGCCGCGGTGAGCAGGAAGAACCCGGTGGCGCTGCCGGCCAGCACGACCCCGCCCACGGTGCTGCGCCCGACGAACCGGCCCAGCCCGGCCCACCGCGACCGCCCCCGCACCGGTCCCGCCCCGCCGTCCCCGCTGTCCGGCACGACCACCTCCCCCTCACCCGCGAGGATCTCCCACCGGCCGGCCACCCGGCAGCGCGAGCAGCACCGATCACCCTGTGCGGCCGGTCAGGTCCCCCGCGGTGGGCTCAGCCCGCGAGATCGCAGCCGGCGATCCAGCCCCAGGTCAGCGCGGAGCCGATGGTCGCGCCGGGCGAGACCGTGCCCGGCCCGATCACCGCGGCCATGGCGTTGCCGGCGGCGTACAGCCCGGGGACCGGCTGGCCGTCGCGGTCGAGCACCCGGGCCGAGGCGTCGGTGCGCGGGCCACCCTTGGAACCGACCGTGCCGGCGCACACCGGCACGGCGTGGAAGGGGCCGCGTTCGAGCGGGCCGAGGTTCGGGTGCGGCGCCGTCGGGTCGCCGCCGGCCCGGTCGTAGGGGGTGGTGCCGCGGCCGAACTCCGGGTCGGCGCCCACCGCGGCGCCGGCGTTGAACCGGGCCACGGTGGCGGCCAGGCCGTCGGGGTCGATACCGGTGAGAGCAGCCAGGTCGGCGAGCGTGTCGGCGGTGCGCACCCAGGCCGGCAGCGGCGTCGCGGGGGCGGCGCCGGCCAGCGGGTAGCGCTCGCGGTAGCCGGCGTCGGCGATCGCCCAGGCCGGCTGGTTGCCCGGGCGGCCGGTGGCCGGATCGGTCGCGGTGAGGGCGAGCGCGCAGTTGTGGCTGGACTCGTCGACGAAGCGGCGCCCGGCGGCGTTCACCCAGATCACCCGGGGCAGCATCCGCTCGGCGATCACCAGCGCCGGGCGGGCGACGTCGGTCCCCGGCCAGTGCGCGTACGGGTCGGCGAGCACCGGCCAGGCCCAGCTCTCACCCAGGTGCGCCGGCGCCGCCCCGGCCGACACCGCCAGGTGCAGCGCGTCGCCGGTGGTCACCGGCGGCGAGACCGGGTGCGCCGCGGCCGGGCCGAGCAGATCCGGGCCCAGCCGCGGATCGTGCTCGAACCCGCCGCAGGCCAGCACCACGCCGCGGGCGGCCCGGACGTCACCGCCCGGGGTGCGGACCCCGGCCACGCCGCCGTCGGCCCGGCGCAGCAGCCCGGTGACCCGCCGCCCGCGGTGCAGAGATACCCCGGCCGCCCGGCACCCGTGCAGCAGCCCGACCACCAGGCCCGCGCCCAGCGCGACCTCACCGGCCGTCGCCCGGCGGGCCAGCAGCTCCGCCGGCAGCTCGCCGCCGATCATCAGCCCGAGCCTCTCGACCTCGGCGTTGGTCAGCAGCGGCGGGTAGGGCGGCGGCCAGCCGATCTCCGCCCACGGCCCCAGCTCGGCGGTGGCCACCGGCGCGACGTCGAGGTTGCGGCCGGACCGCCCGTCGGCGAACGAGTCCGGCGCGGCCATCGGCTGCCACCGGATCGGCGAGTTCCGCTCGACGAAGGCGGCCATCCGCGGGGCCGCGAACACGAACGCCCGCAGCAGCTCCGGGTCCCGGCCCGCGGTGTGCGCCAGCAGGTAGTCCAGCACGTCGTCGGGGTCCTCGGCGGGGCCGTGGTGGTGCCCGGGAATCCAGGCCTGGCCGCCGGAGACGCCGGTCGTGCCACCCCAGCGGTCGGCCGCCTCCAGCAGCACCACGCGCGCGCCACCCACCGCGGCGGCCAGCGCCGCGGACAGGCCGGCCGCGCCGGAACCGATCACGACGACATCGGTCGCGGCGGGTGGGGGGGTCGTGCGGTCGTCCATGGGGACACCCTGCCCGGCGGCTCCCCGGGTGTCGTGGATTTACCGGAACGGCGTGGTGCGGGCACCGCGGAGAGGTTCAGTAGTCGGCCGGCTACAGCTAGGTTGGTCGGAGTGGCCCGCCTCGTCCGCGATCTGATGACCAGCCGCGTGGTGTCCGTCCGCGCCGACGAGTCGGTGGCCGCGGTCGTCGACCGGATGACCGGCTACGGGTTCAGCGCGCTGCCCGTGGTCAACTCCACCTTCCGGCTGGTCGGCATGGTCAGCCTGCTCGACGTGATCCGCTACCACGAGGAGCACGAGGAGGAGGGGCTCGACGCCGACCAGCGGGTCCCGGTGGCCGAGATCATGAACCCGGACGTGGTGTCGATGCCGGCCACCGCCAACGTCGCCTCGGTGGCCCGGCGGCTCGCCGCGAGCGGGCAGCTGCGCGTGCTGCCGGTGGTCGAGCGCGGGCGGCTGATCGGCGTCGTCACCCGCGGCGACCTGCTGCGCGGCACCGCGGCCACCCCGCGTCAGGGCGGACTGGGCCGGCTGCTCGGCGGCGACCGCGGCGCGGCCGGGAACGACGCGCTGGTCGGCCTCGCCCGGCAGCGGCGCACCGGCGCGCGGCCGCCGGGCAGCGCACCCGTGCGCGAGGCGATGACCACCCCGGTCGTCACGGTGACCCCGGACGACCCGGTGACCCTGGCCGCGCAGCTGATGCTGCGCCATCGGCACACCTCGCTCCCGGTGGTCGAGGAGGGCGCCCGGCTGGTGGGGGTGATCAGCGAGGCGGACCTGCTCGCCGACCTGAACTCGGGGCGGAGGGCGCACGCGACGGTGGGCCGGGTCATGACCCGCGGCGCGATCAGCATCGACCTCGGGGCCACGATCGGCGCTGCGCGCACGCTGGTGGCCGACCGCGGCCTGCGCAACCTGCCCGTGGTGGACGGCGGCGTGCTCGTGGGCATCCTGAGCCGCAGCGACCTGGTCTGAGCCCCCGCGCCCGGGCCCGTCGTTCAGTCCGCCGGCCGCGTTCCGGAGGCAGGCGGGCCGGTCGCCGGGCCGGAGCCGGTCCGGTCGCCGTCGTCGGCCGGCTCGGCGCGGTGGACCAGCACCGCGATCGTCGGGAAGACGAGCACGGTCAGCACCCCGGCCCCGACCAGCGCCGCGGCGTTCTCCGCCAGCATCGTCCCGTTGCGCAGCCCGATCTGGGTCAGCGCGACCAGCAGCGGCAGCGCGGTCGCGGTCACCAGGGCGACCTGCACCCGCCCGCGCAGCGCCAGCACCCCGCGGTAGACCAGCAGCGCCGGCAGCCCGCGGGCCACCAGCAGCAACCCGAAGAACAGCAGCAGCCGCAGCGGCGCCCCGGCGATGGCGTCCAGGTCGACGGTCATCCCCGAGTACACGAAGAAGATCGGGATGAAGAACCCGTACCCCACCACGTCGAGCTTGTCCTCCAGGGCCGGGGCGCTCGCCCCGGCCCAGCGGCGCAGCACCATCCCGGCCACGAACGCGCCGAGCACGGCGTCCAGGTGGACCTCGTCGGTGACCGCCAGCAGCAGCACCAGCAGCAGCACGGTGAACCGCAGCGTCAGCTGCGTCGTCTCGTGCTGGCCGTCGGCGATCACCTGGACCACCCGCCCGCCCAGCACCCGCGGCGCCAGGCTCAGCAGGACCGCGAGCACCGCGACCGCGGCCAGCGAGGCCAGCGCCACGAACCGGTTGTTGATCCCGAGGAACAGCGCGATGGCCAGGATCGGCAGCAGCTCCCCCACCGCCCCACCGGCCAGCAGGTACCCGCCCAGCCGGCCGCGCAGCAGCCCGCTCTCCCGCAGCACCGGGACCAGCGTGCCGAACGCGGTGGTGGTCAGCGCGATGGCGACCGGGACGTGGTCGCGGACGATGCCCAGCGCGGCCAGCCCGGTGACGATGCCGACCGCCAGCACCACGGTGAGCAGCCAGGCCAGCAGGGCCCGCCGGCCGGCGTCCTGGCGGACCAGCCGCTGGTCGATCTCGTATCCGGCGAGCAGGAACACGAACCCGAGACCGACGTCGGCCAGCGTCTGCACCGGGGCGGGCGCGGCCAGGTCCAGCCCCTGCGGACCGATCGCCATGCCGCCCGCCAGCAGCAGCACCACCTGCGGGACCCGCAGCCGGGGCGCCAGCCCGAGCACCAGCGGGGCCAGCACCGCGACCGCCGCCACGGCGAGCAGGCTGTCGAGGGTCTGTCCGATGCCGTCCACGGTCGTTGCTTCGGTCGCGGGGTCCGGGACGTCACCCCGGCCGCACCCCCGACCGGGTGGCGCGGAGCACCGCGGGCTCGATCGGCGGAGGCCCCGCGCGGCGCCTTCGTCCGCTCCTCGTCACCCGGCGAGGGCGCGCTCGATCGTCGCGGTGAACGCGTCGAACACCGCGGCCTCGGGCGGCAGGACCTGGGTCAGCAGGACCGCGGCGAGGTCGTGGTCTGGCCAGGAGTACCAGAGGGTCCCCAGCCCGCCGGCCCAGCCGTAGCGCCGACCGGCCGGGGTGGCGGCCACGCCGAGGCCGTAGCCCCACCCGCCCGAGTTCAGGAAGGTGGCCGCGGACGGCCCCCGCCGCTGCGCGGGGGTGAGGTGGTCGGTGGTCATCGCCGCCACCGACGCCGGCGCCAGCAGGCCGGCCCCGCCGTCGAGCAGCATCCCGGCGAACAGCAGCAGGTCGTGCGCGGTGGACACCAGGCCGCCGCGGCCGTCCGGGAACGGGGGCGGGGTCAGCCAACGGCTGTCGGACGCGCCGTCGAACAGCGCCAGGCCGTCCCCGTCCCGGACGTGCGCGGGCAGCAGCCGGGCGGGGTCGGCGACGAAGGCGGTGTCGGTCATGCCCAGCGGCCCGGACAGCCGCTCGGCCAGCACGGCGTCCAGGGACGCGCCGGCCGCCCGGGCCAGCACGATCCCGAGGACAGCGAACGCCAGCTCGTAGCGCCACACCCGGCCGGGTTGCTCGAGCAGCGGCAGGGTCGCGAACCGCGCCACCCACTCGTCGGGCGGGGGTGGGGCGCCCGGGTCGGGTGGTCCGAACCCGAGGTCGAGTTCGGTGGCCCAGGTGACGGTGGGACAGTCCGCCTCGAACACGAAGCCGAAGCCCATCCGCATGGTGAGCAGGTCCTCGACGGTGGCTGCCCGGTCCGCCGCAACGGTGTCGTCCGGAGGCCCGTCGAGCCGGCTCAGCACGCGGCGGTCGGCCAGCTCGGGCACGAAGCGCTCGACCGGGTCGGCCAGCGCCAGGACGCCGTCCTGGGCCAGCAGCATGGTCAGCGCCGCGATCAGCGGCTTGGTCATGGAGCTGATGCGCACCACGCTGCCGGCCCGCACCGGATCGGCCGCACCGGGTGCGGTCACCCCAGTGGCCTCGACGGTCGTCTCCCCGCGGTGGCGCACCCCGACGACCGCGCCGGGAACGCGGCCGGCCGCCACCTGGCCGCGGATCCCCGACATCACCTCGGCGGCTCGCACGGACCGAGTATCACCGAGCCGGGCCGCGCGCCCCGACCGGGTGCGGCCGGACGCCCGGCGTTGCCGCCGCGTTCCCCGCCCGTTCGCCGGGTGCTGGGCCGGCCTCACCAGACTCCGGGCGGCGGTCCGCCCGGGGCCGCCAGGGTGGAACGAGGTGCGGGGTGCCCCGAGGAGCAGATGCTGTCGTGTTCGCCCGGGAGTTCCTGCGGGCACCGTGGGACACGGCCTCGGTCGTGCCCAGCTCGGACGCGGTGTGCCGGCAGCTCACCGGACCGGTGCCGCTGACCGGCGATCCGGTCGTGGTGGAGCTGGGACCGGGGACCGGGGTGGTGACCGAGGTCGTGCGCCGCCGGCTGGGATCGCGCGGCCACCAGCTGGCGGTCGAGCTGAACCCGCACTTCGCCGACGCCCTGGCCGAGCGGTTCCCGGCGGTCGAGGTCATCCGGGCGGACGCCCGGATGCTGCCCGACCTGCTCGCCGAGCGCGGCCTGCGCGCCGACGTGGTGCTGAGCGGGCTGCCGTGGGCGGCGTTCCGCACGACCGGCCCGACGAGCCTGGTGCACCGGATCGCGGCGGCCACCGCTCCCGGCGGGGCGTTCAGCCAGCTCGGCTACGCCGCGACGCGGTGGGCCGCCCCGGCCCGGGCCCAGCAGGAGGACCTGCGGTCGGCGTTCGAGGAGGTGACGACCAGCCGGACGGTCTGGCGCAACGTGCCGCCCGCGGTCGTGCACCTGGCCCGGCGACCTCGGGCCCGTCCGGTCCGATGACGGTGCGCACGACTGTTCACACCGCCGCCACCGGGCGTCGGCGCGACCGGGCGGGGGCTGTCACCGCTGGTCCGTATCACTACCCGTCGTGGCCCCCTGCCAGGTCCTCGTCCGGACATCGCGGTCGACCTCCGCGTACTCCCTGCTGCTGACCACCGACCCCGGGCACGTCCGCGCCGCCCAACGACTGCGCCACCGGGTCTTCACCGACGAGTTCGGCGCCCGCCTGCCGGGCGCCGAACTCGGCCTCGACGTCGACCGGTTCGACGCGCACTGCGACCACCTGGTCGTCCAGGACGACGCCACCGGCGCGATCGTCGGGACCTACCGCCTGCTGCCACCGGTGGCCGCACGCGCGGCCGGCGGCCTGTACGCCGACGACGAGTTCGACCTCGGCGCGCTCGACGCCATCCGGCCCGACCTCGTCGAGACCGGCCGGTCCTGCGTCGACCCCGCGCACCGCACGGGAGCCGTGGTGGGCCTGGTGTGGGCGGGGCTCGCGCGCTACCTGCTGCTCACCGGCCACCGCTGGCTGGTCGGCTGCGCGAGCGTCTCGCTGGACGACGGCGGGCCGGTCGCGGCCGGGGTGTGGCGCCGGGTGCTCGCCGGCCACCTCGCCCCCGAGCCCTACCGGGTCGTCCCGCGGCGGCCCTGGACACCGCCGGCGGACGCTCCCCCGGCCGGCGCGCTCCCGCCGCTGCTGCGCGGCTACCTCCGGCTGGGCGCCTGGGTGTGCGGCCCGCCCGCGCACGACCCGGACTTCGGCTGCGCGGACTTCCCCGTCCTGCTGGGGATGGACCACCTCGACAGCCGCTACGCCCGCCACTTCCTCGCCCCGGCGCCGTGACCCGCGCGCCCGACCCGTTCCACCGGCGGACGACCGACGCCGGCTGGGTGCCCGCCTCCCCGTGCGCCGAGAGCTGCACCCGGGCCGGTCCGCGCGCCGACCACCCGCGCCCGGCCTGGCGGGCCGCGGTCCGCGGAGCCGGGCTCGTGGTCGTGCTGGTCGCCGCGGTCCTCACCGCCCCGCTGCTGGTCCTGCTGCCCCGGCGGACCCGGGTGAGCTGGCTCCGGCTCACCGCACGGGCGGTCCTCGCCGCGGCCGGGGTCGCGGTCCGGCTGCCCGCCGGCGCGGCCGGCGCCTTCGGCCCGGGCGGGGTCCTCGTCGTGGCCAACCACCTGTCCTGGATCGAGGCCCTCGCCCTGGCCGGCGCGGCACCGGTCCGGCTGCTCGCCAAGCGCGAGATCCGCGGCTGGCCGGTCGTCGGCGCCGTCGCCGGCGCGACCGGTGCCCTGTTCATCGACCGCCGTGGCCTGCGCCGGCTGCCGCAGGCGGTCGCCGAACTGTCCGCGACGCTGCGAGCGGGGGCCGCGGTGGTGGCGTTCCCCGAGGGCACGACGTGGTGCGGGGCGGCGGGCGGGCGCTTCCGGCGGGCCGCGTTCCAGGCCGCGCTGGACGCCGGCGTGCCGGTCCGGCCGGTCGCGGTCCGCCTGCGTCGCGCCGGGCGGACCGCGCCCGAGGCCGCGTTCGTCGGGCAGCAGAGCCTGCTCGGCTCGGTCGTCCGCGTCCTGCGGATGACCGCGGTGGTGTGCGAGCTGATCCCGCTCCCGGCGATCGCCCCCGAGGGCGACCGCGCCGCGCTCGCGGCCCGCGCGAGCGCGGCCATCGCCACCGCGACCGGCGTCCCCCCCCCGGTGCGCGGACGGCCGGCCGACGGACGACCCGCCGTCGCGGCCTGAGCCGGACCTGCGCCCTCCCGGACCACCCGGTACCCCGCCCCGTCACCCCCCTCCGCCGAGGAAGTACCGCAGGCGGCTCCCGTCGGCCTGGTTGAGATCGAGCAGCACCAGGAACTCGGCGCGGTCCCGGTCCGCGTCGTGCGCCGGTGGCCCGCACACCCACGCGCCCAACCGGAGCAGCGAAACCATCAGCGGCGGGGCCGCGGTGCGGCGCGGCCACCGCAGGGCCTGCGGGTCCCACGGTCGGCGCGGGCGGACCCGGTACCGCGGCGGGGCCAGGTGGTGGGCCAGCGCCAGGTCCCACGCCGAGCCGGCCGCTCGTCCACCGTCGGCCAGCCCGACACCGACCCGACCGACCAGCCACCGGTTGCCGGTCAGCAGCAGGTGCCCGATCAGGCCGGTGCAGACCAGTTCGGCGACGGCGGGGCCGGCGGGCGCCACTTGCTCGGCGGCGGACAGCTCAACCTCGATCAACGACGGCCGCAGCGGGTCGAGGGCGTCGACCTCGAAACCCGCCCGGGCCTCCAGCGGCCGGCCGGCCCCGGCGGCCCGGATGCGGTGCACCGCCACGACCTCGCCGGTGGCGTCCACCCGGACGACGAGGTGCTCGGCGCCGGGGCTGTCGACCGCGGCCGCACCCCGGTCCCCCGGATCGGTCGTCAACAGAACCGAGCAGCCGGTCCCGGCCGTGGCCGAGGTACGCACCAGGACCCGGGAGGAGGTCACGGTGCCTGCCTACGGCGGGCCGACGACCTGCCCACCGACCCCTCCCGACGCCGTCGTGACGGTCCGGTGAACATCCCGGCCGCCGACGCCGGGTGTTCCGGCCGACCCCGATCTGGGGGTCAGACCCGATGGTCGCCAGCCACCGGACGGGCCAGGCTGGCAGTACATCCAGAACCCGAGGAGAAGAGGCAAGAATGTTGAAGATCCTGGCCATCCTGTTGGTGGTGTGGCTCGCGCTCACCGTGCTCGGCGTGGTGATCGAGGGCCTGTTCTGGTTGGCGATCATCGGAATCGTGCTGTTCCTCGCTACGGCCGGCTACGCGGCGCTGAAGCGCCGGACCGGACGGGAGGTCTCCTGATCTCCTCCCCGGCGTCCCGCCGAGCACTGCGCACCCTCCAGCTGCCCGAGAGCACGTTCGCCGCCCCGGGACCGGCGGTCACCGTCCACCTGATCACCGAGGGTTCGCTCCCGCAGGCCGAGGAGCGGGTCGCGCTGCGGTGGAAGACGCTGCGCTCGCAGCTCGCCGCGGACGACGCGCCGGAGGCGGCGCTGACCGCGATCGACCCGCTGATCACCGCGGCCCACACCGCGGGCGACGCCCTGTTCGCCGTCTCGGACGCCGACGGCCTGCGGTACTCGGCGCACCTGCCCGAGGCACCCGCGGCCGACAGCGCGTCCGTCGGCCCGCTGCCGCACTTCGCGCCGCTGCTCGCCGCGGCCCAGGGGCTCCTGCCGCACCTGGTCGTGGTCACCGACCGGCTGGGGGCCGAGCTGATCGCCGTCCTGCCCGACCAGCACGACGAGCACGTCGCGGTGGAGGGCGAGGAGCTGCACGTCACCCGCTCCGCTCCGGGCGGCTGGTCGCAGCGGCGCTTCCAGCAGCGTGCGGAGAACCGGTGGGAGGCCAACGCCCGCGAGGTGTCCGACGCGCTCACCGCGCTGTTCGACAGCTCCGCCCCGCGGCTGGTGGTCGTCAGCGGGGACGTGCGGGCCGTGCAGTTCCTGCGCGACCACCTGCCGGTCCGGGTGACCGATCTGCTCACCGAGGTCCAGGGCGACTACAGCTCCCTCGACGAGGCGCTGCGGCGCAGCCGGGAGGTCGTCGCCGCGACGGCCGCCGAGGACACCGCGGACCTGCTGGCCGAGCACGCCCGCGGGAGCCACGAGGGGCTGGCGACCACCGGAGCCGACGACACGCTCGCCGCGCTGCGAGCCGGGCAGGTGGACACCGTGCTGCTCGACCCGGGCCGCGCCGCCGGGCGCACCGGGTGGTTCGGCCCCGAGCCGGCGGACGTCGGCTCCACGGCCGAGATCCTGCACGCCGGCGGGCTGCCCGATCCGCGACCCGCGCCACTCGTCGACGTGGCGGTGCGCGGAGCCGTGGCCACCGCGGCCGCCGTGCGGATCGTGCCCGAGGGCGCAGCGGCGACGGCGAACGATGGCGTGGCGGCACTGCTGCGCTACCGCTGATGGCGCCGGTGGGGAGCGGATCACCCGTCGGCGAGCGGTCGACGCGGCCCGCCGCCGGTGCCGGGCCGCTACGGTCGTCGTCGTGACGACCATCGCGGCGAAGGCCGCCGAGCTGCTCCGCCTGCACACCGACACCGAGCTGCTGGTCCTGGTCAACGTCTGGGACGCGATCACGGCCAGGGTGGTGGCCGGGGTACCGGGCACCCGGGCGCTGGCGACCGCCAGCCACAGCATCGCCGCCGCGCACGGCTACCCGGACGGGGAGCAGATCCCGCGCGACGAGATGATCGCCGCGGTCGGCCTGGTCGCCCGCACCGTCGAGCTACCGGTCACCGCCGACCTGGAGGCCGGGTACGGCGACCCGGGCGGCACGGTGGCCCGGGCGATCGACGTCGGCATCGTCGGCGCGAACCTCGAGGACCAGATGAAGCCGCTGGCCGAGGCGACCGCCGCGGTCACCGCGGCCGTGCAGGCGGGTGAGGCGGCCGGGGTGCCGTTCGTGCTCAACGCCCGCACCGACGCGTTCCTCAAGGCCGGCGACCGCGACCCGGAGGAGGTGCTCGCCGACGCGATCGAGCGCGGCCGGGCCTACCTCGACGCCGGGGCGTCGAGCTTCTTCGTGCCCGGCAAGCTCGACGAGCGGACCGTCGGTCGCCTGGTCGAGGCGCTCGGCGAGCGCAAGGTGAACATCATCGGCATCCCCGGCTCCATCGACCTGGCCGCCGCCCAGCGGCTGGGGGTGGCCCGGGTGTCCTACGGGCCGTGGAGCCAGAACGTCGCGCTGACCGCGCTGGCCACCCTCGCCGAGGACGTCTACGCCGGCGGCGCCCTGCCCGCCGGCACCCGCCGCCTCAACTGACGGCGAGGACCGTCAGGGGTCCGGCGGCGAGGTCACCGCCTGCGTCGCCGCCGCCCGAGCGCCCGGGCGCCCGAGACGGCGGCGGCGCCGGCGACCAGCCACGGACCGGCGACGATCACCGGATCGAGCAGCTGGTGACGCAGGTCCGCGCGCCCGCGGCCCACCCGGGAGGCGATCCCGTGCCGGGAGAACTCGCTGAGCACCCCGGTCTCGGTGATCGGGTTGTCCGGGTGCGGGGTGGCGAAGGACCGCAGGTGGCTCTCCCACGCGTCGACCCGGTCGGCCCCGATCAGCAACAGCCAGTGCGCCGTTCGGCCCTCGCTGTAGCGCCGGTAGGCGAGCCGTCGGATCATCCCCGACACCCCGCGCGGTGGGCAGGACGTGCCGAAGACCGGGGTGAGGAACGCGTGCTCGATCGACCGCTCGCGGGGCCGGTTCTCCGGCTGGCGGTCCGGGAACTCCCAGTGGGCGCCGCTGAGGTCCTCCTGGTACTGCAGCTTGGGCACCGACGGCCGGTCCGCCGGGTCCAGGTCGGCACCCCAGCCGGGGATGCGGGCGCGCAGCTGCTCGGTGGACTCCGGCAGCGGCGGCTTCTGCGGCGTGTAGACCATGTCGCTCCCCTTCCTCAGCCGGCGTCCGGGACGACGAGCGCCTTGATGCAGCCGTCCAGCTTCGCCGAGAACATGTGGTACCCCTCGGCGATGTGCTCGAGCGGGATGCGGTGGGTGACGATGTCGCTGGGCTTGAGGTAGCCGTTGCGGACGTGCTCGAACAGCCGCGGCCACTGCCGCTTCACCGGGCACTGGTTCATCCGCAGGGTCAGGCCCTTGTTCACCGCGTCACCGAACTTGACCGCGCTGAACAGCGGCCCGTAGGCGCCCACCACCGAGACGGTGCCGCCCTTGCGCACCCCGTCGATCGCCCAGTTCAACGCGACCGGCGAGCCGCCCTGCAGCTTGAGCTTCGCCGCGCTGACGTGCTGCAGGAAGCTGCCGTCGGCCTCCGCGCCCACCGCGTCGATCGCCACGTCGGCGCCGAGGTGGTCGGTGAGCTTCTTGAGCAGCACCACCACGTCGTCGTGCTCGGTGAAGTTGTAGGTCTCGGCGTGGGCGAACTCGCGGGCCTTGGCCAGCCGGTACTCCAGGTGGTCGATGACGATGACCCGGCCCGCGCCCATCAGCCACGCCGACTTCGCGGCGTAGAGCCCCACCGGGCCGGCGCCGAAGACCACCACCACGTCGCCCTCGACGATGTCGCCGAGCTGCGCGCCGAAGTAGCCGGTGGCCAGCGCGTCGGTCAGCAGGACGGCGTCCTCGTCGTCCATCCAGTCCGGGATCGGCGACGGGCCGACGTCGGCGAACGGCACCCGGACGAACTCGGCCTGGCCACCGTCGTAGCCGCCGGTCGTGTGCGAGTAGCCGTAGATGGCGCCGACCGCGGTCGCGTTGGGGTTGACGTTGTGGCAGTTGGAGTACAGCCCGCGGGCGCAGAACCAGCACGACCCGCAGTAGATGTTGAACGGCACCATCACCCGGTCGCCGCGCTTCAGGTTCCGCACCGAGGGGCCGACCTGCTCGACCACCCCGATGAACTCGTGGCCGAAGGTGTGCCCGACCCGGGTGTCGGGCATCATCCCGTGGTAGAGGTGCAGGTCGGAGCCGCAGATCGCGGCCAGCCCGACGCGGACGATCGCGTCGTTGGGGTGTTCGATCTGCGGGACGTCCTTCTCCTCGACCCTGATCTTGTAGGGCCCCCGGTAGACCATCGCGCGCATCGGCGCCTCCCCCGCTCCGCTCGGCATGCGGGACCGCACGCCGTCCACGGCCGGGATAACCCCCGGGTGCCGGTTCAACCCCGCGCCGCGCGAAGTGGTCGTCGAGCGGGATGGGGGTGGCGGCTACCCCGACATCACCCAGCGGATCCCCCGGGTGACGACCTGGCCGCCGCCGCGGACCAGGGTCTGCTCGACGACCGGGAGGTGGGGCAGCCGCAGCGGTGCGCGGGCCCAGCGCGGCAGCAGCTCCACCGCGGCCGCGGCCAGCAGCGCGTACGGCCCGCGGGCGGCGACCGCCAGCGGAGGGCTCAGCAGGAGGAACCGGGCCGTCGCGCGGGCCTGGGGGGTGCCCGCCAGCTCGGGCCGGAAGGCCGCGATCCGACCGGCGAGCGCAGCCTCGGTCTCCGGGGGGTCGACGACGCCGAGCTCGCGGGCGATCCGGGCGGTGTCGGCGACGTACCCGTCGCGGCCCGCCCGGTCGAGCGGGTCGGAGCCGTAGCGCTGGTGGGCCCGCAGGAAGCTGTCGATCTCCGCGATGTGCACCCACTCCAGCAGGTGCGGGTCGCCCGCGGAGTAGGCCCGGCCGTCCGGCGCCCGGCCGCGGACCCGGGCGTGCACGCCCTTGATCCGCTCGATGGTGGCCCGGGCCTCCTCGTCGGGGCCGAAGGTCGTGGCGGCCAGGAAGTAGCTGGTGCGGGCCAGCCTCCCCCACGGGTCGCCGCGGTACCCCGAGTGCCCGGCGACCCCGGCCATGGCCAGCGGGTGCAGCGACTGCAGGAGCAGCGCGCGCAGCCCGCCGACGAACATCGACGCGTCCCCGTGCACCCGCCGGATCGGCCGGTCCTCGGCGAACCAGCGCGGTCCGGGGGTGCCGTGGATCCGCGCCCGCCGGTCCGGGCCCTCGTCGCCGGCCACCTTCTGGAACACGTCGGCCGCGAGCCGCTCGCGCAGGTCGGCGACCCGGCCGGTGAGCGAGCCGACTCCGGGAATCCGCAGATCGACCACCCCACCATCATCGGTGACCGGTGGCGCCACGGCCACCCGACGGAGCGCCGTGTCGCCCGGGGTGACCGACCGACAGCCCGGTGGGCGTCCCCCACTCGCATGAATCCGAATCGTGATCTGCCGGCGCCATCACGATCCGCGTGGGATACGGCACTCGATGGTGCCCACCTCTTTGCCTGCTCCCGGATTCGCCGGTTACCCTTCGGCAATCGGCGCGATCCCCCATTCGGCGCGTCGACCCCCGGAATTGGGACCGCGCGGGGTCGGTCCCAGTCGAATCGTCTCAGTCGAAACATTGGGAGAAGCCGTGCTGAAGAAAGCTGGGATCGTCGTGGCCATGACCGCGACCGGCCTGCTCGTCATGACTCCGCTGGCGTCCGCCCAGGGCGTCGCTGCACCGGCGCAGGCGTCCAACACCTGCACGTCGTCGCAGTCCGGCGGCACGATC
>JASLAP010000230.1 GCA_030147065.1 Pseudonocardia sp. | reverse complement strand
GCCCCCGCCGGGCGGGATGGCCCCGTCCGGGCCGCCGCCCGGCGTCCAGCCGGGTCAGCCGACCGGGCCCCCCTCGGCGCCGCCGGCGAGCGCGCCGAAGGCGGCCGCCGACGGGACCGGCCCGACCGGCCCGGCCCGGCTGCTCGCGCTGGGCACGGCCGGCATCGGCGTGGTCATCTACCTGCTGGGCTTCTTCGGCGACTACGGCTTCTCGTTCAGCACCCTGCTGGCCGGCCCGCTGCTGATCGGCGGCGGCCTGGTCACCGGGGCCGCCGTGCTGCCGCGCGGCCACCGGATGCTGCTGCCCGGTGCGCTGCTGGTGGTCACCGGCGCGCTGATGCTGCTGCAACTGGTGATCGCCGGGGGCTCCGCGCCCGGCGTGGTGATCGTCGCGCTGGTCCTGGCGATCCTGCAGGCCGGCGCGGCCGCGGTGGCCTTCCTGATGCACGTCGGCGTCATCACCCCGCCTGCCCCCCGCGCCCCCCGGCCGCCGCACGTCTACGGCCCGCCCGGCCAGCAGGGCTACGGCGGTCCGCCGCCCGGGTACGGGCAGCCGCCGCCCGGCTACGGGGCCGGCCCCGGCGGGCCGCCCCAGCAGGGCGGCTGGGGTCCGCCGCCCCAGGCCGCCGGCCCGCCGCCGTCCCGGCCCGACAGCGACGACATGGGCGCGACCGCGGCCATCCCGATCGTCTCCGGCGGTCAGGGCGACCGGCCCCCGGCCCGCCCGACCGACGAGACCAGCCTGTTCCCCGACGGCGGCATGTTCGCCGAGTCGACCAGCCGGGTCACCCCCGAGCCGTCCGACGAGGCCCGCGGCACCACCGCGGTCCCGCGCGCCTCGAGCAACGGTCAGCCCCCCGGCGAGCGCACCGGCTCGCACGCCGGGCCGCCCGCCGACCGCGGCGGCACCTTCGGCTCCGACGACAGCATGTTCGGCGACTCCACCAGCCGCACCCTCCGGGACCAGCCCGGCGAGGGCCGGCACGAGCAGCCCGAGGGTGAGCGCGGCGGGAAGCAGTCCGAGCAGACCTGGTTCATGCCCCCGGAAGACCGCCCACCCTCCAACTGACCGCCCCGTCCGCCGGGGCCCCGGGTTCCGCCCGCCGAACGACTCGGGCGAGAGTGGCTCTCGTCCGGCCGGGTCGGGCGAGAGTGGCTTTCGCTCACTCCTGGTGCCGAGCGGGCGGGTCGGTGACCGGGACCGCGCGCGGCGTGCCTGCGCCGTCCGGGCGGGTGGCGCTGCGACCCTGACCGGGTGACCAGCACCCTGACCGAACCCGGTCCGACCGGGCCGCCGGACGACGACGACACCCCGGTCGACGAGCGGGCCGGCGCGGTGGCCGGGTTCGACCGGCTGCGGCTGCTGCTGGCGGTGTCCATGGGCACCGTCCTGATCAGCTACGCGATGCTGGTGCCGTCCGCGGCCGCGGTGGTGCTGACGGCGGGCGGCGGGATGTCGCTGGACGGCGCGTTCGCCGCGGCGATCCCGCTGTGGCTGGCCGCGCACCACATCCCGCTGGCCCTGGAGGGCCGCCCGCTCAGCGTGCTCCCGCTGCTGCCGACGATCGTGGTGGTCCTGGTCGTCGCGGCGGGGGCGAGTTGGGCGGTGCGCCGGTTGGGCGGCCGGTCGCGGACCGACGCCGGCGCGATCGTCGCGGCGACCGCGGGCGCGCACGCCGCCGTCGCGGTGCTGGGCAGCGCCCTGCTGCCGGCGACCGCCGAGATCGTCGTGGAGCCGTGGTCGGCGATGGTCGGCGGCGGGCTGGTGGCCGCGGTGGGCGCCGGGATCGGCGTGCGGCGCTGCATGGGGCTGCCCGAGGAGTGGACCGCGCGGGTGCCGGGTTGGCTGCGGCACGCCCTGGTGGCCGCCGGGGTCGCGGTGAGCGGGCTGGTGCTGGTCGGCGCGCTGGTGCTGCTGGTCGGGGTGGCGGTGCGCGGGACCGAGATCACCGTGTCGTTCGCGCGGATCGCCCCGGACGGCGGGGCCGCGGCCGGCGTCGCCCTGCTGGTGATCGCCTACCTGCCCAACGCGGTGATCGCCGGGACCGGGTGGGCGCTCGGCCCGGGCATCTCGGTCGGGACGGCGACGGCGTCGCCGTTCGCGGCCTTCCCCGGCGACCCGTCGTCGTTCCCGCTGTTCGCGGTCCTGCCCGACACCGCGCCGCCGGCGTGGGCGGCCGGGGTGCTGGTGCTGCCGATCGCGGTCGGGCTGGTCACCGGGTTGCGCTGCCGGCGGGCCGCGCCCGGGGACCGGCTGCCGGCCACCATCGGCGCGATCGTGATCGGCGCCGCGGCCACCGCCCTGCTCGCCGCGCTGGCCGGGGGACGGCTGGCGGCCGGCCCGTTCGACCCGGTGCGGGTGCCGCCGCTGCTGGTCGCGGCGGCGGTGCTGCTGTGGGTGGGGGTGCCGGCGCTGGCGGTGTTCGTGTTCCGGATCGGCCCGACCGGACCACGGACGTCGCCCGCCCGGGCTGCGGACCCGGTCGCCGAACCCGCGCCGGCGCCCGAGGCGGCCGATCCCGCCCCGATCGCGGACGGTGTCGAGGCGGCCCCGGAGGAGCCCGTGGAGCCGGCCTCCGCTGCGGAGGAGGGGGGTCGCGGTGACGGTGCGGACGGGCCAGAGCCGGTCGAGCGGACCCCCCGCGTGCCCGCGCGACTCAGGCTGGTGAAGCGCACCGAGCGATCGGAGCCGTCCCGGCGACGCGACCGTGCGGCGGACGGCTCCCCCGGAGGAGCCGGTACCGCCGACCGGACCGGGCGTTCCGGCCCGCCGGAGCGCCCGGCCTCGACGGATCCGGCCGTCCCCTGGAACCGGGCGGGCTCGGCGCCCCACCGCACCGATCCGTCGGACGGCGACGGCGCGGTGGACAGCGGAGCGACCGCCCGAACGCCTGGCCGTGCCGGGGGATCGGACCGGGGCCCTGCCGACTCCGGCAGGACCGCCGGGGCGCCCGACGGTGCTCGGGGATCGGATCGGAGCGACGCGGCGGCCGCACCACCCGTCGATCAGGCGCGGACTCCGACATCGGAAGGTCGAACCGGGACCACGCGGCGCCCGGAACTCGACGAGCGCACCCCCGGCGCGGACCAGCGGGCAGCCCGGAGCGGGCGAGCGGACGAGCAGGGCCGGTCCGCGACCCCCGCGACCAGCACCGGACGGTCCGCGCGGCGGGGACGGATCGTCCGGCAGGGCCGGGCCGCG
>JASLAP010000205.1 GCA_030147065.1 Pseudonocardia sp. | reverse complement strand
AGATCGACCCGGCCGTAGCGAGCGATGGTCTTCGCGAGCTGACGCTCGTCAGCGGCCTCGACCAGATGCTGCCGAGCCCGACCCGGCTGCCGCCAGGTAGCTGACACTCCGGGCTACCGGGGGAACCTCAGACCAACTCGGCCACGCGAAGGTGTCCATGACCCAGGACAACTACCTCGGGCGGCGGCTCACCAACCGGAGGACCGCACAGGCCCTCGACCGCACGATCGGTGAGGCGCTGCAGTGAAAGTCATGAGTAGATCATGTCTGGATCTTGACAAGCGATCCTCGCAAGCCCCTGAACTGGGGCGGAGCTCCTCCGACTGGACTCGAACCAGTAACCCTGCGATTAACAGTCGCATGCTCTGCCGATTGAGCTACGGAGGACCGTCTCTGTGGGGTGTCACCCCCACCGGCGAGCGCAACTTTACCGCACCCCCGGCGACCCCTCCGCCACCCCCCTGCCGGTTCCGGCGCCGTCGATCGGCCTGCGGCAGGATGGCGGGCAGAGGGTTCGAGTGCCGGGAGGCGTCATGTGGAAGTTCCTGGTGGGCGCGGCGATCGGCTACGTCCTGGGCGCCAAGGCCGGCAACGCCCGGTACGAGCAGTTGCGCCGCACCTACGAGCGGGTCGCCGACCATCCGGCGGTGCAGGGGGCGGCCGGGGTGATGCGGGCGCGGGTCGAGGAGCGGATCACCGGGCGCCCGCACGAGGCCGCGGCCAGCAACGGCAGCGGGCGGTAGGGCCGGGTCAGCCGCGGGTCGCGCCGGCACCGTGGTCGGCGGGTCGGGGGGCCGGCCAGCCGCCCAGGTAGTCCGGGACGTCGACGGCGGGCAGCGGGCGGGAGAAGTGGAAGCCCTGGGCGGCGTCGCAGCCCGCCTCCCGGGCCCGGGCCAGGTGGTCGGGGGTCTCCACGCCCTCCACCACCACGGTCAGGCCCAGCGTGCGGCCGAGCTCGGCGACGGCGTTGACCAGTGAGCCGTCCCGGGTCGTGACGAAGTCCAGCAGCGTGCGGTCGATCTTCAGGATGTCCGCGGGCAGCCGCATCAGGTAGGCCAGCGACGAGTAGCCGGCGCCGAAGTCGTCCACGGCGATCCGCACGCCGGCGGCGCGCAGCCGGGCGAGCACCCCGGCCACCCGTTCGGGGTCCTCCGCCGCCGAGCTCTCGGTGATCTCCAGGACCAGCGCCGACGGCGGCAGCCCGCTGTCGCGCAGCGCCTCCTCCACGTGCTCGGGCAGCCGGCCGGAGAGCACCTGCTGCATCGACACGTTCACCGCGACGCCGAGGTCGGCGTGGCCGGGCAGCCGGCGCCAGCGCCGCACGGCGTGGCAGGTCGTGCGGAGCACGGCCCGGCCGATGCCGACGATCGCGCCGGACTCCTCGGCGGCCGGGATGAACGCGTCCGCGGCCACCAGCGCGGCCCCGCGCCGCCACCGGGCCAGCGCCTCCAGGCCCGTCGGGCGCAGCGTGTGCAGGTCGATGATCGGTTGGAAGTGCACCTCGATCTCGTCGTGCTCGACGGCCCGGGCCAGGTCCTGCTGGGTGCTGGTGCGCCGCGACGCCCGGGCCAGCATCTCCGGGTCGAACACCTCGACCCGGCCCTTGCCGGTGTTCTTCGCCGCGTACATCGCGATGTCGGCGTCGCGCAGCAGGTCCTCGGCGGTCTTGCCCGGCTCACCCCGGCGGATGCCGATGCTGGCCGTCACCCGCACCTCCCGGCCGGCCAGCGGGTACGGCCCGCTGAGCACCTCCACGATCCGCCGGCCGACGGCCAGCGCGCCGCCGCCGGCACCGCTCGCGGCCGGGTCGGGCGCGGGGTCGTCGGGGTCCTGCGACGAGGTCAGCACGGCGAACTCGTCGCCGCCCAGCCGGGCCGCGGTGTCCCCGTCGCGCACGCAGCCCTTCAGCCGCTGCGCGGCGATCGCCAGCAACTGGTCGCCGACCGGGTGCCCGAGGGTGTCGTTGACGTGCTTGAACCCGTCCAGGTCGACCAGGATCACCGACACCGCGGCCGGCTCGGACCGCAGCGCGTCGCGCAGCCGGTTCAGCAGCAGCGCCCGGTTGGGCAGCGTGGTGAGCAGGTCGTGGTGGGCCTGGTGGATCAGCATCTGCTCGGCGGCCCGCTTCTGCATGACCTCGCGCTGCAGCCGGTCGAAGGCCGCGACCCGCTCGTTGCGGCTGCGCCGGGTCACGCTGGCCAGGCCGATCCAGCCCAGCACCAGCACCAGCACCACCAGCACCGCCGAGCCCACCTGGCCGGTCTGGGCGGCTTTCAGCGAGGCGGTGGTGGCGGCGTAGAACTGCTTCTCCTGCGCCACGTGCAGCGCGTTGATGCGCTTCTCGGCCTGCGACGCCAGCGCGATGGCCAGCGACCGCAGCGGTTCCCCGCGCCCGCCCAGCGCCTCCATCCGGTCCCACGGGAAGCGCTCCAGCGCCGTCCGGACCTCGATCAGCTCGTGGTGCTCCGGCGCTCCCGCCGGGTACGACGCCGTGCTGACCGTGAGCTGCCTGAGCAGCAGCCCGCGCTGCAACCGGACGTCCGCGGCGTCGGAGGTCTCGCCGAACTCGGTGACCTCCTGCTGCAGCAGCAGGGTCTCGCGCAGCGTGTTGGACAGGTTCAGCGACTGCGACTGGGCCGCCTCGACCTGGCCGTTGACCTCGCCGAGCAGCAGCGCGTTCACCCCGACCACGGACACCGTGCCGATCGTCGCCACGGTCACCGCGGCGGCGATCGCCCGCTGGGTCCACCGCCGCGACCAGCGCAGCGACTCCAGACCGCTCATCTGACGTCGATCGAGGCGAGGCTCCAGATCCACTGGTCCGCGCTGGCGCCGGCCGGGACGCCCCCGGCGAACACGATCCGGGTCGGGCCGCCGTCCTCGACCCGGATCGGCTCGCCGTCCCCGGTCCGGGTGGCCAGCAGCACCCCGCCGGCCAGCACGTCGGCGACGGCCAGGTCGATCTGGTAGTCGTCGAGCGCGGTGAGGTGCAGGGTGCGCGCCGCCGGGTCCGGGCGGGCCAGCCGGAGCAGGTCCGACAACCAGACCCCCTGGAAGTTCATCGTCTGCTTGACCCACGGCTCGTACACCGTGACCCGCAGCCGGCCCAGCCGGTCCAGGGTGGCCGGGTCCAGGCTCAGCGCGTTGGACCCGTTGGTGGTGCCGATGCGGCCGGTCACCCTGAGCACCGCGGTGCCGGCCGGCGCGGGCACCGGGTCCTCCGGGCCCAGCACCGCTGGCTCCACCACGACCGTGGCCGGGTCGACCGGCTGCGGCGACGGCGCCGAGGACGCCGGCGTTCCGATCGCGCAGCCCGCGACGAGGGCGAGGACCGCCACCGCGGCCAGGGCGCGCCCCAGCCGACCGGGAGCGGATGCCTGGGCCATGTCCACCGTCCTCGCCTGTCCGGAGCCGTCGCGCGCGACGCGCGGGTCACCGGTCAATGATCGCTGACCGGGCGCTGTCGCTTGATGACACGATGGAGGTCAGGTCGCGGCCGGGCGGGATATCGTTTCGGCCGTGGTCGCGCCCGAGCCGTCGCCGACCGGTTCCGGACACCCGGTGCTGGCCGTCTCGGGCGCGGGGCGGGTGTTCCCGGGCGGCACCGTGGCCCTGCAGGACATCGACCTGCGGCTGGGCCGCGGGGAGTTCGTCACCGTCGTCGGGCCGTCCGGGTGCGGCAAGAGCACGCTGCTGCGGCTGGCCTCCGGGCTGGCCGCGCCGTCGAGCGGCACGGTGGCCGCGAGCACGCGGCGGATCGGCTACGTCTTCCAGGACCCGACGCTGCTGCCGTGGCGGTCGGTGCGGCGCAACGTGGAGCTGGGCGCCGAGCTGGAGGGGATGCCCCGGGCCGAGCGCCGCCGCCGGGTGGACGAGGCGCTGGAGCTGGTCGGGCTGGCCGGGTTCGCCGACGCGCGGCCGGCCGCGCTGTCCGGCGGGATGCGGATGCGCGCCTCGCTGGCCCGCTCGCTGGTGCTCGAACCCGAGCTGTTCCTGTTCGACGAGCCGTTCGCGGCGCTGGACGAGCTGACCCGCGAACGCCTCGACGACGAACTGCTGGCGCTGTTCACCGCGCACCGGTTCGCCGGGCTGTTCGTGACCCACTCGGTGGCCGAGGCGGTGTACCTGTCCACCCGGGTAGTGGTGATGTCCCCCCGCCCGGGCCGGGTGGTGGCCGAGATCGACGTGCCGTTCGGGTACCCGCGCACCACGACGCTTCGCTTCGAACCGGAGTTCGGCCGGATCGCCGGGCGGGTGTCCGCGGCGCTGCGCGGGGCGGCGCAGCGCGACGGTGCGTTCGCCGACAGTGCCCAGGAGCGCCATGAAGTAGCGTGACGACCACTGTGGGCGACCTCGGAGGTTCGGCGATGCCCGAGACCGGCGCTGAGCCGCCGGCCGCCACCGTGCCGGTGGGACTGCCCGGGATGGTCCCGCGTCGGCGGATCGGCTGGTTCCCGCCCACGGTCACGTTCGTGCTGGTCGTGACGGCCTGGTACGTCGTCAGCACCGTCGTGCTGGACGAGCGGCGCCGGTTCCTCCTGCCCCCGCCGGACGCCGTGGTGCGGGTCGCGTTCCTGGACCCGGTCAACCGGGGCGTGCTGCTGGAGGCCCTGCTGCTGTCCACCACGGTCGCGCTGCTCGGGCTGGCCATCGCCGCGGTGCTGGGCATGGCGATCGGGGTGGCGATGAGCCAGGCCCGCTGGGTGGAGCGGTCGCTGTACCCGTACGCGGTGGTGCTGCAGTGCGTCCCGACCCTGGCGCTGGTGCCGGTGATCGGGTTCTGGTTCGACTTCGGGTTCACCAGCCGGCTGATCGTCACCGTGGCCATCGCGCTGTTCCCGGTGATCAGCAGCACCCTGTTCGGGCTGCAGTCGGCCGAGCCCGGCCAGCACGACCTGCTGTCGCTGCACCGGGCGAGCCGGCTGACCCGGCTGGTCAAGCTGCAGCTGCCGGCGGCGATGCCGGCGATCCTGACCGGGCTGCAGGTGGCGGCCACGCTGGCGGTCGTCGGCGCGGTGGTCGGCGACCTGTTCTTCAAGCAGGGCTCGCCGGGCATCGGGGTGCTGATCGACCTCTACCGGGCCCGGCTGCAGTCCGAGCAGCTGTTCGGCGCGGCGATCCTGGCCTGCCTGCTCGGGGTGGCCGTCTTCACCGCCTTCGGGCTGCTGGCCCGGCTGGTCACCGGCTGGCACGGCGCCACCGCCTACGACCGGCGCGGCTGAGATCCGCGGCCCGTCCACGACCGTCAACGAGGAGGCACGGTGCGACCAGGGAACGGACGAGCCGCGGCGCTGCTGCTGGCGGTGGCGCTGACCGCCACCGCCTGCGGCGGGGCCGCCGACCCGCCGGCCGCGCCGGCACCGGCCGCGGACGGGCCGCTGACCGGGGTCTGCCCGGACCCGGTGGTGGTGCAGACCGACTGGTTCGCCGAGGCCGAGTACGGCGGCTACTTCCAGCTGCTGGGCGACTCCCCCGTCTTCGACACCGAGCAGAAGCGGGTCAGCGGCGCGCTGGTGGACCGGGGCAGCCCGGCCGGGGTGAACCTGGAGATCCGCTACGGCGGCCCGGCCATCGGGTTCCAGCAGGTCACCGGGCAGATGTACGCCGACCGGTCGATCACCGTCGGGCTGGTCTCGACCGACGAGGCGGTGCAGAACTCCGCGCAGCTGGGCACCCTGGCGGTGCTCGCCCCGCTGGAGACCAGCCCGTTGATGATCATGTGGGACCGGACCCGGCACCCCGACGTGCGGTCGATCGCCGACCTCGGCCGGGCCGGCGTCCCGGTGCTCTACTACCAGGCCGACACCTACATGCAGTACCTGCTGGGGTCGGGCCAGCTGCGCCCGGAGCAGGTGGACGGCAGCTACGACGGCAGCCCGTCGCGCTGGGTGACCTCCGACGGGGCCATCGCCCAGGGCGGGTTCGCCACCGCCGAGCCCTACGTCTACCGCAGCGAGCTGGGCGCCGGCCGGGACTACGACATCGACCTGCAGCTGATCAGCGACACCGGCTACCCGATCTACGGCCAGGCGCTGTCGATCCGCGAGGGCGACCGCGCCGACCTGGCGCCCTGCCTGCGCGAGCTGGTGCCGATGGTGCAGCGGGCGTGGGTGGACTTCATGGCCGACCCGGCCCCCACCAACGAGGTCATCGTCGCGGCGGTGGAGGCCGAGCGCACCTCGGTGTGGAGCTACTCGCCAGGGCTGGCCGACTACGCGGTCCGCACGATGCGCGAGCGCGGGATCGTCGGCAACGGGCCGAACGCCACGCTGGGCGACCTGGACCCGGCCCGGGTCCAGCGGACGATCGACATCCTGACCCCGGTCTTCGCCGGGCAGAACCTGCCGGTCCGGGCCGGGCTGACCGCCGACCAGCTGATGACCGACGAGTTCGTGGACCCGTCGGTGGGGCTGCCGGGCTGACCGGCCCCTCGACGCCGCTCGCAACGGGCGGACCTGTGGTCTGATGCGCGGGACTCGACGAAGGGGTGAGGGTGTCCGGCTTCCCGTTCTCCGGCATCGCGCTGGGCTGCGACTACAACCCCGAGCAGTGGCCGCCCGCGGTGTGGCGCGAGGACGTCGAGCTGATGCGCCGGGCCGGGCTGGGGTTCGTCACGCTCGGGGTGTTCTCCTGGGCGCTGCTCGAACCCGGACCGGGCCGGTTCGACTTCGGCTGGTTCGACGAGGTCCTGGACCTGCTGCACGGCGCCGGCATCGCGGTCGACCTGGCCACCGCAACGGCCGCCCCACCGCCGTGGCTGACCACCGCGCACCCGGAGATCCTGCCCGTCGACGCGGACGGCCGGACGCTGTGGCCGGGCAGCCGGCAGTCCTGGTGCCCCAGCTCGCCGGTGTTCCGCGAGCACGCGCTGCGGCTGGTGGAGCAGATGGCCCGCCGCTACGGCGGGCACCCCGCCGTGCGGCTCTGGCACGTCAGCAACGAGCTGGGCTGCCACAACGGGCGCTGCTGGTGCGACGTCAGCGCGGCGGCGTTCCGGGCCTGGCTGGCCGAGCGCTACGGCACCGTCGACGAGCTGAACCGCGCCTGGGGCACCGCGTTCTGGTCGCAGCACTACACCGCGTTCGACCAGGTGCTGCCGCCGCGGATCACCCCCGCGGTGCCCAATCCGACCCAGCAGCTGGACTTCGCCCGGTTCAGCTCCGACGCGCTGCTCGACCACCACCGCGCCGAGACGGCGGTGCTCGCCGAGCTGTCCCCCGGCCTGCCGGTGACCACCAACTTCATGGTCTCCGCGCACCAGTCCGAGCAGGACTACTTCCGCTGGGCGCCCGACCAGGACGTGGTCTCCCAGGACCACTACCTGGACCACCGGCTGGCCCACCCGCGCGCGGAGCAGGCGTTCACCGACGACCTCACCCGCGGGGTGGCCGGCGGCCGGCCCTGGCTGCTGATGGAGTCGGCCACCTCGGCGGTGAACTGGCAGCCGGTGAACGTGGCCAAGCGGCCCGGCGAGCTTCTTGTCGACTCGCTGCGCCACGTCGCCCGCGGGGCGGACGCGGTCGGGTTCTTCCAGTGGCGGGCCTCGGCGGCCGGGGCGGAGAAGTTCCACTCCGCGCTGGTGCCGCACGCCGGGCCGGACTCCGAGCGGTTCGCCGAGGTCGAGGCGCTGGGCGCGGGGCTGGCCGCGATCGGCGAGGTGGCCGGCAGCCCGGTGCGCGCGGACGTCGCGGTGCTCTTCGACTGGGAGGCCTGGTGGGCCTGCGACCTGGACTCGCACCCCAGCACCGCGCTGCGCTACGTCGACGCCGCGCACCGCTGGCACCGCGCGCTGACCGGTCTCGGCGCCACCGCCGATGTCGTCCACCCGGAGTCGGACCTGTCCGGCTACCGGCTGGTGGTCGTCCCGACGCTCTACCTGTGCACCGACGCCGCCGCGGCCGCGCTGGCGGAGTACGTGCGCGGCGGCGGGCACGCCCTGGTCACCTACTTCTCCGGGATCGTCGACGAGCACGACCACGTCCGGCTGGGCGGTTACCCCGGCGCGTTCCGCGAGCTGCTCGGGGTGCGCGTCGAGGAGTTCGCGCCGCTGCTGGACGGGCAGTCCGTCGCCCTGGACGACGGCAGCCGGGCCGACCTGTGGACCGAACTGGTCCGCGCCCCGGACGCCGAGGTGCTGGCCCGCTTCACCGACGGCCCGCGCCCCGGCGGCCCGGCGCTCACCCGGCGCGCCGTCGGCGCCGGTGCGGCCTGGTACGTCGCCACCCGCCTCGACGACGCCGCCACCGCCGCGCTGGCCGACCGGATCGCCCGGGAGGCCGGCGTGACCCGGGAGCCGGTGCCGGCGCCCGGGGTGGAGCTGGTCCGGCGCGGCCGGTACCTGTTCGTGCTCAACCCCACCGACACCCCGGTCGCGGTGCCCACCGAGGGGGTCGACCTGCTGGCTGGGCCCGGGCCGGAGCCGTCCGCGGGCGGTACCGTCACCGTCGCCGCGCGGAGTGCCGCGGTGATCCGGCAAGGGACGGAGATGCTGTGAGCGCGGCGGTCGGCACGGAGTTCAGCGCGGCGTTCGGCCGCGACCCGGCCGGGCACTGGGCGGCGCCGGGGCGGGTCAACCTGATCGGCGAGCACGTCGACTACGCCGACGGGCTCTGCCTGCCCTTCGCCATCGCCCAGCGCACCGTGGTGGCGGCGGCGGCCCGCGACGACACCGTCCTGCGGTTGCGCAGCCTGTCCGAGGACGAGCCGCTCGAACTGGACCTCGACGCCGTCGGCCCCGGCTCCCCGCAGGGCTGGGGCGGGTACGCCGCCGGGGTGCTGTGGGCGCTTCGCGCCGGCGGGCACCCGGTGCGCGGGCTGGACCTGCTGGTCACCGACACCGTCCCGCTGGGCGCCGGGCTGTCGTCGTCGGCCGCGGTGGAGTGCGCCACCGCGCTGGCCGCCGACGACCTGTTCG
>JASLAP010000279.1 GCA_030147065.1 Pseudonocardia sp. | reverse complement strand
GGGCATGGCCAACCTGGACTGGGTGGTGGTCCGCGACCTGGCCATGATCGAGAGCGCCACGTTCTGGAAGGACTCCCCGGAGATCGAGACCGGGGAGATCTCGCCGGAGACCTGCCGCACCGAGGTGTTCTTCTTCCCGGCGGCCTCGCACGTGGAGAAGGAGGGCACCTTCACCCAGACCCAGCGCATGCTGCAGTGGCGCGAGAAGGCCGTCGAGCCGGCCGGCGACCAGCGTTCCGAGCTGTGGTTCTTCTACCAGCTCGGGCGCAAGCTGCGGGAACGGCTGGCGGAGTCCACCGACCCGCGCGACGAGCCGGTGCAGAAGCTCGACTGGAGCTACCGGGCCGACGGGGACGAGCCGTCGGCCGAGGACGTGCTGCGCCGGATCAACGGCTACCGCACCGACACCGGCGAGCCGGTGAACTCCTACCTGGAGCTGAAGGCGGACGGCAGCACGGCCTGCGGCTGCTGGATCTACAGCGGTGTCTACGCCGACGGGGTCAACCAGGCCGCCCGGCGCAAGCCGCACGACGCCCAGGGCGACTACGAGCGGGAGTGGGGCTGGACCTGGCCGGCCAACCGCCGGGTGCTCTACAACCGGTGCTCGGCCGATCCGGACGGCAAGCCGTGGAGCGAGCGCAAGAAGCTCGTCTGGTGGGACGCCGACCAGGGGAAGTGGACCGGCGACGACGTCCCGGACTTCCCGGCCACCACCCCGCCGGGCCACCAGCCGCCGCCGGACGCGGTCGGGCCGGAGGCGCTGCGCGGTGACGACGCGTTCATCATGCAGGCCGACGGCAAGGGCTGGCTGTTCGCCCCGCACGGGCTGCTCGACGGGCCGATGCCCACGCACTACGAGCCGCACGAGTCGCCGGTGTCCAACGTGCTCTACGGCCAGCAGGGCAACCCGACCCGCAAGGTCTACGGGCGCACCGACAACCCGTCGAACCCGGCCCCGCCCGAACTGCACCGCGGGGTGTTCCCGTTCGTCCTCACCGCGGCCCGGCTCACCGAGCACCACACCGCGGGCGGGATGAGCCGGCAGCTGCCCTACCTGGCCGAGCTGCAGCCCGAGCTGTTCGTCGAGGTGTCCCCGGAGCTGGCCCGGATGCGCGGGCTGGCGCACATGGAGCGCGCGCACGTCGTCACCAGCCGGGCCGCGGTGGAGGCCCGCGTGATGGTCACCGACCGGCTCTCGCCGCTGCGGCTGGACGGCCGGATCGTGCACCAGGTGTGGATGCCCTACCACTGGGGGCACTCCGGTCTGGTGTCCGGTGACGTGGTGAACGACCTGTTCGGCGTGGTCGCCGACGCCAACGTGTTCATCCAGGAGAGCAAGGTGGCCACCTGCGACGTCCGGCCCGGTCCGCGGCCGCGGGGCGCGGCGCTGCTCGAGATGCTCGAGCGGGACCGGGAACGGGCCGGGGTGACCATCGAGACCGGCACCGTCGTCGCCACCGCCGACGGGGTCCCGCACGTCGCGCACAACGCCGCCGAACCGGACGCCGCACCCGACGCAGGGGAGTCCTCATGACCGGCAACCGGCTCTCCGGACCGCTCCCGGACCCGGCCGGCGACGCCGGGCACACCGACCACCCGGCCCGGGTCGGCTTCTTCACCGACACCTCGATCTGCATCGGCTGCAAGGCCTGCGAGGTGGCGTGCAAGGAGTGGAACGCGGTCCCCGAGGACGGGCTCGACCTGCTCGGCATGTCCATGGACAACACCGGCTCGCTCGGCGCGAACTCCTGGCGCCACGTCGCGTTCATCGAGCAACCGACGCAGCTGGGCCACCAGGACCCCGGGTTCGCCGGGCTGCCCACCGGCCCGAGCAGCAGCGGGGTGATGGCCGACGCGCTCGCGCCGCGGCTGCGCGAGGCCGAGCGCGGTGGCTCCGAGCTGGGCACCAGCCCGCTGCACCCGCGCACCGCAGATTCACCGACGGCAGCCGCCGAAGACCTCGGCATGCCGGCGTTCAACCGTCCCGGAGACCTCACCGGCGCCGAGTCGCGCACCGACTTCCGCTGGCTGATGGCCTCGGACGTGTGCAAGCACTGCACGCACGCCGGCTGCCTGGACGTCTGCCCGACCGGCGCGCTGTTCCGCACCGAGTTCGGCACCGTCGTCGTCCAGCAGGACATCTGCAACGGCTGCGGGTACTGCGTGTCCGGCTGCCCGTACGGCGTGATCGACCGCCGCCCGCACGACGGCCGGGCGCAGAAGTGCACGCTCTGCTACGACCGGCTGAAGGGCGGCCTGGAGCCGGCCTGCGCCAAGGCCTGCCCCACCGACTCGATCCAGTTCGGCGAGCTGGACGAGCTGCGCGAACGGGCCGACCGCCGGGTGGCCCAGCTGCACGAGCTCGGGGTGGCCGAGGCCCGGCTCTACGGCCACGACCCGAACGACGGCGTGGGCGGCGACGGCGCGTTCTTCCTGCTGCTCGACGAGCCCGAGGTCTACGGGCTGCCGCCGGACCCGGTGGTGCCCACCCGGGACGCGCCGCAGATGTGGCGGCGCGCCGGGGCGGCCGCCGCGGCCTTCGCGCTGGCCGGGATCGGGGCCTTCGTGTCGTCCGCCCTGGGGGTCCGCCGATGACCGAGCAGACCGGCGAGGCGGCGGCCCAGCAGGAGAACCCGACCGACGAGCGCAGCACCGCGACCCGGCCGGCCGGCGGTCCGGACGTGCCCGCCGAGCGCCGCAGCGACGAGGAGGCCGGCGACGGCGGCGCGCAGATGTTCCAGGGCAGCGGGATCGCCCGCGGCCGGCGGCACGGGGGCGGACGGCGCCGTGGCGGGCGGGGCGGCGGCGAGCCGACCGTGGTGCCCGATGCCGAGTTCCGCTCCTACTACGGCCGCCCGGTCCTCAAGGCGCCGGTGTGGGACTGGCGGATCCCGGCCTACCTGTTCGCCGGCGGGCTGGCCGCGGGCTCGTCGGTGGTGGCCGCCGGCGCCGACCTCACCGGGCGCCCGCAGCTGCGCCGGGCCGGCCGGCTCGGGTCGCTGGCCGGGCTGGCCGCAAGCATGCTCTTCCTGGTCACCGACCTGGGCCGGCCGGCGCGGTTCCACCACATGCTGCGGGTGTTCAAGCCGACCTCGCCGATGAGCGTCGGCACCTGGATCCTCAGCGCGTTCGGCCCGGGCGCCGGGCTCGCCGCGGTGGCCGAACTGGTGCCCGCCCGCTGGCAGCGGACCTGGCCGGCCCGGCTGCTCACCCGGCTGGCCCGCCCGGCCGGGGTGTCGGCCGCGGCCACCGCGCCCGCCCTGGCCTCCTACACCGCGGTGCTGCTGTCGCACACCGCGGTGCCGGGGTGGAACGAGGTCCGCGACGAGTTGCCGTTCGTGTTCGCCGGCTCCGCCGCGGCCAGCGGCGGCGGGCTGGGGATGCTGTGCACCCCGGTCGAGGAGGCCGGCCCGGCCCGGGTGTTCGCCGCGGTCGGCGCGGCCGGCGAGCTGGTCGCGTCCCGGCGCATGGAGCAGCGGATGGGCCTGATCGGCGAGGTCTACCACCACGGGAAGGTCGGGCGGCTGCGCCGCGGCGCGGAACTGCTCACCCTGGCCGGCCTGGCCGGCACCGTGCTGGTCGCCGGGCGGAGCCGGGCCGGCGCCGCCGCGTCCGGGCTGGCCCTGCTGGCCGGCAGCGCGCTTCAGCGGTTCGGGGTGTTCGAGGCCGGCGTCGCGTCCACGAAGGACCCGCGCTACGTCGTCGTCCCGCAGCGGGAGCGGCTCGACGCGGCCGCGGCTCAGGAGCGCTCGACCTCGGCGTAGCCCGGCCGGAAGTCGGCGGCGTACTCCTCCCCCGGTGGGATCGGCGTGATCACGTCGATCAGCACGCCGGCCGGGTCGGCGACGATGAAGTGCCGCTGGCCGAACGCCTCGCTGCGCAGCTCCAGCTCCGGTCGCAGGCCCTCGTCGACCACCAGCCGCTGCCACTCGGCGTCGACGTCGGCCACCTCGAAGTTGAGCAGCAGTCCCTGCACGGGGCGGCGGTACGCCGCGGGCACCGTCGGGTGGTCGGGGTCGAGCAGCGCCAGCTCGCAGGGCACCTCCCCGGGCCGGCGCAGGCTCACGTACCAGTCGGTCTCGAAGGTCGTCTCGAAACCGAACAGCCGGACGTAGAACTCGTGCGACTCGCGCAGCCGCGGGGTGCAGACCACCGGGTAGAAGCTGGTCAGGTCCACCGGAACCTCCGTGTTCGCGTACCATCGGTATGCGAGCGACGCTATGGCCGTACCGTTGGTATGTCAAGGAGGCGGCATGACCCCGGGCGTACGTGCGCAGCAGCGGGAGCTGACCAGGAGCACGCTGCTGGAGGTGAGCCGGCGGCTGTTCGCCGACCAGGGCTACGCGGCGGTCGGCCTGGCCGAGATCGTGGGCGCGGCGGGGGTGACGAAGGGGGCGCTCTACCACCACTTCGCCGGCGGCAAGACCGACCTGTTCCGGGCCGTGCTCGCCGGGGTGCAGGCCGAGGTGGCGGCGACCGTGGCGGCCACCGCCGAGGCCGAGGACGACCCGTGGGACCGACTCACCACCGGCTGCCGAGCCTTCCTGACCGCGGCCACCGAGCCCGCGGTCCGGCGGATCATGCTGATCGACGGGCCCGCGGTGCTCGGCTGGGCCGAGTGGCGGGCGATGGACGAGGCCACCTCGGCGCGACACCTCGCCGAGGCGCTCGACGACCTGATCGAGGCGGGAGTGCTGGCCCCGCAGCCGGTCGCGCCGCTGACCCGGCTGCTGTCCGGGGCGATGAACGAGGCCGCGCTGTGGCTGGCCGAGACCGGCGACCCCGCCGACCTGGCCGACGTGGTCGCCGCGCTGACCCGGATGCTGGAGTCGCTGCGGGCCGGGCCGGACTGACCGGGCGTCCGGTCAGTCGCCGAACTCCCCGAGCCGGACCCCGCTCAGGAATGCCGACCATTCACCCCCGGTGAAGGTGAGAACCGGCCCGTCCGGGTCGAGGGAATGCCGGACGTCGACCGCGCCCGCGCGGAACCGGACCTCCACGCATTCACCCGATGCGCCACTGAAACTGCTCTTGCGCCACTCCTCGGAACCAGCGTTCCGATCAGACATCCGTTCCCACCCCCGACCCCCGAGTCGGGCCGCATGAACGGGAGCCGTCCGACCCGAGGACACGTGTTACCGATCCGTGACCGGCAGTCAGGATAGATAGCACCGGACGCCTTCGCCAGGGTCCTCCGCCACAACCGGTGCGACCAGCGGGAACAGCCGACGCGAGATGATCAGCCGAAGCTCTTGATCGCGCGTTCGGCGTACTCGGTCAACTGCCCCGGGCCCGAGGCCGACTCCTCGAAGGTGAAGAACTTCTCCTGGTAGGTCCCGGTGACCGCCGGATCGTCGATGAAGACCGCGCCGGCCCGGTCGTTGTCCAGGAACACGATGTCCGGGTCGCTCGGATCGGCGAATTCGAGGTGCACGAATGCACCCTGCAGGGCCTCGTAGGCGCCGGCGCCGAACGGCATCACCTGGATCGAGACGCCCGGGCGCGAATCGAGCTCCTGCAGGTGTTCGAGTTGCTTCGCCATCACCGCGGGGCCGCCCACGCACCGGCGGACCACACCTTCGTCCAGGATCGTGAAGACCTCCGGCGACCCGTCCGCGTCCAGGATCTCCTGGCGCTCGCGCCGGCTCTCGACCACCCGGTCGATCACCTCGCCGGAGGCCCCGTACGCGGTCAGCAGGGCGCGGGTGTAGCCCTCGGTCTGCAGCAGGCCGGGCACCACCAGCGGCTGGACGTGCCGGATCAGCGAGGCCGAGGCCTCGTAACCGAAGAACCGGATGGTCTCCGGCGGCAGTACGTCGCGGTACTCGGCGAACGGCTGCCGCTTTGACCCGCGCGCCATCTCGACCAGGGCGTCCACCTGGGCCTCATCGGTGACGCCGTAGAGCGCGGCCAGCGCGCGCAGGTCGGTGACGCTGATGCCGACCTGGCCGCTCTCGATCCGGATCACCTTGGACGGCGACCAGTCCAGTCGCTTCGCCACGTCCCGCTGCGTCAGCGTCGACTGGGAGCGCAGGCGCCTGAGTTCCACCCGCAGCCGGCGCCGCAGCGCAGCCGAGTCGTCCACGTGCTGTTCGTCCTTCCGGTGGCACCAGGGCGCGGCCTGGCGACAGACACCAGTTCGTGACCTGGCGGTCAGCGATGCCGCAGTGTGCAGCAAGCACCACGGCTAGTGCAAATCTGCTATGTAGCGGTAAGCTAGCCAGCAGGATGCAACCTACCTTAATGCAATCTCAAGAACTGCGCGGTGGCGGTCCGCCAACTGGCGGACGGCCTTCCCGCCACGAGAGAGGTGCGTGATGGATACGGGGGTGATCGTCGGCGGCCTGCTGCTCCTGGTGCTGGCCGCGGTGGCGATCGGACTGATCGGTGGGGACGAGCACACGGCCAGGGCGCGGGCCTGGCGCGACATCGCCCGCGAGCGCCGGCGCAACTGGGAGGAGCGCCGCGAGACCGAGGAACTGCTGCAGACGATCGACCGTTGCCGGGCCTGCCCCTTCCGGGTGCGCGACCCGGGGTGAGGTGGCCGGCCGCCGGCTCGGCCCGCCGGGCGCCGACGGCGCACCTGGTGGCCACCGCGCACGCGTGGGGGGTGTGCGCGGTGGCCAGCGGGTGCGCCGGGTCGTCCGGCCGAAAGCGGTTGCCCCCGGCGACCCCGTCGGGTTCCACTGCGCCGGTCAGCCGGACGTCGAGAGGAGTGGGCCCATGCGTGCACCGTCCCTGCCCCCGATCACCTCGAGGAGCAAGGGCATGACACCGCATGAGCATCCTCAACCTCGGCGTCCTGGCGCACGTCGACGCCGGTAAGACCAGCCTGACCGAGCGGCTGCTGCACGTCGCCGGCGTGGTCGACGAGCCCGGCCGGGTCGACCACGGCACCACCCGCACCGACACGCTCGACCAGGAGCGCCGGCGCGGCATCACGATCAGGTCCGCGGTGGTCTCGTTCGCCGTCGGCGCCACCACCGTGAACCTGATCGACACCCCCGGCCACCCCGACTTCGTCGCCGAGGTCGAGCGGGTGCTCGGCGTGCTGGACGGCGCCGTGCTGGTGGTGTCGGCCGTCGAGGGCGTGCAGGCGCAGACCCGCGTCCTGATGCGCACCCTGCGCCGGCTGCGCATCCCGACCCTGCTGTTCCTCAACAAGATCGACCGGTCGGGGGCCGACGACCGGCGGGTGCTGGCCGCGATCGGCGAGCGGCTCACCCCGGCGGTGGTGCCGATGGGGACGGCCGCCGGGCTCGGGACCCCGGCCGCCCGGTTCGTCCCGCACCATCCCGACGACCCCGCGGCCGCCGCCGACGTCGTCGCCCGGCTCGCCGAGCACGACGACGACCTGCTCGCGGCGTACGTCGACGGCACGGCCGTGCCGGCCGCGCGGATCGGCCGGGCACTGGCCGCGCAGACCGCCCGCGGCCAGGTGCACCCGGCGTTCCTCGGTTCGGCGATCACCGGGGCCGGCGTGCCCGAGCTGCTCGACGGGATCGCCGCGCTGCTGCCGGCGGCCGCCGAGGACCGGGACGGGCCGCTGTCGGGCACCGTGTTCAAGGTCGACCGCGGCCCGGCCGGGGAGCGGATCGCCTACGCCCGGGTGTTCTCCGGGACGCTGCGGGTCCGCGACCGGCTGCCGGCCGGGCGGGTCACCGCGCTGCGGGTGTTCGACGGCGGCGCGGCCGTCCCGGGCGGCTCGCTGCCGGCCGGGCGGATCGGCACCGTGACCGGGCTGTCCGAGGTCCGGATCGGCGACCCGATCGGCACCGCGCCGGCCGGGCCCGGCGGGGCCGGCCACTTCACCCCGCCCAGCCTGGAGGCCGTCGTGGTGGCGGACCGGGCCGCCGACCGCACCGCCCTGCACACCGCGCTGACCCGGCTCGCCGAGCAGGACCCGCTGATCGACCTGCGGCTCGACGAGGGCAGCGGCGAGCTGTCGGTCTCGCTGTACGGCGAGGTGCAGAAGGAGGTCGTGCAGGCCACGCTGGCCGAGGACTTCGGCATCGCGGTGACCTTCCGGGAGACCAGCACGATCCACGTGGAGCGGGTCGCCGGGCCGGGGTGCGCGGTGCAGGTCATCGACACCCCGGGCAACCCGTTCCTGGCCACCCTCGGGCTGCGCGTCGAGCCGGCCGACCCGGGCCGCGGCCTGCGGTTCGCGCTCGGGGTCGAGCTCGGCTCGATGCCGTCGGCGTTCTTCGCCGCGGTCCGCGAGTCGGTGGCCGCGACCCTGCGGTCCGGCGGCCGGCACGGCTGGGCGGTCCCGGACTGCGCGGTCACCCTGACCCGCTCCGGCTACTGGGCCCGGCAGAGCCACTCGCACGGCACGTTCGACAAGGCCATGTCGAGCACCGCCGGCGACTTCCGCGCCCTCACCGCGCTGGTGCTGACCGACGCCCTGGCCCGGGCCGGGACCGAGGTCCACGAGCCGGTGCACCGGTTCGTCCTGGAGATCCCGGCCGACACCCTGGTCGCGGCGCTGCCGGTGCTGGCCCGGCTGGACGCCGTCCCCGGCGCTCCGCAGGTGCGCGGCCCGGTGTGCCGGCTCGACGGGGAGATCCCGGCGGCCCGGGTGCACGCGCTGGAGCAGCGGCTGCCCGGGCTGACCCGCGGCGAGGGCGTGCTGGAGGCGGCCTTCGCCCGCTACCGGCCGGTGCGCGGGCAACCGCCGGTGCGCCCGCGCACCGGACCGGACCCGCGGGACCGCGAGGTGTACCTGCGGGCGCTGCGGCGGGCGGCCGGGCGGTGACCGGAGGGTGGGCGCCCGCGCTCGCGCGAACGGCGCGTTCGCCCGATCCGGTTGGCCGAACGGCGCGCTGGCCCGATCCGATTGCCGGTGGCGCGCTCGGCCCACCCGGCTGGACAGCCGGTGACGGGCCAAACCGGTGGCGTCGACCGGCCGCCGGCGGGCACGCTGCCCGGCGATGGACGACGTGCTGAGCCAGGACGAGGTCGAGCGGTTCGTCGAGGACGGGTTCGTCCGGCTGCCGGCGGCGTTCCCGCCCGAGCTGGCCGCGCGGTGCCGCACCCTGCTGTGGGCGCAGATCACCGCCGAGACCGGGGCCCGGCCCGACGACCCGGCGACCTGGCGGCAGCCGGTCGTCCGGATCCCGGGCCGCGGCGACCCGCCCTTCCAGGCCGCGGCGACCACCCCGCGGCTGCACGCGGCGTTCGACCAGCTGGTCGGGCCGGGCCGGTGGCTGCCCCGGCAGGGCCTGGGCACGTTCCCGATCCGGTTCCCGCACCCCGACGACCCGGGTGACGCCGGCTGGCACGTCGAGGGCAGCTTCGCCGACCCGGCCGACCCCACCCGGTACCGGCTCAACGCCCGCTCCCGCGGCCGGGCGCTGCTGCTGCTGTTCCTGTTCTCCGAGGTCGGCGAGCGGGACGCGCCGACCCGGGTGCGCGTCGGCTCGCACCGCGACGTCGCCCCGCTGCTGGCCCGGCACGGCGAGGACGGCGCGGAGTTCTTCGCGTTCTGCGCCGAGGCCGTGCCGGCCACCGGGCACCGCCCGACCGCCCTGGTCACCGGCTCCCCCGGCGACGTCTACCTGGTCCACCCGTTCCTGGTGCACTCCGCGCAGCCGCACCACGGCACCGAGCCCCGGTTCATGGCCCAGCCGCCGCTGCTCCCGGCCGACGACCTGCTCCCGGACCCCGCCGCGCCGGTGGCCCGGGCCGTCCCCGGCGCCCACCTGTCCGGCTGAGCCGGTCCCGGCACCGGGTCTTCCGACCCGGTCGGGTGGGGCCGGTCGGAGGCGGGCCGGGGCGCATGATCGTGGCTAGGGTGGCGGCTGCGGGCCACCCGACGGCGCGTGCGTCCCGCTCGCCCCCACCCGCCGCCCGGTCGACCCCCCGAGGAGCCCTCCCACGATGTCGTCGTCCACCCAGGCCCGGCCCCGGCTCAGCGCCGAGGACCTCGAACTGCTCGACGCCTACTGGCGCGCGGCCAACTACCTGTCCGTCGGGCAGATCTACCTGCTGGACAACCCGCTGCTGCGCGAGCCGCTGCAGCCCGAGCACGTCAAGCCGCGGCTGCTGGGGCACTGGGGCACCACGCCCGGGCTGAACCTGGTCTACGTGCACGTGAACCGGCTCATCCGGGAGCGCGACCTGAACGCGCTCTACGTCACCGGGCCCGGGCACGGCGGGCCCGGTCTGGTGGCCAACGCCTACCTGGAGGGCACCTACAGCGAGGTCTACTCCAGCATCACCGAGGACGTCGACGGGATGCGCGGGCTGTTCCGGCAGTTCTCCTTCCCCGGCGGCATCCCCAGCCACGTCGCCCCGGAGACGCCCGGCTCGATCCACGAGGGCGGCGAGCTCGGCTACGCCCTGGTGCACGCCTACGGCGCCGCCTTCGACAACCCGGACCTGACGGTCGTCTGCGTGATCGGCGACGGCGAGGCCGAGACCGGCCCGCTGGCCGCGAGCTGGCACTCCAACAAGTTCCTCGACCCGGCCCGCGACGGCGTCGTGCTGCCGATCCTGCACCTGAACGGGTACAAGATCGCCAACCCGACGGTGCTGGCCCGGATCCCGGACGCCGAGCTGGCCGAGCTGATGCGCGGCTACGGCCACACGCCGCACTTCGTGGTCGGCGACGACCCGACGGAGGTGCACCAGGAGCTGGCCGCCACCCTGGACGCGATCGCCGACGACATCGCCGAGATCAAGGCGGCCGCGCGGGCCGGCGACCGCAGCCGCCCGGCCTGGCCGATGATCGTGCTGCGCACCCCGAAGGGCTGGACCGGTCCGAAGGAGGTCGACGGCAAGCAGGTCGAGGGGACCTTCCGGTCCCACCAGGTCCCGCTGTCGGGCACCCGCAGCCACGCCGGGCACCGCGCCCAGCTCGAGGAGTGGATGCGCAGCTACCGGCCCGAGGAGCTGTTCGACCAGACCGGACGGCTGGTCCCCGAGCTGCGCGCGCTGGCCCCCACCGGCGACCGGCGGATGAGCGCGAACCCGCACGCCAACGGCGGCCTGCTGCTGCGCGACCTGAACATGCCGGACTTCCGCGACCACGCGGTGGCGGTCGAGCGCCCGGCCGTGGCCACCAGCGAGGCCACCCAGGTGCTCGGCGAGTTCCTGCGCGAGGTCGTCCGGCGCAACCCCGACCGCTTCCGGATCATGGGCCCGGACGAGGTCGCCTCGAACCGGCTGCAGGCGGTGTTCGCCGAGACCGACCGGGCCTGGAGCGCGCTCACCGAGGACGGCGACGAGCACCTCGGCCCGGACGGGCAGGTCATGGAGGTGCTGTCCGAGCACCTGTGCCAGGGCTGGCTGGAGGGCTACCTGCTGACCGGCCGGCACGGGCTGTTCACCAGCTACGAGGCGTTCATCCACATCGTCGATTCGATGCTCAACCAGCACGCGAAATGGCTCAAGACCACCCGCGAGATCCCCTGGCGGGCGCCGATCGCGTCGCTGAACTACCTGCTGTCCAGCCACGTCTGGCGCCAGGACCACAACGGCTTCACGCACCAGGACCCCGGCTTCCTCGACGTGGTGCTCAACAAGAAGTCCGAGGTCGTCCGGGTCTACCTGCCGCCGGACGCCAACACGCTGCTGTCGACGTACGACCACTGCCTGCGCAGCCGGCAGTACGCCAACGTCGTCGTCGCGGGCAAGCAGCCAGCGCTCGACTACCTGACGATGGACGAGGCGGTGCTGCACTGCACGCGCGGCATCGGCATCTGGGAGTGGGCCAGCTACGAGGAGGGCCATGTGCTGCCCGACGTCGTGATGGCCTGCGCCGGCGACATCCCCACTCTTGAGACGCTCGCCGCGGTGTCGATCCTGCGCGAGGAGCTGCCCGACCTGCGCGTGCGGGTCGTCAACGTCGTCGACCTCATGCGCCTGCAGGACGAAGCCGAGCACCCCCACGGCATGCCCGACCGCGAGTTCGACGCGCTGTTCACCGAGGACCGGCCGGTGGTCTTCGCCTTCCACGGCTACCCGTGGCTGGTGCACCGGCTGACCTACCGGCGCCGGAACCACAGCAGCTTCCACGTGCGCGGCTTCAAGGAGGAGGGCACCACCACCACGCCCTTCGACATGGTGATGATGAACGACCTCGACCGCTACCACCTCGTCATGGACGTCGTCGACCGCG
>JASLAP010000033.1 GCA_030147065.1 Pseudonocardia sp. | reverse complement strand
GCTGCGGCAACGGCTGGTGCGGCTGCGCTCGGTGCTCGGCGGCCCGCGCTCCGGGGGAATCGGCCACGTATCGTGACCGTTGTCGGGATACACCGGAGGGTATGAGGGAGAGGCGTCGGCGATGCAGCTGGAGGGTGACGTGATCGGCACCGTGGTCAACCGGCTGCGCCGGGCCGAGGGCCAGCTCGGCGGGGTGATCCGGATGCTGCAGGAGGGCCGGGACTGCGAGGACGTGGTGACCCAGCTCGCCGCGGTCTCCCGGGCCCTGGACAAGGCCGGGTTCGCGATCATCGCCTCCGGCCTGCAGCAGTGCATCTCGGCCGGCGAGGAGGGCACCATCGACCGCGCCAAGCTGGAGAAGCTGTTCCTGTCCCTGGCCTGATCGGGCTCGCCCGGACGACGGCCGCCGGACCCCGCGCCGAGATGCACATGACGGCCCCCCGGAGGGCGCTGAGGTAGATCTCGACGAACGGTGGAACCGGGACGCCGCGGGCACCGTCAGTAGCGGGGTGCTGAACCCACCGTTCCGGGGGTCCACCGCGGTCGCGGCCGGCCGGGTGACCCCGAAGGAGCTGCGCGGACCACGGTTCCGCCGGCTCTTCCCGGACATCTACGTCACCGCCGCGTCACCCGACGACCTCGCGACCCGCTCCCTGGCCGCCCAACTGCTCACCGACGGCGCGGTGCTGGGCGGTTGGTCCGCCGCGGAACTGCTCGGGGCGTCCTGCGGACCACCGCACGCCCCGGCCGAACTGGTCGTCCCCGGCCCGCTGCGCGCCCAGCCCGGCCTCGTCGTCCGGCGCGACACCCTGACCGCCGACGAGATCACCCGGGTCGGCGGCGTCCTGGTCACCACCGGTCCACGCACGGCCTACGACCTCGCCCGCCGACCGGACCGGGTCGCGGCCGTGGTCGCGGTGGATGCGCTCAGCCGGACCTGCGGCTTCGCCCCGACCGACGTCCTGCACCTGGCGCGGCGGCACCCAGGAGCACGGGGATGCCGCCGGATCGCCGAAGTGGTCGCGCTGGCGAACCCGCTGTCGGAATCGCCCATGGAGACCCGGATCCGGATCGCCCTGCACGACGGCGGACTGCCCTGCCCGGTCCTCCAGCACCCGGTCGGGCGGTTCCGCCTCGACCTCGCCTACCCCGCGTTCCGGCTGGGCATCGAGTACGACGGCCGCGACCACCTGACCCCCGACCGCGCCCGACGCGACCTGGACCGCCAGGCGTACCTGACCCGCACGGGCTGGACGGTGCTGCGGTTCGGCGCCGGTGACGTCCTGCACCGACCCCGCCGGATCGCGGACACCGTCCGCTTCCACCTCACCCGCTGACGCCGAGATCGCCCTCAGCGCCCCGCCCGGGGCGCTGGTGTCGCACTCGACGGCGGCGAGGAGGGGACCGATGGCCCGCACCGGGGGGTCGTGCGGTCCTGCCGGTGGCCGCCCCGCCGGTCGCATGCTCGACGTGTCGGATCGCGCAGCCGCGCGCTACCGGGAACAGCCGGAGCCGGCACGCGGACCGGACCGGAGAGGGGAACACGATGACTGACGAGAGGGTCGCCGGGGTGGACCGGCGGACGGTCCGGGCCGCGATCGAGCTGGCCGCCCGCGCGCCGTCGGTGCACAACAGCCAGCCCTGGCGGTGGGTGGTCGGCCCGCGCAGCGTGCACCTCTACACCGACAAGAGCCGCTGGCTGCCGGTCACCGACGCGGACGGCCGCGACCTGGTGATCAGCTGCGGTGCCGCGCTGCACCATCTGTGGATCGCGCTGTCGGCCGCCGGCCTGGTCGCCGAGGTGCACCGGCTGCCCAACCCCGACGAGCCGGACCACCTCGCCGCGATCACCCTGCACCCGGACACGGCCCCGGACACCGACCTGGGCCCCGCCAAGGCGCTGTCCGCGCGGCGCACCGACCGCCGCCGGTTCAGCAGCTGGGAGGTGCCCGACGGCTTCGTGGCCGAGCTGGCCGAGCGGGCCGGCGAGCAGGGCGCCGTGCTGCGCCCGGTCCCGGCCGGCATGCACGGCACGCTGCTGGCCGCGATCCGGGAAGCCGACCGGAGGCAGGAGAGCAACCCCGGGTACCGCACCGAGACCGCGATGTGGACCGGGGGCAGCGGCGACGGCACCGGGATCCCGGCCGCCAACCTGCTGACCGACCCGGTCGGCACCGGCGACGGCACCGCGCGCCGGTTCCCCCCGGGGACGCTGGCCCAGGCCCCCGCCCCGGAGGACGACGGCGCCCTGCTGCTCGTGCTCGGCACCGCCTCCGACGACACCCTGTCCTGGCTGCGGGCCGGTGAGGCGGCCAGCGCCGTGCTGCTGCACGCGACCGCGCTGGGCCTGGCCAGTTGCCCGCTCAGCCAGCCGTTGGAGATCGGCGCGACCCGGGCGGTGGTGCGCGACCGCGTCCTCGGCGGAACCCTGTCCCCGCAGCTGGTGCTGCGCGTCGGGTGGGCGCCGTCCGGCGGACCGCCGCCGGCCACCCCGCGCCGGCCGGTCGACGACAGCATCGAGCGGATGCCCCTGTGACCGGTGGGCCGGACGCCGAGCGCACCGGCCAGCCGGAGGAACTCCTCGCCGTCGGCGCGCGTGTAGGCGGTGACGCTGCGCAGTTGCTTCTCGCGGAACAGCTCGGCGGCGTAGTCGAGGCCGCCCCACGCTGCGCCTGATCGGGGGACCCCCGCTGCCGCCGCGCCCTGGTCGAGCGGCTGGTGCTCGCCGGCACCGACGCCGAGCGGGACGCGGTGCTCGCCGAGCTGCTGCCCCTGCAGCGCGACGACTTCGTGGCGATCCTGCGCGCCATGCCCGGCCGCCCGGTCACCATCCGGCTGCTCGACCCGCCGCTGCACGTGTTCCTGCCCGACCTGACCGAGCTGTCGGTGCGCGTCGCCCTGGCCGCGGACCACGGCGAACCCGACGAGCGGGACGTGGCTGCTGGCCGCGGTCCGCAGGCTGCACGAGCAGAACCCGATGCTCGGCCTGCGCGGCGTCCGGCTCGGCCTGGCCGTGCCCGGGCTGTTCGGCATGCAGGTCCGGGCGATCGCCCAGGCCACCGCCGTGCTGCGGGACAGCGGCGTCGGGGTCTGCCCGGAGATCATGATCCCGCTGGTGGGCGCCGCCCAGGAGCTGCGGGCGATCGCCGAGGAGACCTCGGCGGTGCTCGCCGAGGAGTCCCGACGCAGCGGCACCGAGCTGGGCGCCCCGGTGGGCACGATGATCGAGCTGCCGCGGGCGGCGCTGACCGCGGGCCCGATCGCCGGGGCCGCGCAGTTCTTCTCCTTCGGCACCAACGACCTCACCCAGACCACCTGGGGCTTCTCCCGCGACGACGTGGAGGGCGAGTTCTTCTCCCGCTACCTCGACCGCGGCATCTTCGCCGACTCCCCGTTCCAGACCCTGGACACCGAGGGCGTCGGGCGGCTCATCCGGATCGCGGTGCGCGAGGGCCGCGCCGCCCGACCCGAGCTGACCCTCGGGGTGTGCGGCGAGCACGGCGGCGACCCGGCCTCCATCCACTTCTTCCACCGCGAGGGGCTGGACTACGTGTCGTGCTCGCCGTTCCGGGTGCCGATCGCGCGGCTGGAGGCCGGCCGCGCCGCCGTCGTCGCGGACGGGTGAGCGGGGTCCGCGGGCGCGGGCGCGGCGGTGTGCGCGGGGCCGCTGAAGGGAACGGGTCGGCTGATCACATCAGGTGACCGACGGGGTCGACGAACACCACTCCCGGCGGTACCGGACCGGGCCCGGTCGATCGGTCGATTTCGTGGTGGGCGAACGGCACCGGGAAACGTACGATCCTCCCGGTGAGCGCCACCCCGGTCCCCGCACCGGACGCCGCGACCGACCCCGCCGACCGGGACCGGCCGCCGCTCGACCCGGCCGGCAGCCGCGCGGACGGCACCCCGCCGACCGGGGTCACCCGGGCCGGGGACACCCCGCGCGGGCGCTTCGACAGCCACGTCTTCGGCGCGCTGACCGACCCCGCCGCGCTGCGCGCCACCGGCGTGGAGCTGCGCGAGTCGACCCCGTCGGCCGCGTTCAGCGCCTACCGGCCGCGCCCGGACCGGCCCGACCCGGTCGAGTTCGTCGAGCGGACCAACGCGGGCCGGGTCGACGAACTGGTCGCGCTGCGGGTGGGCCGGATGGCCGCGTCGCCGTTCGCGTTCCTGCGCGGCAGCGCCGGGCTGATGGCCGCCGACCTCGCCGACTCCCCCACGTCCGGGGTGACCGCGTGGATCTGCGGTGACGCGCACGCGTCGAACTTCGGCCTGTACGCCTCGCCGGAGCGCCGGCTGGTGATGGACGTCAACGACTTCGACGAGACGCTCGTCGGGCCGTGGGAGTGGGACCTCAAGCGGCTGGCCGCCAGCATCGTCGTCGCCGCGCGGGAGACCGGCGCCGGCGCCGACAAGGCCGTGCGGGCCGCGACCGACTGCGCCCGGACCTACCGGGCCGCCCTGCGCGAGCTCGCCGCGATGCCCGTCCTGGACGCGTTCTACCTGACCACCGACGAGAAGACCGTCGCGCACTTCGACGTCGACGACCTCGGCGAGGTGTTCAAGCGGGTCGGCAAGAAGGCCCGCCGCAACACCAGCCGGCGGGTGGTGGAGAAGTTCGCCGAGCGCGCCGAGCACACCGGGTGGCGGTTCGTGGAGGACCCCCCGATCCTCACCCGGGTCGACGACGAGACCGCGCACGCCGTCCTCGACGGCGTCGAGGACTACGCCGAGCGCTGCCTGGACGACGAGCTGCGCCAGCTGCTGTCCCGGTACGCCGTCGCCGACATCGCGCACCGGGTGGTCGGCCTGGGCAGCGTCGGGCGGCGCAGCTACGTGATGCTGCTGCACGGCAACGGCGAGGACTCGCTGGTCCTGCAGGTCAAGGAGGCCGGCCCGTCGGCGCTGGCGGCCTACGCCGACGCCGTCCCCTACGCCCACGACGGCGAGCGGATCGTGCACGGCCAGCGCTGGATCCAGACCGTCAGCGACATCTTCCTGGGCTGGACCACGATCGGCGGCCGGCCCTACCTGGTGCGCCAGTTCCGCGACATGAAGGGCAGCATCGACCCGGTCCTGCTCAAGCCGGGCCAGCTCGACGACTACGCCCGGGTGGTCGGGGCGGTGCTGGCCCGCGGGCACGCCCAGTCCGCCGACCCGCGGATCCTCACCGGGTACTGCGACGGCGCTCCGGGCTCCGAGCACGGCGAGCGGTTCGACCGGGCCATGGCCGCGTTCGCGACCGCCTACGCCGACCAGGTCCGCGACGACCACGCGGCCCTGGTCGCGGCGGTCCGGGACGGCCGCCTGCCGGCGATCGAGGGCTGACCGGCGGTTGCACCGGCACCCGGCCCGCTCCACAGTGCACCGGTGCGACTCGAGAACATCGTGTGGGACGCCCGTGACCCCCGACGGCTCGGCCGGTTCTGGGCGGGCGCCGTCGGCGCGGAGGTGATCACCAACGAGCCGGACATCGTCGAGGCCCGGCTGCGCCTCGGCGAGGACTTCTTCCTCGACCTGCGCTTCCCGCGGGTGGACTCGCCCTCCACGGCACCGGCCCGCCTGCACCCCGACCTCGCCGGCGGGGCCCGGCAGCAGGAGGTCGTGCAGCGCCTGCTCGGCCTCGGCGCCGAGCACGTCGACATCGGTCAGGGCGCGGTGCCCTGGGTGGTCCTGGCCGATCCGGAGGGCAACGCTTTCTGCGTGATGGAGGACCGGGAGGTCTACCGCGACACCGGACCGATCGCCGCGCTGCCGCTCGACAGCGCCGACCCGGAACGCGACGCCGCGTTCTGGGCGGAGATCACCGGCTGGACGCCGGCGGCGGGGACGGCCGGGGCGACGACGCTGCGCCACCCGTCCGGCGTCGGCCCGCTGGTGGAGCTCTGCCCCGAGCCCGAGCCCGAGCGCGGGAAGAACCGGCTGCACCTCGACGTGCGCCGCGAGGCCGGGGACGACCACGTCGTCGAGCGCGTCCTGGAGCGGGGAGCGATCCTGCTCACCGACCCGCCCGATCACCCCTGGCTCGTGTTCGCCGATCCCTCCGGTAACGAGTTCTGCATCCTGGACCAGTAGCCCTCCACACGCCGGGGAGCGGACCCGGGCGCGGCTACCGGCCCGACGGGTGGTCCCGGGACGGCCCGCCCGCACCGGCTCAGCGCGCCCACCGACGACGCCGCGGAGATCCTCGTGATGTCGGCCGCCGGACGGGTCCCAGCCCACCACCCGCTCCCCCGGTCACCCCGCCACTGAGGGGTCGTCACCGGCGCGTCAGTCGAGGGCGGCGAGGGCGGCGGCGACCTGCTCCCGGAACCGGGCGACGTTGGCGAGCTTGATGTCCTCGTAGCCGCGCACGACGTCGGCCAGCTCGGCGATCGCCACGACCGCGTCGACGGTGCCGGGGCGCAGGTGCCCGAGCGCGCGGCGGACGGCCGACTGGTACTCGGCGACGAGCTCGCGCTCGACCCGGCGGACGTGGGCGTAGCCGAAGACGTCGAGCGGGGTCCCGCGCAGCTTGCGGGCGGCGCGCAGGACCCGGAAGGCGGGCTCCGCGGTGCGCCGCAGCCGGATCTTGCGCCGGACGCCCAGCGCGCGCAGCACGGGCGGGTGCAGCAGCACCGACACCTCGGCGTCCGGGCCGAACTCCGCGTCGCGGCGGGCCCGCTCGACCGGGTCGAGGTGCAGCCGGGCGACCTCGTACTCGTCCTTGTAGGCCAGGAACCGGTGCAGGCCCCGGGCGTAGGCGGTCCCGATCCGCTCCCCCGCCGCCGCGCCGGCCCGGTCGGTGGCGATCGCGGTGACCCGCCGCACCTCCTCGGCGTAGCGGGTGGCGTAGTCGACGCCCTGGTACCCGACGAGGTCGGCCACCCGGGTGGCGAGGACGTCGGTCAGCGCACCACCGGTCGGCGCGGTCGACGGGCCCGCCGCGATGCGGGCCGCGAACTCGTCGACCTCGACGACGGCCGGGTGGGGCCGGGCGAGCGCCGCCGCCACCGCGGCCGGGTCCACCACCGCGGCCCGACCCCACCGGAACGCCGCCAGGGTCGCGTCCACCGCGGCGCCGTTGAGCCGGATCGCCCGCTCGACGGCCGCCGCCGACAGCGGCAGGCAGCCGTGCTGGTAGGCGGCCCCGAGCAGCAGCACGTTGGCCGGCATGTGGTCGGCGAACAGCGCCTCGGCCAGCCCCGAGGCGTCCAGGTGCAGGTTCGCCTCCGCCCGGGTGGCCGAGGCGATCCGCTCGAGGGCGTCGGCGGGGCTGTCGGGGAGCACCACCCGGCCGGTGACCATCGCCGCCGTCGGGATGACAGCGGTGTTCACCACGGCGACGGTGCGGTCGGGACGCGCGGCGGCGAGGTTGGCCTCGGCGGCCGCGCCGAGCAGGTCGAACCCGATGAGGACGTCGACGCGGGCCCGGGAGGCGCGCAGCGCGCCGGTGATCGGCTCCTTGGCGATGCGGACGTCGCTGACCACCGGGCCGCCCTTCTGGGCCAGCCCGATCTGCTCCAGCCCAGCGGCGTGCAGACCGTCGAGGTGCGCGGCCATCTGCAGGATCTGGGAGACCGTGACCACGCCGGTGCCGCCGATGCCGGGCATCCGCAGCAGCACCTCGTCGGAGGTGGTGCGGCGGCGGGGCTCGGGCAGCGCGACGGGCAGCGGCGGCGGCTGCCGGCGCCGGGCGGTGCGGGGTTCGACGAGCAGGAACGACGGGCAGTCACCCTTCAGACAGGACAGGTCGGAGTTGCAGGACGCCTGGTGGATGCGGGTCTTGCGGCCGAACTCGGTCTCGACCGGCTGCACCGACAGGCAGGTGGAGGCCTCCCCGCAGTCCCCGCAGCCCTCGCAGACCCGCTCGTTGACCACGACCTTCTCGACCGGGGTGGGCAGCGTCCCGCGCTTGCGCAGCCGGCGCTCCTCGGCCGCGCACCGGTCGTCGTGGACGAGGACGGTCACGCCCTCGACGGCTGCGAGCTCGCGCTCGGCCTCGGCGAGCCCGTCCCGGCTGCGGACGTCGGCGACCGGGTCGAGCCGCACGCCCCGGTAGGCCGCGGGGTCGGCGGTGGTGATGACGACCTTGCGCACGCCCTCGGTCGCCAGCCACCGCGTCAGGGTGGGGATGTCGAGGCGGCCCTCGGCGCGCTGGCCGCCGGTCATCGCGACGGCGTCGTTGTAGAGCAGCTTGTAGGTGATGCGCGCACCGGCGGCCACCGCCGCGCGGATCGCCAGCGACCCGGAGTGGTGGAAGGTGCCGTCCCCCAGGTTCTGCACGAGGTGGCGGTCGTCGGTGAAGGGGGCCAGCCCGATCCACTGCGCGCCCTCCCCGCCCATCTGGGTGATCCCGACCTGGGTGCCCCGGCCGTGCCCGTCCAGCGCGATCATGGCGTGGCAGCCGATGCCGGCGCCGACGAGCGTGTCGTCGGAGGTGCGGGTGGAGGTGTTGTGCGGGCAGCCGGAGCAGAAGTACGGAGTCCGCGCGGGGACCGTCGGCAGCGCGATGCGCGAGCGGCGGGCCGGCGCGAGGGCCTCCAGGTGGGCCGCCGCGGCCGCGGGCAGCCGGTCGCGGCCGAGCCGGGCGGCGAGCGCCCGGGCGACGTCGTCGGAGCCCAGCGCCCCCCGGGCGGACAGCAGCGGGCGGCCGCTCCCGTCGCGCCGGCCGACGATGACCGGGCTGTCCGGGCGCCCGTAGAGCGCCTCCTTCAGCAGTCCCTCCAGGAACGGGACCTTGTCCTCGACGACCAGCACCTCCGCCAGGTCCCCGGTCAGCTCGGCCAGGGTCGCGGCGTCCACCGGCCACGGCATGCCCAGCTTGATCAGCCGCAGCCCGGCGGCGTCCATGGCCGCTTCGTCCAGCCCCAGGTCGTCCAGCGCCCGCTGCACGACCGCGAAGCCGGTGCCCGAGGCGAGCACGCCGGTGCGCGCCCGCCGGGCGCTGAAGACCGCCCGGTTCAGCCCGGCGGCGCGGGCGTAGGAGCGGGCGAGGTCGAGCCGGCGGGTCAGCATGTCGTGCTCGGCGTCCAGGGACGCCGGACCCACCAGCGTCGGCGGCTCCCACCGCCGCGCGCTCGGCTCCGGGATGCCCCGCGACAGCCCGGTGACGTCGACGGTCGCCGACGCGTCGGCGACATCGGCGACGATCTTCAAGCCGGCCCACAGCCCGGCGGCGCGGGACAGCGCCACGGCGTGCAGGCCGTACTCGACGACCTCGGCGACGGTGCCGGGCGCGAGCAGCGGCATCGACAGGCTCCGGCACATCGGCTCGCAGGAGCTGGGGACCGTCGAGGACTTGCTGGCCGGGTCGTCACCGATGATCGCCACCGCGCCGCCCAGGGGCGCCGTGCCGCTGACGATGCCGTGCCGGATGGCGTCGGCGGCCCGGTCGAGACCGGGGTTCTTGCCGTACCAGAAGCCGACCACCCCGTCGTGGCGGGCGCCGGGCAGCTGCCCCAGCAGCTGCGTCCCGGCGACGGCGGTGGCCGCCAGCTCCTCGTTGAGGCCGGCCCGGAACACCACGCCGGCGGGGTCGAGGAACCGCCGGGTCCGGACCATCTCCGAATCGAGCCCGCCCAGCGGCGAGCCCTGGTACCCGCTCATGAAGACCCGGGTGTCCAGTCCCCGGGCCTCGTCGAGCCGGCGCTGCTCCAGCGTCAGGCGCACCAGGGCCTGGATCCCGGAGATCAGGACCCGGCCGCCGGTGGCGGTGTACTTGTCGTCCAGGGACACCGCTCGGGGGTCGTCGCTCACGGGTTCTCCTCCTGCCGCTGTGCCGCCTGCACGCCATCACGCCAACGCCGCGGCCCGGAAGCAAGCAGGGCCGGACACGCGCCCGGCAATACGCAAAGATCTCCCTGCGGAAGCGGTGGGATCGGGCGATCCTTTGCTCGTGATCGGCGAGGAGCGGGGCATGGCGCAGGTGGACGAGATCGACCACGAGCTGCTGCGGCTGCTGGCCGCGGACGGTCGGCGGACCTTCTCGGAGATGGCCGGTGAGGTCGGCCTGTCGGTGGCCGCGGTGAAGCGGCGCGTCGACCGGCTGCGCGAGACCGGGGTGATCACCGGGTTCACGGTCAAGGTCGACCACGCCAAGCTCGGGTGGGCGATCGAGGCGTTCACCGAGCTGCGCTACGCCGGCTCGACCCCGGTGGCCAGCATCATCGGCGCGGCGACCGCCGTGCCGGAGGTCCGGGCCGTGCACACGATCGCCGGCGACCCCGACGCCCTGCTGCACCTGCGGGTGCGCGACATCGCCCACCTGCAGCAGACGATCGACCGCCTCCGGCGCACGGGCAACGTCGTGGGCACCAAGACGCTGATGGTCCTGGGCTCGTGGACCCGCGAGGACTGAGGGCGCCCGGCGTCGCGGGCCGCTGCTCCCGCCCCGGGCGCGCGGACGTTCTCCGGGGAACCGGGCAGATCGACCGATGAGTTCGCGTGCCCCGCGGGGGTCTTCCCACCGACAACCGCGACGGAAGGGGCCACCCCCATGGCGAAGCTCATCTCCACCCTGTTCATCTCGGCCGACGGCGTGGCCGAGATCGACCCCGACTGGCACTTCCCGTACTTCGACGAGAACATGGGCCGCGCCGTCGCCGAGGACTACGACACCGCCGACGTGCTGCTCATCGGCCGCGAGACCTACGACAGCTTCGCCGGGGCGTGGCCCGACCGGGAGGCCGCGGGCGGGGAGGACGCGCCGTTCGCCAAGCAGATCGGCGACCTGCGCAAGATCGTCGTCTCGCGCCGGTCGCTCGAGTTCTCCTGGCGCAACTCCGAGCAGCTCGCCGGTGACCTCGTCGAGGCCGTCACCGCGCTCAAGGCCGATCCGGGCACCCGCGGCATCCTGATCCCGGGCTCGATCTCGGTGGTACAGCAGCTGCTCGCCGCGGGGCTGGTCGACGAGCTCCGCCTGCTGGTGCACCCGGTGGCCGCGCGCAAGGGCCGCCGGCTCTTCGACGAGGGCGACGACCCGTACCACCTGGCGGTGACCGCGACAGAGGTGTTCCCGACGGGCGTGATCCGGGTGGTCTACGCGCCCACCGAGGCCCCCGCCAAGGCCGGCTACGACGACGTCAAGGACCAGGTGCCCGACGGGAGGTAGCCGAGCCCGTTCCGCGCTCGGGTACCTGGGGCACTACTGGCCGCCGTCGTCCTCTGCGCGCGTCGGTGGCCGGTAGTCCTGGCGTGCCTTGCGGAGTTGCTCGCGGACGTCCTCCTCGATCCAGCGGGCTCGACCGCTGACCGTTTCCGACGCGGGCGTGATGAGCCCCTGCCTGCGGTAGCGCTGCAAGGTCCGGGCTGTGATGCCCAGGGCACGCGCCAGCTCACCAGTGCTGATGAGGGGGCGCGGGCCGGGCATGTTGATCAAGCTGGCATGTCCGCAGCGTCGCTTCTATCGCTTCACACGGCTGCCGGGACCGGCGAAGCGGACGATCAGCGAGGGGTCTACCGCAGGTTCTGACCCGGGTTGGAGAGGCTCAGTGCCCGGGGCGCAGGCGCCCGAGGTGCTCGGCGAGCAGGTCCCGCAGGACGGTCGAGTCGCGCAGGTCGGGCCCGAACACCTCGGACACCCCGAGCATCCGGTCGACCAGCCCGGCCTCCGGTCCGGCGGCCGCGGTCCGCAGCCGGTCCGCCAGCGGGTCCTCGAGCGGCAGCGGGCGACCGTGCACGTCGCGGCCCACGGCGACGTAGGTCATCCAGGCCGCGACGGCCAGCGCCGCCCAGCGCGGTTCGGCCCCGGCCCGCAGCCGGTCGCGCACCGTCCCGAGCAGCCGCACCGGCAGCTTCACCGAGCCGTCCATCGCGACCTGGGTGGTGCGGTGGTGCAGGGCCGGGTTGGCGAAGCGGTGCAGCACCGACCGCTGGTAGTCGGCCAGGTCCACGCCGTCGGGCGGGACCAGGGTGGGCAGCGCGTCCTCGGCCATCAGCGCGGCCGCGGCGGCGGCCAGCCGCTCGTCGCGGACGGCCTCGGCGATGGTCCGGTAGCCGGCGAGCGCCCCCGTGTAGGCCAGCAGCGAGTGGGTGGCGTTGAGCAGGCGCAGCTTCACCGCCTCGTACGGCGCCACGTCCGCGGTCATGATCGCGCCGGCCCGGTCCCAGGCCGGGACGGGCCCGGCGAGGTCGTCCTCGATCACCCACTGGCGGAACGGCTCGGCCACCACCAGCGCCTCGTCGCGCAGGCCGAACAGCTCCGCGGCGCGGGCCCGGTCGCGGTCGGTGGTCGCCGGCACGATGCGGTCGACCATGCTGCTCGGGAAGCGCACCGCGGCGCCCACCCAGTCCGCCAACGGCCCGCCCTCGGCCGGGGGCAGCGCGGCGCAGAAGTCCGCGACCAGGGCGGCGACCACCCCCCCGTTGCCGACGAGGTTGTCGCAGGACACGACGGTCAGCGGGGCGCCGTCGCGGGCGCGCCGCTGCAGGCCGCGCACCAGCTGCCCGATGGCCGTCACGGGGGTGTCCGGCCGTTGCAGATCGGCCCGCACCCCGACGTCGTCCAGGTCCAGCCGGCCGTCCGGGCCGCGCCGGTAGCCCTTCTCGGTGACCGTCAGGGTCACCACGCCGACCGTCGGCTCGGCGATCCCGGCCAGCACCCGTTCGGGCTCGTCGGCCGCCGAGACCACCTCGTGCACGGAGCCGACGATCCGCGCGGCCGTCGTCGCCTCGTCCAGCTCCAGCACGCCGTACAGGCCGTCCTGCGGGGCGAGCTGGTCGACGACCGCCCGCGACCGCTGGGTCACCCCGCGGATCGCCCACCGCCCGGTGCCCTCGGCCGCCATCGCCTCCTCGGTGTAGAGGGCCTGGTGGGCGCGGTGGAAAGCGCCGATGCCCAGGTGCACCACGCCGATCGTGCGGCCCGACCGGCGCGGGGGCCCGGTGACGCCCGCGCGGAGCCGACCGAGCGTCGCGGTCGCGAGCCGGGGTGGCTCCGGCACGGCGTCGGTCACAGGACGGCCCCGAGCTGCCAGGGGACCATCTCCTCGCCGCCCAGCCCGAGCGCCTCGCTGGCGCTGGGCCGCCCGGAGGCCACCGCCAGGATCGCGTCGAGCACCCGCTCCCCCATCTCGGCCACCGGCACGCCGCCGGTCGCCACCGGTCCGCAGTCGACGTCGATGTCCTCGGCCATCCGGGTGGCCATCGCGGAATTGCTGGCCAGCTTGACCGTCGGGACCGGGCGGCTGCCGAACACCGAGCCGCGCCCGGTGGTGAACGCTATGACCGTGGCCCCGCCGGCGACCATGCCGGTCGCCGAGACCGGGTCGTAGCCGGGGGTGTCCATGAACACCAGCCCGCCCCGGGTCGGCGCGACCGCGTAGTCGACCACCTCGGCCAGCGGGCTGTGCCCGCCCTTGGCCACCGCGCCCAGCGACTTCTCCAGGATGGTGGTGATGCCCCCGGCCTTGTTGCCCGGCGACGGGTTGCCGTCCAGGGTGGTGCCCTGGTCCGCGGTGTAGCGCTCCCACCAGGTGATCCGGTCGAGCAGGGCGGCGGCCACGGCGTCGTCCACGGCACGGGCGGCGAGCAGGTGCTCGGCGCCGTAGATCTCCGGGGTCTCGCCGAGCAGGGAGGTCCCGCCGGCCGCCACCACCACGTCGGAGGCGACCCCGAGGGCGGGGTTGGCGGTGAGCCCGGACCAGCCGTCCGAGCCGCCGCACTGCAGGCCGAGCACCAGGTGCTCCAGCCCGGCGGCGCTGCGCTCGTCGCGGGCCAGCCGCTCGGCGATCGCCCGGACCCGGCGGTCGCCCTCGGCCACCGCGGCGGAGGTGCCGCCGACGTCCTGGATGGAGAACCACTCCACCGGCACGTGCCCGCCGACGCCGAGCTCGGCCACCAGCCCGGACAGCTCGTTGACCTCGCAGCCCAGCCCGACCACGACCAGCCCGCCGATGTTGGGGTGGCGGGCGTAGCCGGCCAGGGTGCGGCGCAGCACCTGCCACCCCGGGCCCCGGTCGGCCATGCCGCAGCCGCTGCCGTGGGTGAGCGCCACGACCCCGTCCACCCCGGGCAGGTCGGTGAACTCGAACCGGCGGGCGATCTGGCGGGCCACCGTGGCCGAGCAGTTGACCGAGGTGAGGATGCCGACCATGTTGCGGGTGCCCACCCGCCCGTCCGCACGCCGGTACCCCTGGAAGGTCCGCGGCTCCCCGCCGGCGGCCGGGCGGACGGCCGGCGGCGCGGCCGCGCGCAGCCGCTCCCCCGGCATCCCGAGGTTGTGCACGTGGACGTGCTCGCCCGCCCGGACCGGGGCCGTGGTCACCCCGATCACCTGGCCGTACTTGTGCACGAGGGCGCCGGCGGGCAGGTCGCGGCGGGCCACCTTGTGCCCGGCCGGCACGTCGGCGGCCAGCACGGAGCCGTCCGGGCCCTGGCCGCCGGCGGGCAGCGCGGCCAGCGCGACGGCGACGTCGTCGGCGGGGTGCAGGACGAGCAGGGCGGTCGTCGTACTGGTCATCGGGACGTGGCTCCTACCGGCGGGGACGGGTCCGTGCTGGCGGTCGGCGCGCCGGCGTGCGCCCGGGTCTGGTCGAGGGTCGGGACGAAGCCGGTGCCCCCCTGACCCTGCACCGACAGCGAGGCCGCGGCCACCCCCAGCCGGACCGCGGTCCCCGGGTCGTCGCCGCGGGCGAGCCGGCCGGCCACGGTGCCGGCGAACGAGTCCCCGGCGCCGGTCTGGTCCACCACCCGCGGAGCGGGCGGGGCGGACACGGTGCGCAGGCTGTCCGGCCCGGTGACCAGGACGCCCCTATCGCCGCAGGTCAACGCGACGTCCGTGGCGCCCCACGCGCGCAGCCGGTCGACCGCCACCGCCGGGTCGGCGCCGGCGTCGGGCCCCAGCAGCGCCGCGGCCTCGTCCGGCCAGGAGGGGGTGACCAGCGCCGCGTGCGGCGCCAGGGCGCGCAGCGTGCGGGCGGCGGCGTCGGCGGTGGTCAGCCGGGGGCGGTAGTTGGGGTCGTAGACGAACGTGCCGGCCAGCTCGGCGGCCCGCCGCACGGCCGCGGCGGCGTCGGCCGAGATCGCGCAGGCGATGCCGCCGGCGAGCACGACCGCGCCGCGCAGCAGGTCGGCGTCGAGGTCGGCCGGGCTCAGCCCGGACCCGGCGCTGCCGCGGCGGACGTAGACGAACTGGCGCCGCCCGGCCGGGTCGGCGTGGCTGAAGTACACCCCGTGCTGGCCGGGCACCCGTCGCAGGCCGACCGGGTCGATGCCCAGGCCGGTGACGTGGGCGGCCAGCGCGTCGCCGAGCTCGTCGTCGGGCACCCGGGCGACCAGCACCGTCCGGGCGCCGGCGGCCGCGGCCGCCGCGGCGGCGTTGAGCGCGTCGCCGGAGAAGCCGAGCCGCAGCGCGCCGCCGGCCGCCATCGGCTCGGTCGAGGACAGCTCGACGAGCACCTCGCCGAGCACGACCGCGGTCGTGTTCACCACGAGTGCACCGTGCCGTCCTGCAGGCGGTTGACCGGCAGCGAAGCCGGCCGGTACGGGTACCGCGCGGCGAGCTCCTCGTCGATGTCGATGCCGAGGCCGGGCTCGTCGCCGGGGTGCAGGTAGCCGTCGGCGTAGTGGTAGGCGTGCGGGAAGACCGCGTCGGTCTCGGCGGAGTGGGGCATGTGCTCCTGCAGCCCGAAGTTGGGCACGCTGATGCCCAGCTGCAGCGACGCGGCCATGCACACCGGGGACATGTCGGTGGCGCCGTGCGCGCCGGTGCGCACGTGGTGCAGGGCGGCGAGGTCGTAGATGCGGCGCAGGTGGCATCAGCACCAGCGACGGCTCCAGCACCACCGCCCGGGCGATCGCCACCCGCTGCTGCTGACCGCCGGAGAGCTGGCCGGGCAGCTTGTCGACGTGCTCGGTCAGCTGGACCAGCCGCACGCCCTCCTCGGTGCGGCGGCGGACCTCCGCCCGCGGCAGCCGTTGCATCTGCAGGCCGAAGGCGATGTTGCGGCGCACCGACATGTGCGGGAACAGCGCGTAGCTCTGGAACACCATCCCGAACCCGCGCTTCTCCGGCGGCAGCGTGTCGATCCGGCGCTCGTCCTGCCAGATGCTGCCGGTGGTCAGCGGGAGCAGGCCGGCCAGGCAGTTCAGCGCGCCGTCGGGGAGACCGCGAGGGCCAGCCCGCCGACCCCGACGATCTCCAGCCCGATGCCCAGCCGGACCATCGCCAGCGGCCCGATCCGCTCGGTCAGCACCGCCCCGGCCCCGCTGGCCGCGAAGCTGCCCAGGGCGAGCGCGAGCAGCAGCAGCCCGGTCTGGAAGGCCGTGTAGTCCAGCGCGTTCTGCAACCACAGCGGCAACGCGAACAGGATGCCGAACTCGCCGAGGCTGATGATCGCCGCGGCGATGTTGCCGTTGCGGAAGCTGGGGATGGCGAACAGGTCCAGGTCGAGCAGGCCGCGGCGGCCGGTGCCGCGGCGCCGGCGGGCCAGCGCGACGAACCCGACCAGCGCCAGCACCGCGACCGCCAGCACCACCGGCACCGGCGACAGGCCGACCACCTCGACCTCGCGGATCGGGCTCCACCAGCCGTAGGACCGGCCCTCGATGAGCCCGAAGGCGAGTCCGCCGAACCCGATCACCGACAGCGTCGCGCCCAGCGGGTCGAGGTCGACGGGGCCGCGCGCCCGCGGGGTCGGCGCGACGAACGCCAGCACCCCGGCCACGATCAGCACCCCGAGCGGCAGGTTGATGCCGAACGCCCAGCGCCAGGACAGGTCGGTGGTCAACCAGCCGCCCAGCAGCGGGCCGAGCGCGGCCGCGCCGCCGATCGTCGCGCCCCAGACCGCGAACGCCTGACCACGCTCCCGGCCGCGGAACGTGGTGTTGATCAGCGACAGCGAGGTGGGCAGCAACGCGGCCCCGCCGATCCCCTGCAGGAACCGGCCGGCGACCAGCACCTCCCCGGTGGGCGCGAGCGCGGCGAGCAGGCTCGCCACGACGAAGACCACCGTGCCGGCCAGGAAGACCTGGCGGCGGCCCAGCAGGTCGGCGAGCCGGCCGGCGACCAGCAGGAGCGCGGCGAACACCACCGCGTAGGACTCCTGGACCCACTGCGCCTGGCTGGAGGTGATGCCCAGGTCGGTGATGATCGCCGGAATCGTCCCGTTGACGATCGTGGTGTCGACGATGATCAATGCCACGCCGAGGCTGATCGCGACCAGCCCCCACCACCGGTACCGGCCGTCCACAGGATCTCCTCACTCGTCAACTATCTCGACGGACGAGTGAATATCCCCGATCGAGGCGGCCGGCCACCGCGACGCGTCCGGTCTCCGGTCGGGCGGGTCCAGGACGATCACCGGGTCCGGCGGCCGCCGGCCCGCACGCCGTGCCCCGCGCCGCCCGTTCCGCCGATCGGGGCGCCCGATCGTCGCTGGAGAATCCCCCGTTCGGAGTATCGTGCGGGGTGGTACGCCGAGTCCCGGATCGTCGATCCACGGACGACCGACGACACTTCCCGCCCGGAGGGTCACACGATGATCACACCTTGATGCCACCGTCGGTCGTCCACTCGCTCCGGCTGCCCTTCGGATCGGGGCCCGGTCGCGGACTCTTCCTGATCGGAGAGGACGGCGACCCGCTGTCCGCGGATGGCAGCGACCCTCCGCCCTCGCGCTCCGCCGAGGTGCGGCGTCTGGTCGAGCAGCACTTCGGGCTGGTGCGCCAGGTCCTCCTGCAGGTCGGCCGTCGCCTCCCGGCGCACGTCGACCGGGCAGGCCTGTTCGGGGCCGGCTCCGAAGCCCTCCTCGATGCCGCGCGCCGGTTCCGGCCCGAGCACGGCGCCACGTTCCCCGCCTTCGCGGCGAAGCGCGTCCGCGGAGCCATGCTCGACGAGATGCGCCGGTGGGACTGGGCCGCCCGATCGGTCCGCTCGGATTCCCACCACGCGGCCGACGCCGTCGAGAGCCTCGAAGCCCTGTTCGGGCGGGAGCCCAGCACGGCGGAGGTCGCGACCGTACTGGGGATGAGCGTCGACCGGCTACGCCGGACCCGGGCGGACACCCTGGGGGCCGCGGTGCTCAGCCTGGACGCGGTGACCGCAGCCGGCAGCCACCGGCTCCCCACCGCAGCGACCACACCCCCGGACATCCTCGTCGCGCGCGAGTTCGACACCTACCTCCAAGATGCCGTGGCCACCCTGCCCGACCGGGAGCGCCACGCCATCGCCGGGTACTACCTCAACGGGCGTCCGATGCGCGAGCTGGCCCGGGAACTCGGGGTGGGCGAGTCCCGCGTCTCGCAGCTGTGCGGTCAGGCGCTCAAGCACCTGCACGAGAACCTCGCCCCCTACGTGCTGGACGAGGGTCCGGAGCGCCCGGCGACCGGCGGCCCCACCCGTCCGCGACGGCCGTCGGCTCCGCCGGACGGGCCCGACCGGACCTGATCGTCCTGAGCCGGGGTCAGGTGCCCATGATGGACAGGGCGGCCGGCCCGAGGATCACGATGAACAGCGCGGGCAGCACGAAGAACATCATCGGGAAGAGCATCTTCACCGGCACCTTCTGGGCCTGCTCCTCGGCCCGCTGCCGGCGCCGGGTGCGCATCTCGCCGGCCTGCTCGGCGAGCACGCCGGAGATCGGCACGCCCAGGGCGTCGGCCTGCACCACCGCGCCCACGAAGTGCCGCACGTCCGGTGCCCCCGCCCGGTCGGCCAACGCCTGGAACGCCTCCCGGCGGCTCTTGCCGATCTGCATCTCCTGGAGCACCCGGTGGAACTCCCCGGCCAGCGGCCCGGTGGTGTTCCGGGTGACCTGGGAGAGCGCCGCGTCGAACCCCAGACCGGCCTGGATGCTGATCACCAGCAGGTCGACGGTGTCCGCGAGGCCCTTCTGCACCTGCTGCTGGCGCTTGGCCCCGGCGTTGTAGAGCAGCAGGTTCGGCACGAAGAACCCGATCACCGCGCCGAGCAGGCCGAAGATGATCCGGGTCAGCACCGAGGACCCGAACGCGGCACCGACCAGCCCGAGCCCGACCAGCCCCACGCCCTTGGCGGTGAGGATCCGCTCGATGGACCAGCGGGCGGGGTTGCCGGCGAGGTCGAGGCGGCGGGCCAGGTTCGCGCTCACGCCGCTGCCCGACAGGGCGCGGGCCAGCCCGGTCGCCGCGTTCCACATCGGGTGCAGCACCCGGATGCGGAACGGTACCGGTGGCGCCGTGGTCCGGGCGGTCGTCGACCCCAGTCCCGCCACCAGCACCGAGCTGCGGGAGATCTGGCTGCGCTCGTTGCGGACGGTCGCCAGTGCCGTCACCGCGAGCATCAGCGCGACGAACACCGACCCCAGCCCGAAGCCCAGCACCAGCCCCGGGGCGATCACAGCTCGACCTTGGCGAGCTTGTTCATGGCGAACATCCCGATCATGAGCATCAGGGTGCCCCCGGCGAGCATCAGCAGGCCGAGCGGCTCGGTGACCAGCGGGCGCACGTAGCTGGGCTGGACCAGGAACATGTAGCCGCCGACGACCACCGGCAGGGCCGCGATGATGATCCCGGAGAGCCTACCCTCCGCGGACAGCGCCTTGACGTGGCGACGCAGCCAGCCGCGTTCCCGGATGGTCTCGGCGACCTGGCGCAGCACCTCGCCGAGGTTGCCGCCGACGTCGCGCTGGACGCGGATCGCCATCACCACCCACTTCATGTCGACGCTGCCGATCCGGTCGGCCGCCTGCTCGAGGGCGTCCTCCACCGGGGTCCCGAGGCGGGACAGCGCGAGCGCCCGGCCCACCTCCACGGCCACCGGTCCCGCCCCGAGCCGGACCACCGAGTCCAGCGCCTGGGGCAGCGAGTACCCGCTGGCCAGCCCGCTCGCCACCAGCTGCAGCGCGTCGGGCAGGTCCTCGCCGAACGCCGCGAGCCGCCGTCCGGCCCGCACCGAGAGGAAGATGCGCTGGCCGAAGAAGCCGATCAGCACCCCCAGCGGCAGCCCGACCAGCGGCGTGCCGGTGAGCAGGGTCAGCCCGACGGCGAGCCCGATCACGATGCCCGTGCAGAGCAGCAGCCACTCCCCGGGGCGCCAGGCCACCGCGGCCTGGTCAAGCCGGGCGGCCAGCCGGACGCCGATCCCCCGCTGGGCGACGACGCGGTCGGCCACCTGCAGGGCGCCCCGGCGCAGGCCGCCTGCCCCGCGGTCGAGCGCACCCCGCCGGCTGCCGGCGCCGTACTGCCCGACCAGCGCCTGGACCCGGCGCCGGTCCCGCACCGACCTCGGCACCGCGACCATCGCCACGATCAGCAGCGCGAGCGCGCCGAAGACCCCGGCCAGGCCGGCGGTGAGCCACGGCCACGACGCCCCGGCCGCCGGGGCGATCCCGCCCGCGGACGCGGTGCCCGCCGCCAGCGCCACCGTGGTGTCCACCTCGACCGGTCGGCCGGCCCACTGCATGCTCAGCTGCAGGCGTGCGGTCGCGGCGGCGAAGCCGGGTGGCAGCGGGGCCTCCACCCACAAGGTGGTGCTGGTCCGGTCCGCCTGGTCGCGGAACACCTGCGCGGCGTCCCCGGCGCTCTGCGCCCGGAACACCCGACCCGCACCGGCCTCGGCGATCATGACCAGCTGCGGGTCGGTCGCACCCCGCGCGGCGGACCCGACGCTGACCAGGTCGACCCGGACGCCACTGGCCCGCTCGCGGTCCAGCAACCCGGACAGGTCCAGGGCGCTGGCGGTGTCGGCGCCGTCGCTCAGCACGAGCAGCTGGCCGTCCGGCCCCGGTCCCAGGGTGCTGAGCCCGAGGTCGATCGCGTCGTACAGGCTGGTGGACCCGGCCGCGAGCAGGCCGGCGACGGCCGCGCGGACGGCCTCGCGCTGCCCGGTCGGCGGTACCAGCAGGACCGGCCGGTCGGCGAAGGAGACCAGCCCGATGCGGTCCGCCGCGGGTGCCGCGTCCAGGAACGACCCGGCGGCCAGCCGGACCTCGTCCAGCAGCGCACCGCTCATCGAACCGCTGGTGTCGACGACCAGGATCGTGCTGCGCGGCGGGGCAACGGGCCGGTCCCGCGGCAGGACCGCCCGGGCGGCGACGGGGTAGCCGGCCACCCGCAGCGACACCGGGCCGGTCAGGGCGGCCGGGCCGGCGCTCCCGTCCAGCCCGGTGACCAGGAAGTGGATCCGCCCGTCCGCGACGGTGACGTCGTCCACCGCCACCTCGCCCGGGTCGGCCACCTGGGCGGCCGCGGGCGCTGCGCCGAGCCCGAGCAGCACGCCGAGCACCAGCATGACGGCGGCGACCCGGCCGGTCATCGGAGCGGGTCGACGGTGAACGTCGCCGGGTCGACCCGCACGCCGCGGTCGGCGAGGCGGTCCAGCACCCGCGGACGCAGCCCGGTCGGCCGCAGCACGCCCTGGAAGCGGCCGTGCGCGTCGAAGCCCGCGCTGTAGTCCATCAGGAAGATGTCCTGCAGCGTGATGATCTCACCCTCCATCCCCACCACCTCGGTGACGTGGGTGATCCGCCGGCTGCCGTCCTTGATCCGGCTCTGGTGCACCACCAGGTCGATCGCGCTGGCCACCTGCTCGCGGATGGCGCGCACCGGCAGGTCCACCCCGGCCATCAGCACCATCGTCTCCAACCGGCTCAGCGAGTCGCGCGGGCCGTTGGAGTGCGCGGTGGCCAGCGAGCCGTCGTGGCCGGTGTTCATCGCCTGCAGCATGTCGAGCGCGGCCCCGTCGCGGACCTCGCCGACCACGATGCGGTCCGGGCGCATCCGCAGCGAGTTCCGCACCAGGTCGCGGATGCTGACCTGCCCCTTGCCCTCGATGTTCGACGGCCGGCACTCCAGCCGCAGCACGTGCTCCTGGTGCAGCTGGAGCTCCGCAGCGTCCTCGATGGTGACGATCCGCTCGCCGTCCGGGATCGACGAGGAGAGCACGTTGAGCGTGGTCGTCTTGCCCGACCCGGTGCCGCCGCTGATCAGGATGTTGAGCCGGCCGCGCACGCAGGCGTCGAGGAAGTCGCGCATCACCGGGGTGAAGGTGCCGAACGCGACGAGGTCGTCGGCGGTGTACGGGTCGGCGGCGAACTTGCGGATCGTCAGGCTGGAGCCGTCGACCGCGATCGGCGGGACGACGACGTTGACCCGGCTGCCGTCGCGCAGCCGGGCGTCGACCATCGGGCTCGACTCGTCCACCCGGCGGCCGACCGCCGTGACGATCTTGTCGATGGTGCGCCGCAGGTGGGCCTCGTCGTTGAACCTGGTGTCGACCCTGGTGAGCCTGCCCGCGCGCTCGACGAAGACGTGCTCGGGCCCGTTGACCATCACCTCGGTCACGTCGAGGTCGTTGAGCAGCGGCTCGAGCGGGCCGAAGCCGAGGATGTCGTCGGCCACCTCCTGGGTGACCCGGGCCCGGTCCGGGCCGGACAGCGGGGTCTCCTCGCGCTCCATGACCGCCTGCAGCGTCTGGCGCACCCGGGACTCGAGGTCGGTCTGGGTCATGTGCGGGTCGTAGAGCTTCGGGCCGAGGCTGGCGACCAGGGCCTGGCGCACGCTGCGCTTGACGTCGGCGACGTGGTCGACGCGGGCCGGATCGGTGCGGGTGGTCCCGTGGGCCTTCACGGCCGGCGCCGGGGTGGCGGCCGGCGGGCCGCCGGCACCGGCCAGGCGCCGGGCGAGTGTCATCGGGCCGACTCCTTGCGGCGCAGCAGACCACGGCGCCCGGCACCGTTGCGGTCGGTGCCCGGCACCGGCTGCGGTGTCCCGCCGCGCACCGCGGTGGCGAGCTGGCGGAGGGCTCGGCTGATCGGGTGCTTGGGCTGCTCGAGGACGATCGGCACCCCGTGGTTGATCGAGATCGGGACGGCCCGGTCGGCGGGCACCTCGATCAGCACCCCCGTCCCGACCATGGCCGCGACGTCGGCCGCGCCGATGCCGAGGTGCGGGTCGGCCCGGTTGAGCACGATCCGGCGTTGACCCGCGGGATAGCCCAACAGGTCCAGCGTCTGCAGGGTGAGCTTGAGGTTCTTGATCGAGGGCACCTCGGGCGTGGTGACCAGGACGACCTCGTCGGAGACGTCCAGCGCGGCGAGCACCTCCTCGGTGAACGCGGGCGGGGTGTCCACCAGGACGACGTCGTAGAGCTCGGCCAGCAGCGGGAGCAGCCGGCCCACCAGCTCGGCGGAGACGTCCTCCGCGCCGCGCGGCTCGGCCGGGGCGAGGATCACGTGCAGGCCCGACGAGTGCGGGGTGACCAGCGCGGCCGCACCCGCGGCATCGAGGTTCGCCGCCATCGAGACGGCGTCGGTGAGGGTGCGCAACGGGAGCAGCCCGAGCATCACCGCGACATCGCCGAAGCTGAGGTCCAGGTCGACCAGGCAGGTGCGGACGCCGGACTGGACCAGCGCGACACCGACGTCGGTGGCGATCGTGGACTTCCCGACGCCGCCCTTGCCGCTGAAGATGGTGACCGTCCGCCCCCGGCTCGCGCTCGTCGTCGTCGGCGCCATCCCGGCCGCCCGGCGGACGCCGTCGGACACCTGGCGGGAGACCGTGCACGCCTGGCCGAGCCGCTGGGTCTCCTGGACCCCGACCACCGCGCGGAACCCGGCGTGCAGGGCCTGGGTGAGCACCCCGGTGTCCACCCGGTGCCGGACCAGCAGGACGCC
>JASLAP010000029.1 GCA_030147065.1 Pseudonocardia sp. | reverse complement strand
GGTCACGGCTTCGACGGCCTCGGCGACAGCGTCCACCACGGATCCAGGTCGGGCATCGTTCACCTCGCGCGCTGTCCTGATCAGCCGGGCTTGCCGCGGCGCGGCGGACACGATGAACCACGGGTCGACGGCGATGCAGTGCCCACCGACGCCCGGGCCCGGGTTGAGGATGCTGACCCGGGGGTGGCAGTTCGCCAGCCGGATGACCTCCCAGGCATCGACGCCCACTTCGGTGCACACTGCGTCCAGCTCGTTGGCGAAGGCGATGTTGACGTCGCGGAACGAGTTCTCCGTCAACTTGGCCATCTCGGCACTGGTGGCGTCGGTGAGCAGGACGGCGCCCTCGCAGAAGATCCGGTAGACCTCGGCGGCCCGCTCGCTGCACCGCGGGGTGAGACCGCCGATGATCCGGTCGTTGGTCACGATCTCGGTCATGATGCGACCGGGCAGCACCCGCTCGGGGCAGTAGGCGACGTGCACGTCGGGGGTGCCGGTCTGGTGCGGGAAGGTGAGGTCGGGGCGTGCCTCGGAGAGCCATCGGCTGATCTGTCGGGTCGTGTAGGGCGGCGACGTCGACTCGAGGATGACGACCTCGCCGCCGCGCAGCCGCGGCGCGATCGATGCGGTCGCGGCGCGCACGTAGGACAGATCGGGCTGGTGGTCGCCGATGAACGGGGTCGGCACCGCGATGAGGAAGGCGTCAGCGGTCGGGACGTCGACCGTAGCGGTCAGCAGACCGCCGGTGACGGCGTCGGTCACCGCCCGGTCGAGGTCCGGTTCGTACACCGGTGACCGACCGGCGTTGATCTCGGCGACGGTGAACGCGTCCACGTCGACCCCGATGACCCGCACGCCGCCGGCCGCGATCGCTGCGCACGTCGGGAGGCCGATGTACCCGAGGCCGATGACGACAATTCCGTTTTCGAACATTATTCTCCTGAATACCTCGCACTGCAGGTACCGAAATCGGGCAGTCGTTCTCCGAGACCGAACATCGATGCGATTGCGGCCACCGAACGGGCCGCGGCCCGGCCGTCGCCGTAGGGGTTCACGGCGTTCGCCATCGAGCGGTGGGCCCGGTCGTCCTCGAGCAGTTCGAGCGTCTCCTTGACGATGTCCGCGCCGGCGGTGCCGACCAGCCGGACCGTCCCGGCCAGCACGGCCTCCGGTCGTTCGGTCGTGTCCCGCATCACCAGGACGGGTTTGCCGAGGCTGGGGGCCTCCTCCTGGACGCCGCCGGAGTCGGTGAGAACGACGTGCGCGGCCTGGAGGACGTGGGTGAACTCGTGGTACATCAACGGTTCGGTGAGCAGGACGTTGTCCGGTCCGGCCAGTTCGCGTTGGATCACTTCGCGCACCATCACATTGCGGTGCATGGGCAGCACGATCTGCACGTCCGGATGCTTCTCGGCGATGGTGCGGACGGCACGCATCGACTCCGCCATCTTCTCGCCCCACGATTCCCGGCGGTGGCAGGTGACCAGGAGGATGCGGTGGTCGGAACCGACGACCGCGGCGACACGGGGATCGGCGAACGCGACCGCCTTGCCGGTGGTCGCCCACAGGGCGTCGATGACCGTGTTCCCGGTGACGACGATCGACGCCGGCGCGATCCCCTCGCGTTCCAGGTTCGCCCGCGATGTCGCGGTCGGAGCGAGGTGCAGTGCGCTGATCGGCGCCGTGAGGCGCCGGTTCGCCTCTTCCGGGAACGGTGCGTCCAGGTCGCCGGTGCGCAGCCCGGCTTCCAGATGGATCACCGGTATCCGCTGGTAGAACGCGGCCAGGGCGGCCATGAACGCGCTGGAGGTGTCTCCCTGCACGACGACGGCGTCCGGGGCGGCGAGGCTGAACAGGTCGCTGGTCGCGGTCAGGATCCGGCTGGAGAGTTGGGGCAGCGTGGCGCCCGGTCGCATCAGGTCCAGGTCGTGGTCGGGGGTGATGTCGAACAGCTGGTTGACCTGGTCGAGCATCTCGCGGTGCTGGCCGGTCACCGCGACGACCGGACGGAGACCGGGGTGGTCGCGCAGCCCGGCGATCAACGGCGCCATCTTGATCGCCTCGGGACGGGTGCCGTAGACCGCCATGACGGTGCGGGCATTCACCGGGCGGCCGCCGGCGTCTGGTCCGGCGAGGTGACCGGCGGGGAGGGTGTCGCCACCGGGTGCGGGAACCCCGGGTTCTCGCCGCCCACCGCGGTGATCCCGGCCGGACGGACCAGCTGTACCAGGGTGAGCCCGACGATCCGCAGGTCGAGCCGCAGCGACCGGTTGGCCACGTACCAGAGGTCGAGCTCGATCCGCTCCGGCCAGGACAGCGCGTTGCGTCCGCGGACCTGCGCCCACCCGGTCAGACCGGGTCGCACGGCCAGCCGGCCGCGCTGGCGTCCGCTGTAGTGCACGACCTGCTCGGGCAGGGTCGGGCGCGGCCCGATCAGGCTCATCTCGCCGCGCAGCACGTTCCACAGCTGGGGGAGTTCGTCGAGGCTGGTGGAACGCAGCAGCCGGCCGAGCGCGGTCAGCCGTTCCGCGTCGAGCTGCCCGGGGAACCGGGCGGGTGTCATCGTGCGGAACTTGAGGATCGTGAACGGCTCGCCGCACTGGCCCGCCCGCTGCTGCCGGAACAGCACCGGTGAGCCGTGCCGGCGCCGCACGGCGATCGCGACCACCGCGGCCACCGGGGAGAGCAGCACCGCGCCGAGCGTGCTCGCGAAGATGTCGACGGCTCGTCTCATCGGGTCTCTCATCGGGTCGCCTCTCCGAGCACCTTGTGCACCGCCGCGACCACGTCGTCGACGTCCGCGTCGGTCA
>JASLAP010000014.1 GCA_030147065.1 Pseudonocardia sp. | reverse complement strand
CAGGTCGAGCCAGCCGAGGGCGAAGAACAGCAGTTGCAGGACGATGTAGATGGCCAGGGTGGTCAGTGCCCCGGTCCAGACCGCGCCCCAGCGGATGCGGTCGTGGCGGATGTCGCCGTCGGTGCGGGTCGGGAGACGGTCGCCAGGGGTGGCGGCGTGCGCCCCTTCGGCCTCGTAGGTGCGGTCGACGCTGTTGGCGCCGTTGTTGCCGGTGGTCCTCGTGCTGGTCCTCGGGGCACCCGGGTCCGGAGTCGCGGTCATGGTGCTCTCCTACTGTTCGCGATGGCCACCGCAGTTGCGGTGGGCCAGTTCGCGGGGTGCCCGGTGACTACCGGGGCACGCGTCCGTGACCTCCTTGTGACCCGGAGCCGGTCCGGCCGGGTGCCCCTGGGCCATCCCCGCGGTGCCGCGGCGGGCAGGCGGCGCACGTCCTCCGCCTTCCGTCGTGAGCAGCGGCGGGCCGGGCGCCTGCCGAACGTACGAGCAGGTCAGGGCAATCTGTGGGGGGCGTCGAGATCTTCCGGGAGGGCGGCGACGTGTGTAGCGTGGCCTGCTCGACGTCGGCCTCCACGAGGTGCGAACCATGGGAACCGACCCCGGAGCTACCCCCGTGGCCCCGCGGGTACCGACGGGCCCGGCCGAGTCCTCCGGAACACCCGTGCTCGATCTGCTCGTCGGCCGAGACCGCGAGCTCGCCGAGCTGCAGGGCTCCATCGAGGCGGCCGTCGCCGGGCGCGGAGCGCTGGTCCTGGTGACCGGCGAGCCGGGGATCGGCAAGACCCGGCTCGGGTGGGAGGTCGTCGAGCGGGCCCGGCTCCTCGGTGCCCGGGCGGTGCACGCGGCGGCGTGGGAGGGGACCGCTGCCCGCCGTACTGAATCTGGCGCGACGTCCTGCGTGGGCTGGCCGGGACCGCCGACGGCCGGTCGCCGGATCCGTTCGCGCGCTCCGGGCAGGTGCCCGGCGCCGACGCCGACCTCGCCCGGTTCCGGCTCTTCGGCGAGGTCGCCGACCACCTCGCCGACGTGCGCGCTCGGCCCCGCTGGTGCTGGTCCTCGACGACCTGCAGTGGGCCGACCTGCCGTCGCTGCTGCTCCTGCAGTTCCTCGCCGCCCGGCTGCGGGCATCACCGATCCTCGTCGTCGGCGCCTACCGGGACGCCGAGATCGCCGAGCCCGACCGGAGCGAGGTCTTCGCCGCGCTCACCCGGGGCGCGCTTCGCATCGCCCTCGCCGGTCTGTCGGTCGCCGAGCTGGACCGTCTGGTGGCCGCCCTCCACGGCGTCGACACCGTGCCGCCCCCGGCGGCGCAGCTGCACCGGCGGACCGGGGGCAACCCCTTCTTCGCGCGGGAGGTGGTGCGGCTGCTCGCCGCCCGGGGCCCGGCCACCGCCGGCGGGGTGGTGCCGGCCACGGTCTCCGAGGTGATCGAGCACCGGCTGGCCCGGCTCCCGCAACCGGTCGTCGACCTGCTCACCACGGTCGCCGTCGTCGGTGAGTCGGTATCGCTGCACGCGCTGGTCGCGGCGACGGGTCAACCGGTGGCCGCCCTGGTGAGGGCGACGGCCAGGTCGACCGGGCGGGGCAGGACGGCGAGCCGCGGGACCAGCACGACGACCAGGACGACGCCGAACACCGCCACGTCCGCCGAGGTCCCCGCCAGGACCGACCACACCACCCCGGCCACGGCGGCCACCCGCACCAGGTCCGCGGCCAGGTCGACGAGCCGGAGCCAGGTGGGCCCCGGGTGACGCCCGGTGCCCGCCGCGACCCCGGCCGCCGGCGCGCGGGCTCATCCGGTCACCGACCCGACGGTCAGCGTGGTGGTGATCTCCTCGGTGCCCCGGGAGACGGTCAGCGGCACCTGCTGGCCGGGTTCGGTGTCGCGCAGCGCACCCAGCAGGTCCTCGACGGCGTCGATGTCGCGGTCGGCGAAGCGGGTCACCACGTCCCCGCTCCGCAGGTCCGCACCGGCCGCGGGGCCGCCGGGCTGCACGGCGAGCACGAGGGCGCCGGACTCCGCCGGCACCCCGAGCTGCTCGCGGATCTGCGGGGTGATCCGGCCGAGGGAGACCCCGAGGTACGGGTGGGTGGCGGCGCCGTCGGCCAGCAACTGCTCGGCGACGTCCACCGCGGTGGCGGCCGGGATGGCGAAGCCGAGCGACACCGCGCCGGTGGCCGGCGGGAGGTAGGCCTCGTTGATCCCGATGACGCGCCCGGCCCCGTCGAGCAGGGCGCCACCGGAGTTGCCCGGCGAGATCGCGGCGTCGACCTGGATCAGGTCGACCAGTGCCCGGCTCTGGGCCGCGGACCCGGGGATCTCGCGGTCCAGCGCCGAGACGATGCCGGCGGTGACGGTGTTCTCGAACCCGAGCGGGCTGCCGATGGCCAGCACGGGGTCGCCGGGCCGGGGCAGCTCGGTGCGGAACTCGGGGACGGGCAGGTCGGTCCGGGTGGTTCGGACCACCGCGAGGTCGGTGGTCCGGTCGGTGGCCAGCACGGTGCCGGGGGAGGAGGTGCCGTCGGCGTACTCGACGGTGACCTCCCGCGCGTCCCCGACCACGTGCTGGTTGGTGAGCACGATGTCGGGCCGGTACACCACGCCGCTGCCCAGACCGCCGCCGCTGCTGCCGGCTCCGGCGGGGACCCGGACCGTCACGACGCTCGGGGTGAGCCGCTCCACGATGTCGGCGGTGGGTACCGCGACCGGCTCGGGCAGCGGGACCGGGGTCGTCGCGGTCGGCGGGCCGGTGCCGGTGGCCGCGGTGGAGGACGGCGTGGTGGTGCAGGCGACGAGCGGGAACGCCAGCGCGGCGCACAGCGCGACCGGCAGCACCTTCCGCAGCAGGGGGGCATCCATACCCGTCGTCTTCCCGATCGGAGCCGCCCGACCCTGACGGCTCCCTGACCTTCCGCGGGGCGCGTCCTGGCCCCGATCACCCGGGTGCAGTCGCCCGATCCGGCGTCCGGGCGGTGGCCTGGGCGACGGCGGCGGCGAACAGCTCCGGCAGCGTGATGCCGGCGGCCGCGGCCATGACCGCGACGACGCTCGCCCTGGCGAACGAGCAGTAGGGGCTGGCCTCCAGGAACCGGACGCGGCCTGCGGGGTCGACGCGGAAGTCGAACAGGCTGTAGTCGCGGCAGCCCAGGGCGAGGTGGCAGGCGCGGGCGGCGGCGCCGACGGTCGTGGTGAGCGGGTCGGCCGGGTCGACGATCCAGGCCCGGCTCGCGTCCTTGGCCATCAGCGTGACCTCGCCGTCGGCCGCGCGGGTGATCTTGTCGGCGTGGTCGCGGATGGGCTTGCCGGCCGGGTCGACGGCGTACTCCTCCAGCGGCAGGCAGACCAGCTCGCCGCCGCGTTCCAGCACGCCGCAGCGCACCTCCCGGCCCAGCTCGACGTACTCCTCGACGAGCACCGCCGCGGAGTGGGCGCGGGCGGTGGCGATGGCGCCGGCGTAGTCGGCGTGCTCGCGGACCAGGCCGACGCCGAGCGAGTTGTCCGCGTCGACCGGCTTGACCACGGCCGGCGGGCGGATCGTGGGCCGGTCGGCACCGCGCAGGACCTCCCCGTCGGGGACCGCGACACCGGCGGCGGCGACCAGGGCTCGCGCGGCGGACTTGTCGGCGGCCACGGCCATCACCGTGGGGGTGTTGCCGATGTAGGGGATGTCCAGCGCGTCGAGCAGGGCCCGGTAGGTGGTCATGCCGGGCAGGCAGAACATCTGCGGCACGGCGACCGCGGGCCGCAGCCGGTCGAGCCGGTCGAGGGCGGCGGGCAGCCGCAGCGGCGGTGCCGCGCCGATCGCCCCGGCCGACAGTTCCTCGGGGAACCGCCACTGCCCACCCGGGCTGACGTAGGCGACGTGGTGGCGGTAGCGGGACGGATCCGCGGTCGCCTCGAGGCAGTCGCGGGCGTAGCGCAGCGACAGGTCGGCGTTGAACTCGTCGACCGCCGAACCCACCAGGTGCAGCACGTCGAGCGCCATGGGTCAGTCCCCGGCCGGCTCGACCAGCTTGCCGATGTTGAAGTCCACCCGGACCCAGTCCCGGCCGCGCACCAGGTTCGCCAGCAGCAGCGCCGGGACCTGCAGGTGGTGCAGCAGCAGGAAGGGCAGCGGATCGGACCAGTCGAACACGGCGTCCCGGCCGCGCAGCACGACCCGCAGCCGCTCGCCCGCCCGGGCCGGACGGCTCAGCGCCCGCCACAGCTCGTGGTAGAGCCAGTAGGTGGGCCGGCTGGCCGGCCGGGGCGTGAGCGTCGCGACGCCGTCGTCGAGGTAGGCGCGGGCCAGGTCGGGGTGGTCGTCGAACATGGTGATCGCCGAGTGGGTGCGCGGGTTGCACTCGATGGCCAGCAGCCGCCCGTCCTCGGTCGGCATGAAGTCGAAGCTGAGCTGCCCGGTCACGGCCAGGGACTTGGCGAAGCGGCCGACCCAGTCGGCGATCTGCGGGTCGTCGACCATCGCGTAGTTGACCTGGAACGGCGACGAGACGCAGCACGCCCACACCTGCACCTCCCCGGCGCGCAGCGCGCTGTGCGTGCAGTACTCGGTCCCGGTCAACAGTTCCTGCAGGATCCACGGCCGGTCCGGCGAGATCGGCTTGCTGCGGGCGAACGCGGCGGTCTCGGCCCGGGTCGGCCGCGGCAGGGGGGTCAGGTCCAGCCGGTTCACCGGGCCGTAGGGGATGGACTTGAGGATGTAGCTCGGGCCGTGCGGGTCGAAGTCGAAGTCCTCGACCTGGGCCGGGTCGGTGATCAGGTGGGTCCGCGGCACCGGCAGGCCCAGCGCGGCGGCGTGCGCGGCGAAGGCGTGCTTGTCGTCCACCACCGCCACGGTGTCCGCGTCGGCGTGCAGGACCTCGCAGTACCGCTGCAGCACCGGCTTGGCCAGCGCGTCGTAGTAGCTCGACACGGGGCTGCAGACCGGCACGTACACGTCGACGCCCTCGGCCAGCACGATGTCCAGCAGCGCCGCGGCGTAGCCGTCGTCCCGCGCGTCGGGGACCGGGTAGAAGCGGTCGACCGCCCGGGAGAACCGGTGCCCGGTCAGCCGGTACCGCGCCGACTCCACCAGCACCACCCGGTGCCCGGCCGCGTGGAACGCCCTGGCCAGGTGCAGCGCCTTGGTCATCTTGCCGCCGCTGATCATGCATGGCGGGTTCTCCCGGATCTGGGCACGGCGGAGCAGCCGGCCGGGCCGGCTGGTCGACAGGTGGTTCGCCAACTGCTCGTCATCGTGTCTACCGGCGATCAGCGGGGGCCGCGAGTCGAGCCCACCCCGGACGGGGACGCGGCTCACTGCCTCCACCTGCCACCATCGGGGGCCATCGCTCATGTCGCCCCGCCGGTCACCCGGCGAGAGCCGCGCGCCGCTCCTGCTGCTTGCGCCACCCGTAGCGGGTCGTGCCGCGGGGCTTGTGGACCGACAGGGTCGCGATGGCCAGCAGCACGATGAGGCCCCCGATCGAGTGCGGGAGCGTGCCGGGGAGGTCGCGGGGGTCGGCGCCGGACGTCGCGGCCCGGGCCAGGGCGCCGATGGTCGGTATCTCGATCAGCAGGACGGCGGTGGCGAGCAGGGTGAGCAGGAGTTTCGCCAGCACCCAGTGGTGCCGGAGCAGTCCCCACGGGCCGACCAGGGCGGTGACGACGCCGACCAGCACCGACGTGAGCGCGAGCGGGACGATGACGTACCGGGCCGTTGTCTCCATGGCCAGGTAGGCACCCCGGACCACCGCGACGTCCTGGCCGGTGACGGCGGTGACGTCGAGGGCGAGGTAGGCGGCGACCGCGCCCAGCCAGCCCACCGAGGTCGTCACGTGCGCGGTGAGCAGGGCCTTGCGCAGGCGCGGGGGCAGGCTCACCGGTGAGTGCTCGTCGCGGGCGCACCGGAAGAGGTGTGCAGTGCCGGGCCGTGCTCGCCGCCGCTGACCAGCGCGAGGACGACGGCCGCGGCGATCAGGACGACGACCACGACGGCTGACACCCACACCCACCGGGGTGTCGGCGGCGGCGTTCCCCGGCCGGTGTCGCCGGGATGACGGGACTGGTCGGTCATGGGTGCTCCGGTGGTGTCGACGGCTGGCGGCTCCGAACTTATCGATACATTGTGTCGATGTCGAGTCGGGATGTATCAGTCTCGCCGGACCGTATGCTGCGGCGGTGCCGAGGTTGTGGAACGAGACGATCGAGGGGCACCGCAGCGCGGTCCGGGACGCGGTCCTGGACACCACCGCGGCGCTGGTCGCCGAGCACGGGCTGCTGGCGGTGACGATGTCGCGGATCGCGGAGGGGGCCGGGGTCGGGCGGGCGACGCTCTACAAGTACTTCCCCGACGTCGAGGCGGTGCTGCTGGCCTGGCACGAACGCCAGGTCGCCCGCCACCTCGCGCACCTGGCCGAGGTCCGGGACCGCGGCACCGATCCGGCCCGGCGGCTCGCCGCGGTGCTGGAGGCCTACGGTCGCATCTCCCGGGAGAACCACCGGCACCACGGCTCGGAGCTCGCCGCGGTCCTGCACCGGGACCCGCAGGTCGCCGGCGCGCAGCACCGGCTCCGCGACATGGTCCGGGACCTGCTGGCCGAGGCCGTGGCCGCCGGCGACGTCCGGGACGACGTCGCGGTCGACGAGCTCGCGGCCTACTGCCTGCACGCCCTCGCCGCCGCCGGCGCGCTGCCGTCCGAGGCGGCGGTCCGCCGGCTGGTCATGGTCACGCTGGCCGGGCTGCGCCCCGAGCGCTGACCGGGTTCGCCCGGCTGATACCCCCCGGGCCGCGACTGCGCCTGCCGGGTCAGGCGCCCGGCGTGGCCGTTCCGCGGTCGCGCAGTTGCCGGTGCAGCATCCAGACGAAGGCCAGCGCGACCGCGACGCCGGGCACTTCGCGCAGCGGGTTCACCGCGACGAGCTGATCGAGCAGGGCGACCACCTCCGTGGGCGAATGGCCGGGGGTGCCGAGCTGCTGCTGCAACGGGATGGCGAGTGCGACGGTGACCACGCCGATGCCGACCTGCAGCACGAAGGTCGCGAGCACCAGCCCGCGGGGGACGGCCGGGGGGCGCCGGAGCAGCAGCAGGCCGTTGAGGACGGTCGCCACCAGGAGGGGCACGGGTAGCCAGGGGATGAGGCGTCGGCCGAACGCGGCGTGGTAGTCGGCGAACCCGTCGAACGCGGCCAGGTCGTACCAGGAGGGGTAGACCACGTTGCCCTCGAACAGGCCGATCCCGGTCAGTCCCAGGGTGAGCGTCGCGGTCGCGGTGAACAGCGCCCGGGCGTGGCGTGCGCGGCGGTCGTCGAGGGGCGGGACGATGGATCGGGCGGTCGTCATGGCTTGAGGCTACTAACTTCAATATAGTGAACACAATCGAAATGGAGGGGCCCGTCCGGTGTCCCCACGCAAGTACGACAGCCGGCTGCGCGACGAGTCGGCGCGGACCACCCGGCACCGGGTGGTCGCCGCGGCGCGCGAGCTCTTCCTGACCGAGGGGTACGCGGGCACCACGGTCCGGAAGATCGCCGCCGCGGCCGGGGTGTCGGAGCAGACCGTCTACACCCGCATCGGCAACAAGGCCGCCATCCTCAAGGCGGTCTACGACGTGATGCTCGCCGGCGACGACGAGCCGGTCCCGATGGCCGACCGCCCCGAGTTCGCGCGGATGCGCGACGCCCCGGACGCCCGCTCCCTGCTGGCGGCCTACGCGGAGGTGGCGACGCGGATGGACGCGCGGCTGCGGCCGGTGCTGGAGCTGGTGTACGGCGCCCGGGCGGTCGAGCCCGATCTCGACGTGCTGGCCAGCACCGTGGCCGCCGAGCGCCGGACCGGGACGTCGATGTTCGCCCGGAACTTCGTCGCCCGCGGGTTCGCCCGCCCCGGCCTCGGGGTCGACGAGATCGTCGACATCGTCTGGGTGCTCAACTCGCCGGAGGTCTACCTGCTCCAGGTGCGGGAGAACCGCCTCGGCGACGAGGAGTTCCGGCGCTGGCTCACCGCGACCCTGGAGATCTCGCTGCTGCCGCCGCCCTAGGCTGCCGACCCGGCCGATGGATCACCGCAGTGGCCGTCCCGGCCGGTCGTCCGGGGCCGGCGCGGCGCCGTCGGCGGCGATCCGGCGCAGCTCGGCCCGCTGGACCTTGCTCGAGGCGGTCATCGGCAGCTCGTCGATCGTCCGCCAGACCCGTGGCACCTTGAACGGCGAGAGCCGGTCGCGGCAGTGCCGCTCCAGCTCCGCCGGATCGGTCCGGGCGCCGGGCTCGGCGACGACGAAGGCGACCACCAGCTCACCCCAGCGCACATCGGGAGCGCCGACGACCGCGGCCCGCGCCACCGACGGGTGGCTGACCACGGCCTCCTCGACCTCCTCCGGCGAGACGTTCTCCCCACCGGTCTTGATCATGTCCTTGAGCCGCCCGACGATCCGGCAGGCGCCGGTGGGATCCATGACCGCGAGGTCGCCGGTGTGCAGCCAGCCCTCCGGGTCGATCGCGGCCGCGGTCGCCTCCGGGTCGCGGTAGTAGCCGCGGGTCAGCCGTGGCCCGCGCAGCCACAGCTCCCCGGGCTCGCCGGGCACCACGGGCGCGCCGTCCGGGCCGGCGATGCGGACGTCGGTGCCGGCCAGCGGCCGCCCGACGGTGGTCCGGCGCACCTCGTCGGGGTCGGTCGGCGCCGGCAGCAGGGCCGAGCCGCAGGTCTCGGTCATGCCGAAGGTGGTGATCAGCGGGGCGCCGAAGGTCGACCCGACCCGGTCCACGAAGGCGGGCCGCACGGTCTGGCCACCGGTGAACACGACCCGCAGGCCGCCCAGCTCGGCGTCGCCGATCTCGGGCCGGGCCATCAGCAGGTCGAGCAGGGTCGGGGCGGCCGACAGCAGGGTGACGCGCCGCTCGCCGACCAGGGCCAGCACGCGGCCCGGCTCGAAGGCCACGACCACGTGCTCGCACCGCTGCCAGAGCGCCCCCATGACGCCCAGGACGTTGCCGGCCGTGTGGAACAGCGGCATCGGGTTGAGCCACACCCCGCCCTCGGGCAGCCCGACCCGGTCGCGGAAGGCGTGCGACGTGGTGACCATCCCGGCGTGGGTGATCTGGACGCCCTTGGCCCGACCGGTGGTGCCGGAGGTGAACTGGATCTGCGCGAGGCCCTCCGGGTCGACCGCCGGCAGGTCGACGGGCCGGTCGTGGCGCAGCGCGCGCCAGTCGCCGGTGCACCGGTGGACCTCGCTCAGCTCCGGCAGCCGGTCGGCCACCGCGGCGGCCAGGTCGGCCGCCGGGTTTCCGGCCGCGTCCTGCGCCGCGTAGACCGCGGCGGCGCCGGAGACCCGCAGCGCGTGCTCCAGCTCCGGCCCGCGGGACCTCGGGTTGACCGGGACCAGGACCATGCCGGCCAGGGCCACCCCGAACTGCAGGAGCACGGCCTCGGGGCCGTTGACCAGGCAGGTCGCGATCCGGGTGCCGGGGCGGTGCCGGGCCAGCAGCCCGGCCGCCACCCGCTCGGCGTCGGCGAGCAGCTCGGCCGCCGTCCAGACCTGCTCCCCGTCCGTCGTCACCGTGCGGATCACCGGGTCGGCCGGACCGAGCCGCACGGCCCGGCGGAGCACGTCACCGATGACCCGCTCCGGCAGGTCGGCCGCGGCGGGGGCGAGCAGTTCGCTGCGCTGCAGGGGGCCGGCCACGGATCAGCCGACCGGGTAGCTCCGGGCGCTCGGGCCCTCGACGGTGCCCAGCACCTCCAGCCCGCCCTCGGCCTGGGCCGAGGCGCGCGAGACGTAGACCGTGCGGGTCGGCGGCTGCGCGGCGTCGGTGAAGTCCAGCGGGGTCGCGTACAGGCCCTCGGTGTCCAGGTCGGCGGTCGCGCGCATGGCGGTGACCACGCCCTCCGGGGTCAGGTCGCCCGCCTCGCAGGCGCCGGTGAGCGCCGCGGTGAGCAGCTCGGCCTGGGCGTAGGCCAGCGGCACCTCCCAGCCGGTCTCGGCGTCGGGGGCGGCGGCCGCGTACAGCTCCCGGGCCGCCTGCACGCCCGGCTCGTCCAGGCTGACCGGCGCGATGGACATGACCGCGTAGAAGTTCTGCTCCAGGGCCGGTCCGGCCAGGGTGCCCAGCAGCGCCGGGCCGAACGCCGGGGTGTTGCCGAAGATCGGGACGTCGAGGCCCTGCGCGGCGAGCACGCCGGCCAGCGAGCCGAGCTGGACCGGTGCCGCACCGAGGATCACCGCGGCCACGCCGGCCTGCTGGAGGGCCCCGGCCTGGGCCGACAGGTCGGTGTCCCGCGGGGTGATCTCCACCGGAACGATCTCCAGCCCGCGCTGCTCGGCGGCGTACTGCGCCCCGGCGAGCGAGTCGCTGCCGAAGTCGCCGACGAAGTAGACGACGCCCACCTTGGCGCCCGGGGCCAGGCCCAGCTCGTCGACCAGGTAGTCGATCGCGTTCGCGCTCTCGACGCTGTAGGTGGTCCCCGGGATCTGGGCGTTCTCGTACTCCAGCGCGACGCTGGCCCAGCCGTGGCCGCCCAGGTAGAGCCCGTCGGCCTCGGCGAGCGGCAGCACGGCGGCCGACGTGGGCCCGCCGAGCACCTGCTGCAGGGCGACGACCTGGGACGCCATGCTCCGGTACAGCGCGACGGCCTTCTGCGGGTCGTAGCCGTGGTCCTGCACCTGGACCTCGACGTCGCGGCCGCAGATCCCGCCGTCGGCGTTGACCTGGTCGTAGTAGGCCTGGGTCTCGGTCACCTGGATCGCGGCACCGGCGGCGAACGGCCCCGACAGGTCGGTGAGCATCCCGACGGAGATGGTGTCGTCGGTGACGCCGTTGCCGGTCCGCACCTCGCCCTCCGCACCGGCGGCGGGGGCGCCGGCGTTGGGGTCCTCCGTGGAGCAGGCGGCGAGGACGGCGACGCAGCCGGCGATCGCCAGCGCCGCGCGGATCCGGTGCTTCATGGGAGGTCTCCTTCGACCTGGTGGGACGCCGGCGGTGCTGCGGTGAGCGGGGGCCGGGGAAGGCACCACTGCACCCCGGTGGTGCGGGTCACAGTGACGCTAGATCCAGTACTTCCGTACGTCAAGAATTTGTCGAGCGTCGATCGCGTGGCAGGCTCGACGCATGCAGCGGTCCGGGACGGCAGGGCGCAGCGCCCCGGGGCGGGTGCTGGAGGCCCGCGACGGCGCCGGACCGGACGGCCAACCGGGCGGCCACCGCCCCCAGGCCCTGCTGTTCAGCTTCTTCGGCGGCGTGGTGTGCGGCCGCGACCTGCCGGCCGTCCCGTCGGCGGTGTTCCTGCGGTTGCTCAGCGGCCTGGGGGTCGCCGAGGCCGCGGCCCGCGCCACGCTGGCCCGGATGACCCGCCGGGGCCTGCTGGACCGCACGCAGGTCGGCCGGACGGCGCACTACCGGCTGTCGGCCGAGGGGGAGGCGCTGGTGCGCAAGGCCACCCTGCGGGTCGCGTCCGCCACCCCGTTCGAGCACCCCGACGGCGAGTGGACGCTGCTCAGCTACTCGGTGCCGGAGAGCCGCCGCGACCTGCGCCACCAGGTGCGCGCCACCCTGACCTGGGCCGGCTTCGGCGGCCTGCGCGACGGGGTGTGGATAGCCCCGGGGACCGTCGAGGTGGGCGCGGTCCTGGCCGACGCCGGTCTGGGCGAGGTGGCCGAGCTGGCGGAGTGGTTCGCGGCCTCGCCCATGCCCGACGTCCGGGTGCAGGCGTTCATCCGGCGGGCCTGGCCGGTCGACCGGATCCGCGAGCGGCACGACGAGTTCATCCGGACCTGGTGGGCCGGTCCCGCGGCCGGGGACGCCCTGGGGCAGATCACGCTGCTGGGCGCGGACTGGCTGCGGGTCCTGCGGGCCGACCCCGGGCTCCCCGCCCGGCACCTGTCCGCGGACTGGCCGGCCGCGCAGAGCGCCGCGGTGTACCGCCGCTGCTACAGCAGCCTGCTCCCCGCCGCCGCACAGGTCCTCGACCGGGAGCTCGGCCGGTCCGCGGCCGGCTGACCGGCCGCGACGATCAGAGGCGCGGGCCGCCCAGCGCCCCGCCGGGTCCGGGGGTGGGCCACCCGGACCGCTAGGACTCTACGTGACGCCCGTCAACGATGAGTCGAGCGACGAGTCCGCGTCCGGTAGCCCGGGTCCGGACCGGACGGGCCGTCTGGCCGCCTATGCTACTTTCTGGCCATGCGGTCAGAAGACAGTCCGGACGGTCAGAAACGGGCGTCCTTCATCGAGGAGGCCCGTCGGGGCCAGATCATCGACAGCGCGATCGAGACCTTCGCCGAGCTGGGCTACGCCAACGCCTCGCTGGCGCGCATCGCCGAGCGGGCCGGGATCAGCAAGGGCGTGATCTCGTACCACTTCGCCGGCAAGACCGAGGTCATGGAGCAGATCGTCGAGCGGGTCTACCGCGACATCGCCGGGTTCGTCATGGCGCGGATGGAGCAGGAGACCACGGCGGCCGGCGCGCTGCGGGCGAACATCCGCGCGGTCGCCGACTACATGCGGGGCCACCGCGCCCACCTGCTCGCGCTCGGGGAGATCTTCAACAACCTGCGCACCGACGAGGGCAAGCGGCGCTTCGGCATCGCCTTCAGCGAGCCGGTCTACGCCGCGCGGGAGGAGATGTTCCGCGAGGGCCAGCAGTCCGGCCAGTTCCGCTCCTTCGACCCCCGGGTCATGAGCATCACCGTGCAGGCCGCGATCGACGGGATGTTCGCCTACTGGGTCACCTACCCCGACCACGACCTGGAAGCCCACGCCGACGAGCTGGCCGACCTCTTCGAGCACGCCACCCGGGCCGACGGCCCCGACCGAACGGCAGGCCGATGACCCGATCCGCCCACCAGCCGACCGGGACGCCCGTCGGCACCCCGAGGCTGTTCTACGTCGACAACCTGCGCGTCGTGCTGACCGTTCTCGTCGTGATCCACCACGCCGCGGTCGGCTACAGCAACGTCCAGGCGTGGTACTACACCGAGCCGGTGACGGACTCCTCGGGAACGCTGCTGGACCTGCTGGTGGTGCTCAACCAGGCGTTCTTCATGGGCGCCTTCTTCCTGATCTCCGGGCTGTTCGTGCCGGGCTCCCACGACCGCAAGGGCACCGGGGGCTTCCTCGCCGAACGGCTGCTGCGCCTGGGCGTCCCACTGCTGATCTGGCTGCTGGTGCTGCGACCCCTGGTGACCATCGGCCACTACACCGAGGCGCGGGACGCCGCCGCCCAGCAGGGGACCGAGCTGCCCTACTGGCAGTTCTACCTGCAGTCGTTCACCCCGGGGCCGATGTGGTTCGTCGAGGTGCTGTTCGTGTTCAGCGCCCTCTACGTCCTCTGGCGGCACCTGGCCCCCGCTGGTGAGCGGCCCGCGCCGGCCGTCGGCCGGGCGCCCGGCGCCGTCGCGATCGTCGGGTTCGCCGTCGGCCTGGCCCTGGTGACCTACCTGTGGCGCATCGTGGTGCCGATGGGCGCGGAGATCGCCGGCCTGCCCAGCCCCGCCTACCTGCCGCAGTACGCGGCGATGTTCGTCGTCGGGTTGGCCGCGGCCCGCCGCGGCTGGCTCGCGGGCCTCTCCCGGACGGCCGGCCGGGTCGGGCTCGCCGCCGCGGCCGTCGCGGCGGTGGGTCTGGTGCTCGTCCTGGTCTCCGCCGGGGAGGCGATCCTGGGACACGGGACCCTGCCGTCGCTGATCGCGGCGACCTGCGAGTCGGCGCTCGCCGTCGCCATCACGCTGGGCCTGCTGGTGCTGTTCCGGGAGCGCGGGAACCACCAGGGACGCTTCCGCCGGTTCCTGTCGGAGCACGCCTACACCGTCTACCTGATCCACCCGGTCGTGCTGGTCGCCCTCGGCTACGCCCTCAGCGACGTGCAGGCGCCCGCGGTGGCGAAGTTCGCGCTGCTGGCCGTCCTCGGCGTGCCGCTGTGCTGGGCGATGGCGTTCCCGGTCCGTGCGCTGCCGGGTGCCCGGAAGGTGCTCTAGCGACCCGACGGCTGCTCGGGGACCGGTCCGTCCACTCCGTCCACCAGGGCGTTCCACCCGCCCAGCAGCGAGACGAGCTCGTCGAGCGCCGGGCAGGTGAGCAGCTGCAGGCGGACCTGGTGCGCGGTGGCGGAGCGCACTGTCCTGGCGAGAGTCCCTACCCCGCCGCAGTCGATGAACACGACCTGGCGGAGGTCCAGCACCAGGTGGGCCACCCGCCGGTCCACCTCGGGGGCGGCGGGCCAGGCCGCATCGAGCGCGGAGGAGAACTGCGTCCTGGTCGACAGGTCCACCTCGCCGCGCGCGACGAGCGTCGTCGTCCGGTCGTCCGCGTCGGTCCGGATGTCGATCCCCAGCAGTCCGGGGGCAGCCGGCCGGTCCGGCCTGCCGCCGGGAGGCGGTGTGGCGGGTAGTCCAGGCATGTCGGCTGCTTCCCGATCAAGGCGGTGAGCTGGGATCGGAGTCATCGTCCCAGCCATCTCCCGGGGCCGCGACCCTGAACCCGGGTGCAGGAACGGCCAGCAGGGCCCACACCGTCTTCCCGTCCGCGCGCGGGATGCTGTCCAGGTGGAGGGCGATGCTCGCCACCGCGTGCAGGCCCAGTCCCCGGTCGGTGCTGCCGACCGGTCGGGGTCGGGGCCGGGGTGGCGGGCCGGGTTGCTGGTCGTGGACCTCGATCCACAGGCCGTGCCGGTCGAGTCGCAAGCCGACCTCGCAGGACGCGCCGGTGTGCTCCACCGCGTTGGTGACCAGTTCGGTGACCACCAGCAGGGCCCCGGCGGCATCGTGGACGGCCCAGTCCCGGCAGGTGTCGGCGGTGAACTCGCGCGCGGTGCGGGGTGCGCCGACCTCGGGCGGGAGGCGCAGGTGCCGGGTCACCGCGTCCGGGCGGGTCCGCAGCCGTTCCCGGGCGGCGGCCCGGTCGGTGGCCAGTGGCACGGTTCGGGTGATGCGCTGGCTGTGCAGTTCGGCGGCCATCCGCGGGTCGGCGCCGAAGAGCACGATGTGGGCGACGGGCCAGCCGCCCGCGCCGGCCAGCGCCGCGCCGAAGACCTGCGCCGCGGGGCCCCAGGTCAACCGGATGTCGGACAGGTCGACGAGCAGCTCGCGGTGGGACGCCAGCAACTTGCCCAGGACCCGGCGGACCTCGGGCACGCTGCCCAGCCGCAGCTCGCCGGTCAGCCGCACCTCGGCGCGGTCGGGGCTCAGGTCCAGGCCCGCCACGACGGCACTGATCACCACGGCGCACCTCCTGCGCACACCATAGGGTCGCGCCCGGGCGCCCGCCGGTGCGGACGCCGAGCCGGCCCGGCGCCGAGCGACCAGGTCCCGGATCGGCAGTATCGTCGGAGGCCCGACCCGACCGGCCGGGCCGGGCGGCTCGCTGCTCGGGGACGGGACGCCAGGGATGGTGCTCCGCCGGCGCCCCGGTGCCGGTGCGGGTGCCGGGAGGACTCGATGGTCCAGGACGTGGTGGTGGTGGGCGCCTCGGCCGGCGGCGTCGAGGCCCTGCGGGCGCTGGTCGCCGGTTTCCCCCCGGATCTGCCCGCGCCCGTCGTGGTGGTGCTGCACATCCCGCGCCGGGCCCCGAGCGCGCTGGCCGCGATCCTGGACCGGGCGGGTCCGCTGGACGCGGTGACCGCGGAGCACGGCAGCCCGCTGCGCGACGGCACGGTCTACGTGGCACCGGCGGACCGGCACGTGCTGGTGTCCGACGGTCACCTGCACCTGTCGTTCGGTCCGACCGAGAACGGGCACCGCCCGGCGATCGATCCGCTGTTCCGCTCCGCTGCGGTGGAGTTCGGTGCGCGTGCGGTGGGGGTGGTGCTGTCGGGCACCCGCGACGACGGCACCGCCGGGCTGGGCGCGATCAGCGGGTGCGGCGGCGTCGCCCTCGTGCAGGACCCCGACGACGCGATGTACCCGACCATGCCGGTCAACGCGCTGCGGCACGTGCCGACGGCGGCCCGCCACCCGGCCGCCGAGCTCGGTGCGGTGGTCTCCGAGTTGCTGCGGGACCGGTCCCGGGCGGGTGGGCGCGGCGTCGGGGCCGGCGGCCGGCTGCTCGACGAGAACCGCATCTCGGCCGTGGTCGCCCGGCCGGACGCCACCGTGCGGCTGGACGGCGCGCAGCCGTCGGGGCTGTCGTGCCCCAGTTGCGACGGTGTGCTGTTCGAGCTGCCGGGCGAGCAGGCCCCGCGGTTCCGTTGCCGGGTCGGCCACGCCTGGTCGCCGGACAGCCTGACGGCCGAGCAGACCACCGGGGCCGAGAACGCGCTGCGGGTCGCGCTGCGGGCGCTGGAGGAGCGGGCCGCCCTGCTGCGACGGCTCGCCGACCGCGCCGAGCAGGGCGGTCACCCCCGGTCCGCCGAGTCGCACCGCCGCCGGACCGCCGAGGTCGACGCGAACGCCCTGCGCGTGCGGGCGCTGATCGCGGCCGACATCGCTGACACCGCTGACACCCCTGAAACCGCTGACACCGCCGGTGGGCCCGAATGAGCGCGCCACCGGCGCGGGAGGTGCCCGACATGCCCGAACCCGACCCGGGCTTCGAGGCGCTGCTCGACCACCTCAAGGCCAGCCGCGGCTTCGACTTCACCGGCTACAAGCGCGCCAGCCTGGTCCGGCGGGTCGACCACCGGATGAGCCGGATCGGGGTGTCCGGGTACGGCGACTACCTGGAGTACCTGGAGCTGCACCCCGACGAGTTCACCACGCTGTTCAACACCATCCTGATCAACGTCACGGCGTTCTTCCGCGACCCGGAGGCGTGGGACTTCCTGCGCACCGACGTGCTGCCCGAGGTCCTGGCCGCCAAGGTGCCCACCGCTGCGCTGCGGGTGTGGAGCGCGGGCTGCGCCTCCGGCGAGGAGGCCTACACGCTGGCCATCGTGCTCGCCGAGCTGATGGGGATCGGCGAGTTCCGCAACCGGGTGAAGATCTACGCCACCGACGTCGACGAGGAGGCGCTGACCCACGCCCGGCAGGGCAGCTACACCGCCCGCGAGGTCGCCGGCGTCCCGCCCGACCTGCTGGACAAGTACTTCGAGCCGACCGCGGGCCGGTACGTCTTCCGCAAGGACCTGCGCCGGGCGGTGATCTTCGGCCGGAACGACCTGGTGCAGGACGCCCCGATCTCCCGGATCGACCTGCTGCTCTCGCGCAACACGCTGATGTACTTCACCGCCGAGACCCAGGCCCGGATCCTGTCCCGGTTCCACTTCGCGCTCGCCGACGACGGCGTGCTGTTCCTGGGCAAGGCCGAGATGCTGCTCAGCCACGGCGCCCTGTTCCAGCCCATCGACCTGCGCCGGCGCACCTTCCGGAAGGTGCGGCGCCCGAACGCGCACAACGGGCCGCTGGCGGGCGATGCCCTCGGCGGCGGGCGCGCCGACACGTCGGCGCTCGACGCGCTGCGCGCGGAGGCGCTGCTGGCCGACCCGCTGGCCCAGGTCGTGGTGGCCGCGGACGGGCGGGTGGCGGTGGTCAACCGGCAGGCCGAGATCCTGTTCGGCCTCTCGGCCCGCGACGTCGGCCGCCCGTTCCAGGACCTGGAGCTGTCCTACCGCCCGCTGGAGCTGCGCACCTCGATCGAGCAGGCGCAGACCGAGCGGCGGACGGTGCGCGTCCCGCACGTGGTGCTGCACCGCGGCCCCGAGCAGCTGGTGCTGGAGGTGCAGGTCAGCCCGCTGGTCGGGCCCGGTGCCGCCGTGCTGGGGGTCAGCCTGGCCTTCCACGACGTCACCGAGTCGGTCCGGTTGCAGGACGAGCTGGAGCAGGCCAACCGGCAGTTGGAGACGGCCTACGAGGAGCTGCAGTCGACCAACGAGGAGCTGGAGACCACCAACGAGGAGCTCCAGTCCACCGTCGAGGAGCTGGAGACCACCAACGAGGAGCTGCAGTCGACCAACGAGGAGCTGGAGACCATGAACGAGGAGCTCCGCTCGACCAACGACGAACTGCAGACGATCAACGACGAGCTGCACGACCGGACCGTCGACCTGGACCGGCTCAACGCCTTCCTCGACTCCATCCTGACCAGCCTCCGCGCGGGCGTCGTGGTGATCAACTCCGAGCTGCACGTCCAGGTGTGGAACGAGCAGGCCCAGGACCTGTGGGGGCTGCGCCGCGACGAGGCCGTCGGCCGGCACTTCCTGAACCTCGACATCGGCCTGCCCACCGAGCGGCTGCGCCCGGTCATCAAGCGCGCCCTGACCGGCGGGCCCGGCCCGCAGGAGATCACCGTCTCGGCGGTGAACCGGCGCGGCCGCACGATCGACGTCCGGGTGCTGGGCATCCCGCTGGCCGGGCGCGGCGCGGACCCGGCCGGGGTGATCCTGTCCATGGAGCACCTCGACGGCGGCCCGGACGACGGCCCCGACACCGACGGCACCGCGGGCGGCCGGGCTGGTGACCCCGCCGCGACGGCCGGCCCCCCGACCTGACGACCGGAGGTGTGAATCCGGCGCATCGGGCGGTGAACGAGGCGACCTCGCCGCCGTCTTCAGCTGCGAGGGTCCCGTTCCGGCAGCGTGCGGACGATCATGTCGAGCAGGTCGACCACGCGCTGGGCGTAGCCCCACTCGTTGTCGTACCAGCCGAACACCTTCGCGGTGTGCCCGATGGCCCGGGTCAGGCCGGTGTCGATCAGGCAGGACGCGGTCTCGCCGACGACGTCGAGCGAGACGATCGGCTCGGCCGTGCAGCGCAGCACGCCCTTGAGCGTGGTCTCGGCCGCCCGGGCGAAGGCCGCGTTGATCTGGGCCGCGGTGGCCGGTTCGGTGAGCCGCACGGTGAAGTCGACCAGCGACGCGTCGGTGACCGGGACGCGCACCGCGACGCCGTCGAGCCTGCCGAACAGCTCGGGCAGCACCTGGCCGACGGCCCGCGCGGCGCCGGTGCTGGTGGGGATCATGTTGACCGCGGCGGACCGGGCGCGGCGCAGGTCCTGGTGCGGGCCGTCGAGCAGGTTCTGGTCGCCGGGTCCGGAACCGGCCGGTGGCCTCGACGACCACGTCCACCCCGAGCATCGCCCACGGGATCCGGACCGGGTCGGCCTCCTGGGTGGCGTAGATCTGGTGGTCGCCGACGCCGAGGTAGGCGCCGGAGACCGGCCCTGTTCGCGGGCGCCGCGCCGCGCTCCGCTCAGTCGTCGGGCTCGGCCCGCACGACCTCCACCCCGCCCACGACGTGCAGGCTGCGCCCGCTGATCCCGGTGGCCCGCAGCAGCAGGACGTGCGGGAGCGGATCGCGCACCCAGGGGTCGACGAGCCGGGCGAGGCGGTCGACCACGTCCTCGTCGTCGACCTCCACGACCGTGGCGTCGATCAGGACGGTCCACCCGCTGCGCAGCGCCGGCTCGATGTCGTCGACCTGGAAGGCGCACCGCCGGCCGGCCCGGGCCGCCTCCAGCAGGGCGGTGTCGCCGGTCCGCAGGACCACCGAGCGGCCGTCCAGCCCGTAGTTCACCGGGACGACCATGATCCGCCCCACCGGGTCGGACCAGGCCAGCCGGGCCACCCCGGACCTCGGCAGCAGTGCCCAGCAGGCCGGCTCGCTCAGCTCGGCGAAGCCGCTGCCGGCGGTGTCGGTGTCGCTGTCCCGCATCGTGGTCCTCCCGCTGCTGGCCCGGATCGGCGCCGTCGACGGTAGGCCGATCGGTCGGCGGGCGGCACCTTCGCCCGGCCCCGGCCGGGAGGACCTTCGTCCCCCGCCGCGGCCGGCCGATCCGCCGGTTCGGCGCCGACGCGGCGATCGACCCCGCCGACCGGGTGGGGTCTGCGGTGGCCGGTCGTGGTCGGGGGGCAGGACGGCGGTCGTGGCAGCTACCGGTCAGCGCGGGGCTACGTGGGCGTCGGGCCCGGGGAAGTAGAGCGACTCGTGACCGTCCTGCCAGCGGACGCGGTAGTGCTCGGCGTCGCCCTCCCCGATCACCTCCAGCACCTCACCCTGCCGGCGCGGCATGTCGAGGGTGGAGGTCTCGACCACGATCCGGTCTCCCACGGTGGCGTGCAGCATGTCGTCCTCCACGTGCTCGTGTCCGGCAGGACAGACGAGTCTGCACGCCGCCGGGCCGGGCGGACAGGGTCCTTCGACCCCGGCGGGCCGAGCGGCTCGTGCTGCGCCGGCTCCGGGCGGTGCCCGCCGCCGACCGGCCCCGAGACGCCTGCTCCTGGTGACCGGAGGGCATCCCCAGGCTGCCCGTTGCGGCTGCCAGTTCGGCGAGACCCCGGCTCAGCCGCGCAGCACCTCTCCGTCGGGGACGTGCCGGGGCCCGGTCACGCGCACGTCGCCCTCGGCCACGACCCCGGCCCCGAAGGTCACCTCGCCCTCCACCGCGAACCGGTCGCAGCGGCGCAGCGACGGGGCGCCGGCCGGGAACCGATCCTCGAAGTCGGGCACGGTCCGGAAGAAGTCGTCGTCGAGGGTCACCACGGGGCCGGAGCCTTCGTAGGTCGGCACCATCCGCCCGTCCGGGGTCAGGTCGTAGGCGTCCGAGCGCACCACCAGCAGGTCGTTGGTGGTCTTGACCGGGGCGAACCGGGATCGCGGCACCTGCAGCGCCCGCGCGCCCGGGATCGACCCGACCGCCGCGCCCATCGCGGTCTCCAGCTGGATCACCGGGGTACTGGTGCGGTCGCGCGGGTCGACGGTCTTGCGGTTGACGATCAGCGGCAGCGCCGGGGCGCCCGGGTCGGCGGCCTGCAGGTCGCGCAGCGCGCGCAGGTCCACCCAGAGGTTGTTGGTGTTGTAGTAGCGCCAGCGGTCGATCTC
>JASLAP010000743.1 GCA_030147065.1 Pseudonocardia sp. | reverse complement strand
CAACCTGGTGATGTTGTGCAAGGTCCATCACCGCGAAATTCACTCGACCGGCTGGGCGGTGCGGGTCGCCGCCGACGGGATTCCGGAGTTCGTGCCGCCGGAATGGTTGGATCGGAGTCGGCGACCCCGGCGACATCCCCGGATTTCGTCCCGTCATCGGCGGCCCACCGGGCTGCCGGGCGAATCGGTGCGGGGAGCTGCGAATGGGCCGCCTGGGCGGTGGGTTTCTCCAAGGCCGCGGAAACCGTCGGCCGAGGTCGTGGCGTGATGAGCCGTTCCGACTTGCCTGCGCCGACCGCCGGGCCGCTGGTTCGTGCGCCCCTGCCGCCTCGCGCGCCGAGCGCAACCACAGGTCGGGGCGCACCGCGGAGGCTGGTTGCCCTGTGGCCGGTGGCGATGTGACCTGCGGCAACGCCAGATCGTGGTGGTCGTGCACGGCCTGTGGACGGGCGGGTCGGGCCGCGCTGCCCTAGCGTCGGCCGCATGGACGAGCGCACCGGGTGTGTCGTGGTCGGCGGCGGTCCGGGCGGGGTCCTGCTGGCGTACCTGCTGGCCCGCGGCGGGGTGGCCGTGACACTCCTGGAGTCGCGTGGCGACTTCGACCGCCGCTTCCGCGGCGACAGCATCGCCCCGGCGGTGCTCGACCACCTGCACCTGCTCGGGCTGGCCGAGCCGCTGCTGGCCGAGATCCCGCACGCCCGCGCGGACGCCTTCGTGTGGAACACCCCCGACCGCCGCTTCGTCCTGGCCGACTACCGCAGCGCCAGCCGGCGGTACCCGTACTACGCGCTGGTGCCGCAGGCCCGGTTCCTGCCGTGGCTGGTCGAGCGGGCCGCGGCCTACCCGGGGTTCGAGGTGCGGATGGGTGCCCGGGTCACCGACCTGGTGCGCGACGACCGCGGCCGGGTCGTCGGGGTCGAGCACCGCGCCGGCACCACCAAGCACCGCCTGCACGCCGACCTGGTGGTGGGCGCCGACGGGCGCAGCTCCAAGGTCCGCATGCTGTCCGGGCTGGCGGTCACCCAGCTCAGCTCCAGCATCGACGTCTGCTGGCTGGAGGTGCCGCGGCGCGCCGACGACCCGGACCTGTCCGGGCTCGAACTGATCACCGAGCCCGGGGCGAACCTGGCCGTGCTCGGCCAGGGCGGCGGCTGGCAGATCGGGTTCATGATCGTGGCCGACACCTTCGGCGAGGTGCGGGCCCGCGGTGCGGAGCCGCTGCGCGCCCTGCTGCGCCGCCGGCTGCCCTGGCTCGGCGACCGGGTCGACCTGCTCACCGACGTCGACGCGCTCACCCTGCTGCCGATCCGGATCACCCGCACCGACCCGTGGAGCGCGCCCGGGTTGCTGCTCGTCGGCGACGCCGCGCACGTGATCTCCCCGGTCGGCGGGAACGGCATCAACTTCGCCATGGTCGACGCGGCCGAGGCGGCCAACCGGCTGGTCGGCCCGCTGACCGCCGCCCCGGTCGACCCGGCCGCGGTGGACGCGGCCACCGCCGAGGTCGAGCGGGTGCGCCGGCCCAAGGTCGACCGCGACCAGGCCATGCAGGTGCGGGTGGAGGCGGCGACCGCGCGCCGGCTGGCCGAGGCGACCGACCCCCGCCCGGTGGCCGTGCTGCGGGTGCTGTCCTCGATCCCCGGGTTCGCCCGCTGGTCGGCCCGGCGCGCGGCCCGCGCGCTGGCCATCCCCGCGCCGGTGCCGCAGATCCTGGACGCCGACGGCGCCCTCGCCCGGTAGGCCTTCGACGCGTCCGGCCGGTTGTGTGATCGGGATCACTCAGGGATCCGGGGGCGCCGGGGCTTCCTCCGATGTCCGGCACCCACCCGGGGTGCCCCGCACCGGAGGAGATCCCGTGGATCACACCGACCACGCCCGCCGTCGTTCCCGCCGCGGCGCCGCCGCGCTGGGCCTGATCGCCCTGCCGCTGGTCGGCTCGGCGTTCGTGCTGCCCACCGTGCTGCCGAGCGCGGCCAGTGCCGGGACGGTGACCGCCGGGGAGTCGGTCACCGTCCGGTCGGCCGCGACCGTCACCACCCCGTCCCCGGACGACGACACCGCCGCCGTGCTGGCCTTCCTGGACGCCGGCTACACCTGGGAGGACGCGACCGTCCTGGCCGAGTTGTGGGGGCTCGACCAGGACGTCTACCTGGCCAAGGTCAAGGCGGGGACGTTCCTGGCCGACGGGGTCGCGCTGGTCGACAGCCCGTTCGCCGACCCGGCCGCCGGGGACGGGTTCACCGACGATCAGCTGGTCGACGTGTTCGTGGCCGCCGGCCACGGCGTGGCCGACGCGGAGGTGCTGGCCCAGGAGTGGGGCATCGGGGACCTCACCGAGGCCAAGGTCAAGGCCGGTCGCGAGCTGAAGGCGGTCGGTGTGCTGCCCTTCGTCGACCCGGCGCCGGTCGAGTCGGGGGACTCGACCGGCGTCACCGCGTTCTTCGACGCCGGCTACGACTACGACGACGCGGTCCTGCTCGCCGGGCACTGGGGACTGCCCGAGCCGTACGACGCCAAGGTCAAGGCCGGGTCGCTGCTGGAGGACGGCACACCGCTGCCGGGGGTGGCCGGGGTCGGGATCTGAGCGGCCACGACGTGGCCGCCGCGCCCGTGCTGAGGTTGCGGGTGGGCTTCGAGGTCGAACTGCTGACCCCGCGCGGCACCACCCGGGCCGACCTCGCCGCGGCGATCGCGGCGAAGGCCGGCGGCCACGTCGTGCGCACCTTCCACCGGGACAGCGAGCCGTCCGCGGTGCCGGGTATGGGCTCCTTCCGCCACCTCACCCCGGCCTTCGCCGTGCACGGCGCCGACGGGGCACCGGTGTGCTCGGTGGTCGACGACGTCACGCTGGTCGCCGACCTGGACGTGCACGCCCCGCCGCTGCCGGGCTGGTACCGGGTGCTGACCGACGACGCCCGGCTGCTCAACCTGCTGGCCCGGGTGTGCGACCCGGAGGCCGACCTGGCCGGGGTGCTGCGCCCGGTGGCCGAGCTGTTCGGCACGCAGGTGCTGACCGCGGGCCGCTCGGTGCACCGGGTGGCCGACCGGGACGGGGCGAGCGTGGCGATGGCCGCGCCGCTGCCGGGGGAGCGGCACCGGCCGGCCGAGATCATCACCCCACCGCTGGACCGCGACCACCTGGCCGCGCTGGACCGGTTGCTGTCCCCGGCCCGCGAGCTGGGCTGCACGGTGCCCGGCGAGGCCGCGGTGCACCTGCACCTGGACGCGGCGCCGTTCCGCACGCCGCGGGCGTTCGCCGCGGTCGTGGAGCTGTTCGGGCGGTGGCGCCCGGCGCTGTGGCGGCTTCTGGACACGAACCCGGCCTGCCGCCGGCTGGCCGGGCCGCCCCCCGCGCTCGTCGACCTGGTCCCGACGCTGCGCGGGGCGGGCTCGTGGCCGGACGTGCTGGCCGCCGTCCGCGACGTCGAGTTGACCAAGTTCTGCGACGTCAACCTGCGCAACGTGGTCCGGGCCCCGGCCGAGAAGGACACCCTGGAGGTGCGCATCCTGCCGGGCAGCGGCTCGGCCGAGGAGATCGTCGGGCGGGCGGCGCTGGTGGAGCGCCTGCTGCGGCGCTGCCTGGCCGGAGCGGACCTGCCCGGGCCCACCGCGGACGTGGTGGGCGATGCTGCGGCGCTGCAGGACTGGGCCCGGGAGGGAGGTTGACCGTCGACGTCGACGTGGTCGCGACGCAGGACTTCTCCCGCTGGTACGCGGCCACCGCCGAGGGCGTGGTGCGGCGGGTGTCGGCCGCGGTGGGCGACCCGCTGCTCGGCCGGGAGGCCGCGGCCGAGGCGTTCGCCCGGGCCTACGAGCGGTGGCCCCGGGTGGCCGGGATGGAGTCGCCGGAGGGCTGGGTGTTCACCGTGGCGGTCAACATCTGCCGGCGCGGCTGGCGGCAGCGCGCGCTGGAGCGCCGGGCGCTGGCCCGGCTGGTCCCGGACGTGGTCGGGGCACCGGCGGACCTGGCGTTCGAGTCCGACGACCTGTACCGCGCGGTGCGCCGACTGCCCCGGCGGATGCGGGTGGCGATCCGGCTGCGGTACTGGGACGGCCTGACCGAGGGGCAGGTCGCCGAGCGGATGGACGTTCCGGCGGGCACGGCGTCGTCGCTGCTCAGCGCGGCCCGGACCCGGCTGCACCGGGCGCTGGACACCGGAGGGGGACGATGAACGACCGGAACCGGCCGCTGCCGCTGTCCGAGGTGCTGGAGATCGTCGAGCGGCGCCGCCGGCAGCGCGCCCGGACCGGCGCGATCGCCGGCTCGGCGCTGGCCGTGGGGGCGGCCGGGATGGCCGGGCTGATCGTCGTCGGGTTGCAGGCCGGCCCGTCCGGGGTCACCCCGGCCGCGCCGCCCCCGGCCCCCGCCCTGGTCACGGCCACCCCCACGACGGCCCCCACGACGGCCCCGGTGCCCGCCGCCCTGCCCCCGCCGTTCGACTCCTACCGCGATCCCGACTTCCTGGCGAACCTGGCCGACGCCTACCCGCAGTTCCCCGAGCCGGACCAGGACCGGATCCTCGGCGACGCGGCCGAGCTGGCCGAGGTGTGGGGGCTGGAGCACTACCCCGCGGCGAAGGCTGTCGCGGTCAAGGCGGAGGGCACCGGCACCGGGATCGACCCCGGCGATCCGCGCAACGCCGACGAGCTGGTGGGCCGGTTCGAGCGCGCCGGCTACACCGAGCGCGACGCCGACGAGCTGGCGCGGGCCTGGGCCACCGACCCGCGCACGGCGAAGATCGTCGGGGCGCTGGTGCTGGAGGCGAACTGAGACCTGGCGGAAGGGAGCCCGTCGGGTGATCACGGTTGCGGCGGAGGAACCGCGTCAGCGCGGCTCGCGCGCCGCAACCGGTGATCTCTCTTCCGCTACGGCACCGAGGACGTCAGCGCCGCGCCGTAGGCCTCGACGGTGCCGTCCACGTCGTCGTGCATGGCGTACACGGCGAACTGGTCGACCCCCAGCTCGCGCAGCTGGGCCAGCTTCTCCCGGTGCGCGGCCACCGGCCCGAGCAGGCAGAACCGGTCCACCACCTCGTCGGGGACGAAGTCGGTGGAGCGGTTGCCGGTGCGGCCGTGGTGGCTGTAGTCGTAGCCGTCGCGGTCTTTGATGTAGCCGGTCAGCTCGGCCGGCACCGAGGCCGACGCCTCGCCGTAGCGGGTGACCAGGTCGGCGACGTGGTTGCCGACCATGCCGCCGAACCAGCGGCACTGGTCGCGGGCGTGGGCCAGATCGTCGCCCACGTACGCCGGAGCGGCCACGCACATGGTGATCGAGGCCGGGTCGCGCCCGGCCGCCTCGGCCGCCGCGCGCACCGACTTGATCGTCCACTCCACCAGGTACGGGTCGGCCAGTTGCAGGATGAACCCGTCCGCGGCCCGCCCGACCAGGTCCAGCGCCTTGGGCCCGTAGCCGGCCATCCACACCGGCAGCCGGCCGCCCGGCCGGACCCACGGGATCTGCACCGAGGTGCCCTCGACGTCGACCGCGCGGCCCTCGGCCAGGTCGCGGATGCCGTGGATGGCCGTCTCCAACCGGGCCAGCGTGGTGGGCTTGCGGCCCTGCACGCGCACGGCCGAGTCGCCCCGGCCGATGCCGCAGACGGTCCGGTTGCCGAACGTCTCGTGCAGCGTGGCGTGCATCGAGGCGATGACCGTCCAGTCCCGGGTGGCCGGGTTGGTCACCATCGGCCCGACGACCAGCCGCGAGGTCCGCTCGAGGATCCGCGGGTAGATGACGTAGGGCTCCTGCCAGAGCACGTGCGAGTCGAACGTCCAGCCGTGGCTGAACCCCAGCTCCTCGGCCCGGACCATCCGGTCCACCAGGGCCTGCGCCGGCGGGTCGGTCTGCAGGACGAGCCCGATGTCCATCGCGCTCACCGCAGGTACTGGCAGGTCGAGCGCTTCTGGAACGCGCCGTCGCCGGCCTTGCCCAGGTACTCGCCGCCGTCGACGATCACCCGGCCGCGGGACAGCACGGTTGCCACCTTCCCGGTGGTCTCCCGGCCCTCGTAGCAGGAGTAGTCCACGGCCATGTGGTGCGTCGAGGCCGAGTGCACCTGGGTGGAGGTCGGGTCGTAGAGCACGATGTCGGCGTCGGCGCCCGGGGCGATGGTGCCCTTGCGCGGGTAGAGCCCGAACATCTTCGCCGGGGTGGCGCAGGCGATCTCGATCCAGCGCTTG
>JASLAP010000575.1 GCA_030147065.1 Pseudonocardia sp. | reverse complement strand
GTCCCCCGGCCCCGGCCGACCCGCCCACCAGCAGGAAGCCGATCAGGAGCGACCCCGCCAGGAAGACCACCTCGACGAGCAGGTAGGCGCCCAGGCCCCAGCGGTGGGTGCGGGGTGCGGCCGGCTCCGGCCCGGGCGGCTGGTGCGGCGGGTAGCCGGTGGTCGCGGGGTACCCGACCGGCGCCATCCGCGGGTCGACGGCGACCGGTCCTGACGGCGCGTCGAACGCCGACGGGGCCGGGCCGGGCGGGACGGGTGGCGGTGCGCCGACCTCCGCGGGCCCACCGTCGGCGGTAGGCGCGCCCTCCGGCCGCGCCGCGCCGGGACGATCGTCGTTCTCGGCAGGTCCGTGCACGTCGTCGACGCTACCGGCCGCCGCGGCGAGCTGCCCCCGTACGCCGGGACACGGCCGCACGCCGCCATCCGGCCGATTCGGTCAGCGCCCGGGGTGGATCCGGCCGCGCAGCATGACCAGCGCGGGCCGCCGCAGGACCTCCGGGTCGGTGCGCGGGTCGCTCGGGTAGACCACCAGGTCGGCCGGGCTGCCCGGGTCGAGCCCGGGCCGGCCGAGCCAGTCCCGGGCGGCCCAGCTGGCCGCGCCCAGCGCGTCCGGGTGGCCGGCGGCGTGCAGCGCGGCCACCTCGTCGACGATCCGCCCGTGCGCGATGCCGCCGCCGGCGTCGGTGCCGGCGAACACCGGCACCCCGGCCTCGACGGCGCGGCGGACCACGTCGCGCGCCCCCGCGTGCAGCTCCCGCATGTGCCCGGCGTAGGTCGGGTACTTCGCCGCCGAGTCGGCGATGCCCGGGAACGTGTCGATGTTGATCAGGGTGGGGACCAGGGCGGTGCCGCGGTCGGCCATCTCGGCGATCAGGTCGTCGGTCAGCCCCGGGCCGTGCTCGATGCAGTCGATCCCGGCCCGGACCAGCCCGGGCAGCGCCGCGGCGCCGAACACGTGCGCGGTGACCCGGGCGCCCGCGGCGTGCGCGGCCCCGATCGCCGCGGCCAGCACGTCGTCCGGCCAGAGCGGCGCCAGGTCGCCGACGCCGCGGTCGATCCAGTCGCCGACCAGCTTCACCCAGCCGTCGCCCGCGGCGGCCTGCGCGGCGACCGCGTCGGGCAGCAGCGCCGGGTCGTCCAGCTCGGCGGCCAGGCCGGGGATGTAGCGCTTGGGCCGGGCCAGGTGCCGGCCGGCCCGGATGATCTCCGGCAGGTCGGCGCGGGCCTGCAGCGGGGTGGTGTCGACCGGGGAGCCGCAGTCGCGCAGCAGCAGCGCGCCCGCGTCCCGGTCGGTGCCGGCCTGCTCGGCCGCGGTCTCCAGGTCGACCGGCCCGGCCGGCCCCAGCCCGACGTGGCAGTGCGCGTCGACCAGGCCGGGCACGATCCACCCGCCGTCGACCACGGTCTCCGCCCCGACCACCGCCTCGGCGGCGATCCGGCCGTCCGCCCCGACGTGCAACTCGACGGTCTCCTCCGCCGGCAGCAGCACGCCGCGCAGCCGGTACACCGGTCAGTTGTCCTTCTTCGGGAACTTCAGCGAACTCGGGTCGAAACCGGGGGGCAGCTGGTCCAGGCCCGGGGGCAGGTCGCGCAGCGACGGCGGCAGGCCGGACAGGTCGGGCATGCCGCCGAACCCGGCGGGCAGCGCGCCGGGGCGGGCGGGTCCGCGCCCGGGACGCCCCTTGGCGCCCTTCTTGCCCTTGCGGCCCTTGGCCTGCTTGCGGGTGGCGCTGCGCACGGCGGCACCGCCGAACCCGAACTGGCCGGCCATCTGCTTCATCTGCTTGCGGGCCTCGAAGAAGTTCTTGACCAGCTCGTTGACCTCGTTGACGGTCACCCCGGAGCCGTTGGCGATGCGCAGCCGCCGGGACCCGTTGATGATCTTCGGGTCGGCCCGCTCGGTCGGGGTCATGCCCCGGATGATGGCCTGCAGCCGGTCCAGCTTGCGGTCGTCGACCTGGGCCAGCGCCTCCTTCATCTGCCCGGAGTTGGCGCCCGGGAGCATGCCCAGGATGTTGCCGATCGGGCCCATCTTGCGGATGGCGAGCATCTGCTCGAGGAAGTCCTCCAGCGACAGCTCGCCGGTGCTCATCTTGGCCGCGGCCCGGGCCGCCTGGTCCTGGTCGAACGCGCCCTCGGCCTGCTCGATGAGGGTCAGCAGATCGCCCATCCCGAGGATGCGCGAGGCCATCCGGTCGGGGTGGAACACGTCGAAGTCGGCGAGCTTCTCGCCGCTGGAGGCGAACAGGATCGGCTGGCCGGTCACCTCGCGGACGCTGAGCGCGGCACCACCGCGGGCGTCGCCGTCGAGCTTGGTGAGCACCACGCCGGTGAACCCGACGCCGTCGCGGAACGCCTCGGCGGTGGCCACCGCGTCCTGGCCGATCATCGCGTCGACCACGAACAGGGTCTCGTCGGGCCGGGTCGCGTCGCGGATGTCGGCGGCCTGCTGCATCAGCTCCTCGTCGACGCCGAGGCGCCCGGCGGTGTCGACGATGACGATGTCGAACATCTTCTCGCGGGCGTGCGCGACGCCGCGCCGGGCGACGTCGACCGGGTCGCCGACGCCGTTGCCCGGTTCCGGGGCGAACGTGGTGACCCCGGCCCGCTCGCCGACGATCTGCAGCTGGGTGACCGCGTTGGGCCGCTGGAGGTCGCAGGCGACCAGCAGCGGGGCGTGCCCCTGGCCCTTGAGCCAGTGCGCGAGCTTGCCGGCCAGCGTGGTCTTGCCGGAGCCCTGCAG
>JASLAP010000569.1 GCA_030147065.1 Pseudonocardia sp. | reverse complement strand
AGCGTGCTGCCGCGGCGGCGATGAGTCCTCGCTGTGGGGCGGGTCTCCTTCCACAACGGCCGAGCGGCACCAGCTTGACATGAAGTCGGCTTGAACCCCGAGGCTCGACGCGAACCCGACGGACCGCCCTGACCCAGGAGTTCTCATGGCTGCCACCAGCACCGACGAGCGAGCATCGACTCAGCTGCGGCTGTCGGACCCGACGGTGCGGACCTTCGCGCAGCTGCTGGTGAACGTGCTGGGCGTGTCGGTCACGAACTTCACCGTCTGGTTCGCGATCACGTTCTTCGTCTACCTGGAGACCGGCTCGGTGTTCGCCACCGGCGTCATCGCCGGGCTCTTCCTGGTCTTCACCACCCTCACCGGGATCTGGTTCGGCAGCATCGTCGACCACCACCGCAAGAAGACCGTGATGCAGGCCTCCGCCGCCGTGTCGCTCGGGCTGTACACCGCGAGCCTGGCGCTCTACGTGGCCACGCCGGCCGAGGAGTGGACCAACCCGGCGAGCGTGCGCCTCTGGGTGCTGATAACGCTGCTGATGCTGGGCGTGATCGTCGGCAACCTGCGCTCGATCGCCCTGCCCACGGTCGTCACCGCACTGTTCGACGAGTCCCGCCGCGACCGCGCCAACGGCTTGGTCGGCACCACGAGCGGCGTGTCGATGCTGGTCACGTCCGTGATCAGCGGTCTGCTGGTCGGCGCGGGCGGGATGCTGCCGGTGCTGGTGCTCGCCGTCGTCGTCCTCGGGGCCTCGCTGGTCCACCTGCACACCCTGCGGGTGCCCGAGCTGCACAGCGTCGCTGCGGGCGAGGACGACAAGGGCATCGACCTGAAGGGCACGATCCGCGTGGTGCGCGGCATCCCCGGCATGCTCCCGCTGATCTTCTTCAGCACGTTAAACAACCTGCTCATGGGCGCCTTCATGGCACTGATGGACGCCTACGGCCTGTCGATGATGTCCGTCCAGGCGTGGGGGCTGCTCTGGGGTGCGTTGAGCGCGCTGATGATCATCGGTGGCCTGGCGATCACCCGTACCGGTCTGTCGTCCAACCCGGTCCGGCTGGTGCTGCTGGTGAACATGGCGCTCTGGGTGGCCACGGTCCTCTTCCCGATCCAGCACTCGGTGATCCTGCTGATCGGTGGGATGGCCGTGTTCATGTTCCTGATGCCCTACGTGGAGGCGTCCGAGCAGACCGTGTTGCAGAAGGTGGTGCCGGTCGAGCGCCAGGGGCGCGTGTTCGGGTTCGCGCAGAGCGTCGAGCAGTCGGCGTCGCCGCTGACCGCGTTCCTGATCAGCCCGCTGGCGCAGTTCGTCTTCATGCCGTTCATGGCCGAAGGCGGCACCGGAGCCCAGCTGATCGGCAGTTGGTTCGGCACTGGCCCGATGCGCGGCGTCGCCCTGCTGTTCATCATCACGGCGCTGTTCGGGCTGGTGCTGACCGGCTACGCGCTGGCCAGCAAGCACTACCGCAACTTGAGCCGCCACTACCGCGACGATGAGCCGTTGGAGCCGACCGCCGAGCCGGAGCCTGTCGTCGCCCTCGCGGTCCGGCGGGCGACACCGGACCTCGCGGCCGAGTGCGCGTAGGGATCAGCTCACCGCCCGACGCTCTCGGACGGTGTCGCGGCGGGGCGGGCCGCCGAACAGCCGCCGGTGCTCCCGGCTGAACTGCGAGGGGCTGTCGTAGCCGACGGAGTGCCCAATCAGCCCGCGAGCAGCACGGGGGCGACGTTGAGCCCGAACCCGAGGCCGTTGAGGCCGACGTGCACGGCGATGCCGATGCGGATGTCGTGGGTGCGCCAGACGGCGTAGACCATGGGCAGCAGGACGACGACCAGCGTGAGGACGTCCCACGGCTTCCAGAGGTGGTAGAGCGCGAAGAGGGTGACGTGGACCAGCGGCGCCCAGGCGCCGAGCCGGGCCATGCGGGGCAGCAGGTGGCCGCGGAAGTACAGCTCCTCGACCAGCGGCGCGACCAGGACGAGGACCAGCAGGTACCCGACGGCCGTGACGACGAGGGCGGTGCCGCTCGCCGTCGCGGCGATCCCGGCGGGCAGCGGCGTGACCGCCCAGGTCGGCATCCAGGGGAAGACGGCGTCGATGATCGCCGGCCGGAGCCCGCCGACGACGGCGGACGCGACGAACGCCCAGGCGAGCAGGCCGACCACCAGCGCGCCCCGGCGCCAGGTGAACGGTCCGGGCCGGTAGGGGAGCACGGCGGCGAGGGACCACCGGCCGGTGATGCGGCGGGCGCGGTGCAGCAGCCAGCCCAGCTCGCCCCCCACGATGCCCACGGCGGCGGCGACGACGGCCGCGGCGATCGGAGGGAAGCCGGCCCGCACGATGACGGGGCCGAGGGCGAAGAACAGCGCCGCGGTGGCGGCGCCCGGCAGCAGGTGCAGCGCCAGCGACCGGGCGATGCCGTGCTGCTCGACGGGCGGGTGGGCAACGGTGCGTTCCGGGGTGGTCACGGTGGTCCTCCTGGCGGGTCGGGGCGACGGAGGCTTACGCGTCGCGCCGGGTGAGCAGGAGCGCGCCGGCGCCGAGGGCGACCGCGGCCCAGGCCGCGTAGACGGCGAGGCCGGTCCAGGGCCCGGGACCGCCCGCGGCGGGCGCCACCTGCAGGACCGCGCTTCCGGCGTTCGAGGGGAACCAGGGCAGGACGGCCGCGGCGGCGGACGCCGGCATGAGCAGGGCGATCGTCGGGAGGAGGTGGAGCAGCGCCACCACCGCAGCGACCGCTCCCGCCGTGCTGCGCAGCAGCCAGCCGAACCCCGTGGCCAGCACGGCGGTGAGGCCGAGGTAGAGGGCCGCGCCGAGCACCGCCCGCGCCACCCCGGGGGTGGTGGGGGAGATCGAGAGGCCCTCGGCGGCGAGGACGGCGCGGGCGACGACGAACGTCGCCAGCAGCGCGACCAGGCTCACGACGGTGGTGAGCAGCCCGGCGACCGCGGCCTTGGCCCACACCAGCGGCAGCCGGGCGGGCACCGCGGTGAGCGAGGACCGGATCGTGCCGGAGCGGTACTCCCCGCTCACCAGCAGCACGCCCAGGGCGATCGCGGCGAGCTGGGCCGGGCTGACCCCGGCCAGGACCCCGCCGGTCGGGTCGGCGGCGATCGCCGCGCTGCCCGGCGGGTCCTCCTGCACGACGATGCCGACCGCGGCGAACGCGCCGGTCCCCAGCAGGGACACCGCGACGGCGACCAGGGCCCACGCGGTGGAGCGCAGACTGCGGGCCTTGATCCACTCCGAGGTGGCGACGCGCCGCGCGGTGACCCGCGGGGCCGCCGTGATGGTCGGGGCGGTCGGGGTGGTGGCGGTGGTGCTCATGCGGCGGCCCTCCCGGGGCTGCTGGTCGCGCGGTAGCGGACGTCGTGGTCGGTCATGGCGAGGTAGGCGTCCTCGAGCGAGGCGTGGACCGGGGTGAGCTCGGTCAGCAGGATCCGGAAGGACAGTGCGGTCGTCGCGATCTCCTCGGCGGTGCGGCCGGTGACCGACAGCGCGCCGGGGCCGGTCGCGGTGACCGCCGCGCCGTCGCCGGCCAGCAGCCGCCCCAGCTCGTCGGCCTGGGGGCTGCGCACGAGCACCTGCCCCGACGCCGACGCGGTCATCTCGGCCAGCGACACGTCGGCGAGCAGCCGCCCGCGGCCGAGGATGACCAGGTGGTCGGCGGTCAGCGCCATCTCGCTCATGAGGTGCGAGGAGACGAACACGGTGCGCCCCTCGACGGCCAGGCCGCGCAGCAGGCCGCGGATCCAGCGGATGCCGTCGGGGTCGAGCCCGTTGACCGGCTCGTCGAGCAGGACGACCTCGGGGTCCCCGAGCAGCGCGGCGGCGATCCCGAGCCGCTGCCGCATGCCCAGGGAGAACCCGCCGGCTCGCTGGTCGGCCACCTCGTCCAGCCCGACCATGTCGACGACCTCGGCGACCCGGCGCCGCCCGATCCCGTGGGTGGCGGCGAGCGCCCGCAGGTGGGCCAGCGGGGTGCGCCCGGGGTGGACGGCCTGGGCGTCGAGCAGCGCCCCGACGTGGTGCAGCGGCGCACCGTGCTCGGCGTAGCGGCGCCCCTGGACCAGCACCTCGCCGCTCGTGGGCCGGTCCAGCCCGACGACCATCCGCATCGTCGTCGACTTGCCGGCCCCGTTCGGGCCGAGGAAGCCGGTGACCACGCCGGGGGCGACGGTGACGGTCAGGTCCTCCACCGCGGTGGTGGGGCCGTAGGTCTTGGTGAGGTTGCGGATCTCGATCACGACTGCTCCTGCGTGGTGGTGCGGCGGGGCAGCCCGAGGCGGCCGCGGGTGGCGGCGATCAGCACCAGGCCGATCACGCCGAACGCGAGCAGGTGCATCAGGCCGACGAAGCCGGCGTCGGGGTAGAGGCGCGGGAGGAGGCCGTCGCCGAAGCCGCTGCCGCCGGCGGCTGCGTTGCCGGTCGCGTGGACGAGCCCGACGAGGAAGAGGCTGCCGGTCCGGTTGTGGACGAACGCGAGTGCGGCGCGGAACGGGATCGCCAGGACGACGAGCATCCCGAGCAGCAGCAGGCCGGTCGTGCCCTGCCCGACGACGAGCGAGACGTGCTGGAGCGCGAACAGCGGTCCGACGACGAGCGCCGCCCGCAGCGGGCTGCGATAGCGGTCCTGCAGCCGCGCCTGGACGAAGCCCATCCACGCGACCTCCTCGAACAGGTTGTTCGGGATCAGCGCGAGCACGGTCTGCAGCAGCAGCCCGAGCACGACCGCGGTGAGGATCGACGAGCCCGCCGCCGGCGCCCCGAAGAAGGCGACGGCGAACGCGGTGGCCAGCAGCGGCACGCCGACCAGCGCGAGGACGTACCAGCGCAGCGGCACGCCGACCGCGAACGCGCTCCGCCACAGCTCCCGCACGCGCTCCGGGCCGTCGACGATCCGGGTGATGACCACGGCCGGCAGCAGGAGCCCGACCAGGGTGCTGGCGACGACGAACGGCTGCGCCATCAGCTCGATCCCGTTCGCCGCGGCGACGACCGGCGCGAAGGCCACGGCCTGCCCGACCGTGAAGAACCAGGCGAGGAAGGCGGTGATCGGGCGGCGCCGCACGAACCCGGTGAGCGTGCGGCCGGCGCTGGGTCGACGAGCGCGGGTCTGGGTGGTGGACATCTCGGGCTCCGTCCCGGAGAGGGGCTGGTGACGTCGAGGAACGCTAGGGACGCACCGGTCGCGGCGGCATCCGGCGAGCACCACGGACCGGGGCGGGAACGCGCAGCCGGTGCGGCACCCGTCCGCAGCGGGACTGGGTGCTGGCCACCCCGGCCGATACGGTGTCGGCCATGGCGCTGCGGGTCGTGTTCGCCGACGACAACTTCCTGGTGCGCCAGGGCACCGCGGCGCTGCTCACCGAGGTCGGCGTCGAGGTGGTCGCGGTCGCGGCGGACCCCGACGGGCTGCTCGCGGCGGTCGCCGAGCACGCACCGGACGCCGTGCTCACCGACATGCGGATGCCACCCACGTTCACCACGGAGGGCCTCGACGCGGCCCGGACGATCCGCAGCAGGCACCCGCGCACGGGCGTCGTGGTGCTGTCGCAGTTCGTGGAGCCCGACGACGTGGTCGCGCTGCTGTCCGCGGGGGTCACCGGGCTGGGCTACCTGCTCAAGGAGCGGGTGGCGCGGGTCGAGGAGCTGGTCGGGGCCCTGCACACGGTCAGCGACGGTGGCTCCGCCCTGGATCCCCAGGTCGTCGAGGCGCTCGTCGCGCGGCGCACCGCGGAGATCAACTCTCCGCTGGCCGAGCTGACCGAGCGCGAACTCGCGGTGCTCGCCGAGATGGCCACCGGCAAGAACAACGTCGCGATCGCCCGGACGCTGCACGTCAGCGAACGCTCGGTGGAGAAGCACACCAACGCCCTGTTCGGCAAGCTCGGCCTCACCGAGGAGCGCGACGTCAACCGCCGGGTGCTCGCCGTGCTCGCCTTCCTCGACGCCCGGCCGCACCGGCGCTGAGCCGGGCGCCGGGGGAGGCTGGCACCACCACGGCGTGCGGTCCGACCCCTGTGCACCCGAACCCCGCGCGAGGAGGATGGGACGGTGCACCCGGTCGGACGGCACTCCCTCGGCCCCCGGCTGGTGGTGCTCGCCGGTGGCGCGGCGTACGTCGGCGCGGTCTACGCCCTCGTGGTGCTCGGCGGCGGCGCGCTGCTGCACACCCCGCCGCCCAACGTCGCACTGGCGGTGCTGGCCACCGCGATCGTGGCGGTCACCCTGGAACCGGTGCGGCACCGGCTGCGTCGCCGCCTCGGGCTCTCCCCGTACGACCGGCTCGCCGCGTTCGGCGCCGAGGCGGCCGGTGCGGTGGCCACCGACCAGGTCGCTCCCCGCATGGCCCGGCTGCTCGCCGAGGCCACGGGCGCCCGGTGCGTCGAGGTGCGGCTCGTCGACGACGGCCGGGAGGTCCCGGCCGCCAGCTGGCCGCCCGGCGCCGCGCCCGTCGACCGGGCCGCGCCGGGCGTGCGGGTGCACGATGTCGTCGACGCGGGGGAGCTGCTCGCCCGGATCGTGCGCGACCCGGGCGCGGGGGGCGAGCCCCGTGCCGTCGAGCTCAGCCCCGTCGAGCAGGGGCTCGTCGCCGACCTGGTCGGCGAGGCGGGGCTGGCGGTGCGCTCGGTCGCCCTGGCCGCGCGGCTGCGCCGGCGCATCGCGGAGAGCACGGAGCGGGCCGCGCAGCTGCGGGCCTCGCGCCAGCGGGTCGTCACGGCCGCCGACGCCGCGCGGACCCGGCTGGAGCGCGACGTCCACGACGGCGCGCAGCAGCACCTCGTCGCGCTCGCCGTGCGGCTGCGGCTCGCCCGCAGCGTCGCCGTGCGGGACCCGCACCGGGCCGCGGAGCTGCTCCGCCAACTGCAGGACGCGGCGCAGGCCGCGCTGGCCACGCTCGCGGAGCTGTCGCAGGGCATCCACCCGCGGGTGCTCGCCGAGTCGGGCGCGGCGGCCGCGCTGCGCGTCGCCGTCGCCACGAGCCCGGTGCCGGTGACCGTCACGGACGCGACCACCGCCCGCCCGCCACGGGACGTCGAGGCCGCGGTCTACTTCAGCTGCCTGGAGGCGGTGCAGAACGCGGTCAAGCACGCCGGTGCCTCGGCCGTCACCGTCCGCCTCGCCGAGACGGACGGCGACCTGGTCTTCTCCGTCGACGACGACGGGCGGGGTGTGGACGACGCCGCCGCCGGTCGCGGGACGGGCCTGGACCGCATGCGCGACCGGGTCGAGGCCGCAGGCGGGGTCCTGTCGGTGGTCGGCGTGCCCGGCGTCGGCACCCGGGTGGCGGGGCGGATCCCGGTGCCGGGCCGGGTGCCGGCGTGAGCGCGCGGCGCTGGGCCTGGGCGCTCGCCGCGGTCACCGTCGCGGGGGTGGCGGTGCAGGCGGTGCTGCTGGCCCGCGCGGGCGTGCCCCTGCTCTCGGCGCAAGCCGTGGAGCGCACCTTCCCGGTCGTCCCGCTGGCCACGCTGGTCGGCGCGGTCGTCGGCGCGCTGATCGTCGGCCGGCACCCGCGCCACCCGATCGGCTGGCTGTTCTGCGTCGGGCAGGCCGGCGCGGCCGTCGGGCTGGCGGCGCAGACCCTGGGCTGGGCCGTGCTGGATGCCGGCCTCGGCCCCCCGCCCGCGGTCGGCCGGTGGGCGCTGTGGATCGGCGAGCTGTTCGGCGCCGCCTACGCGCTCGCGCTGCTCGCCGTGCTGCTGCTCCTGGCCCCGGACGGGCAGCTGCCCTCGCGGCGCTGGCGCCCGGTGCTGGTGCTCGTCGTGGCCAGTTTCGGGCTCACGGTGTTCGCGGTGCTGCTCATCCCGCCCGACCAGCTCGAGCCCCGCGGGCCCGGCCGCGTCGCGGCCGTGCCGGTGCTCGTGCGCACCGCCGGCGAGATCGGCGTGACGCTCGGGCTGCTCGCGGCCGCCGTCGCGCTGGCGGTGCGGCTGCGCCGCGCCCACGGCGAGCAGCGCCGGCAGCTGCGGTGGATCGCGGTGGCCGCGGTGCTGCTGGCCGGCTCGGTCGTGGCCACCGTGGTGGTGAACCTCGCCCGCGGCCCCGCCGCGCCCGCGCTGTGGCTCCTGTCGCTCGCACTGGGGCTGGGCTACCTCGCCGTCCCGGTCGCGACGGGGTTCGCGGTGCTGCGCTACCGGCTCTACGACATCGACCTCATCCTCGGCAGCGCGGTCCGGCTCGCCGTCCTGGCGGCGTTCGTCACGGCGGGCTACGTCGCCGCCGTCGTGACCATCGGTGCCCTGGTCGGGGGAGACGGCCCGGAGGTGTGGCCGTCGCTGGTCGCCTACGTGCTGGTCGCGCTCGCGTTCCAGCCCCTGCGGCGGCGGGTCGACCAGCTCGCCGACCGGCTCGTCCACGGCACCCGGGCGGCCCCGTACGACAGCCTCGCCGCCTTCACCCGCGCGCTCGGCGCCGTCCCGTCGGACGCGGGGCTGCTGGCCCTGGTCGCGCGGGAGTGCGCCGAGGTGGCGGGCGCGACGCGGGCCGTGGCCGTGGTCGCCGTGCCCGGGGCGGCGGAGCTCACCGCGACCTGGCCGGACGGTGCCGCGGTGGCGCCGGGCACGAGGATCCCCGTGCGGCACCGGGAGGAGGTCCTCGGGGAGATCGGACTCGTGCTGCCGCCCGGGCGGCAGCTGACCCGCCCGCAGCGCCGCCTCCTCGAGGAGTTCGCGACCCAGGCGGGCGTCGCGTTCCGCAACGTCGCACTGACCGCGGCCCTGAGCGCCCGGGACGCGGCGCTGCGCCGCGACCGCGACGAGCTGGCGGCGTCCCGCCGGCGGCTGGTCGAGGCGGCCGACACCGAGCGCGACCGGGTCGCCGCGGCGATCCGGCGCGACGTCGTCGGCCACCTCGAGGACCTCCCGGCGGAGCTCGGGGAGCTCAGCACCCGCGTGCTCGACGACCCCGAGGGCGTCGCGCACCGGCTGGAGGAGCACGAGGAGCTGACCTCCCGCAGCGTCGAGGCACTGCGGGCGATCACCAGCGGTGTCCTGCCGCCGCTGCTCGCCCGCCGCGGCCTCGCCGCCGCGCTGGGGTCCGCCGCGCCGGCGTCCGCCGCGCCGGGGTCCTCGGTGCTGGGGTCGGCCGCGGTGGTCGTCGGCGACGGGGTCGTCGGCCGCCGGTTCCCGACCGGGGTCGAGGTGGCGGCGTACTTCTGCTGCGTCGAGGCCGTGCGCGGGATGCTGCCCGGCGCCGAGCTGACCGTGGACGCCGTCGACGACCGGTTGCTCGTCGTCGTGCGCGGGCACCGGTCCGGCGAGGACGACGGCGCCGAGCTGCGCCTCGTGGATCGCGTCGAGGCCCTCGGCGGTCAGGTCGTCGTGACGGGCGAGCCCGGCGGTCCGTCCGAGGTGCGGGCGATGATTCCCGTGACGAGCGCCCACGCCGCGGCCAGCCGCTCCGAGCCGAAGACGGACTTGCTGATGTAGGCCACGGCGCCCGAGGCGGCGATCTGGTCGGCGAACGTGTCCTCGTCGTAGCTGGAGACCAGGACGACCGCCGGGGCCCCGGGTGCCGCCGAGAGCCGGCGCGCCACCTCGAGGCCGTCGATGCCGGGCAGGGTGACGTCCAGGAGCACGAGATCGGGACGCAGCCGCGGCACGGCCGCCAGGCACCCCTCGCCGGTGGCCTCCGTGCCGACCAGCACGAACGGCTCCGTGGCGCTCACCACGTCCGCCGCGGCCTCGCGGAACGGCTCCTGGTCGTCCACGACGAGCACCCGGACCGGCGCAGCCATGCCCCACCTCCCGGCCCCATCATGACCGTGCCTCGCCCCCGGGGCCTCCGTGCCAGCCGCACCGCGCGCGGGGGCCAGCACCACGGTCCGGAGGACGCGGCGACGCACGACCAGGGTGTGGGCGGACCTTCGTTTGTCAGGCTGTTGGCAACTGGCCGGTGGTGGATTCAAGGGGTCGACGCAGTAGCCCGGCCACCGCATCTGCGAGGGTGGTCCAGCCCAGTGTCTGACGGGGTCGGCCGTTGAGCTGGGCCGCGACCGCGGCGAGATCCCCCGCGGTGTGCACCGACAGGTCGCTGCCCTTGGGGAAGTACTGGCGCAGCAGCCCGTTGGTGTTCTCGTTGCTCCCGCGCTGCCAGGGGCTGTGCGGGTCGCAGAAGTAGATCGGCAGGTCCAACGCCATCGTGATCTCTTCGTGGCGGGCCATCTCCACGCCCTGGTTCCAGGTCAACGACCGGTCCAACGCCACCGGTAGCCACTCCCGGGCTCCCGTTCACCTGCCCCGGCGATGTCGGATCGGGACGACGGCGTCACGACCATGAAGCACCTGCCAGCAGGGAGAAGAGCGGCTCGAAGTCGTAGGTGCTGGTGCTGTTGGCCATGACCACGACGCCCCGATCTCGGCCGGGGTAGAGACGCATGACGTTCCAGAATCCGGCGCCGGCCCCGAAATGCTCGACCCAGTCGCTGGTACCGGCACTCGGCCGACGGAACCATCCGATCCCGTGGTCGAACGGCTGTCCGGGCCGGGTGATCGCGCGCATCTCCCGTGTCGTGTCGGCGGACAGGACGCGAATGCCCTCGAGCTCGCCGTCGCCCAGGTGCATGCGCAGGAACCGGCCGGCGTCGAGGACGTCACCGACGAGCCCGCCGTAGGCAGGGCCGTCGACGTGGAAGCGGTTCAGGGAAAGGAACGCTCCGGTCCGCGGGCCGGCGACACCTGCGGGGAGAAGGCGCCTGAGCAACGGGTCCGCGATCCGTGGCGCCCGCAGGTATCCCGTCGCGGCGTCCGCGTCGGGCTGGTAGCCGAAACCCGTGCGGGTCAGTCCGGCCGGTCGTAGCACCGCGTCGCGGACGTAGGTCGGGAAGGGGCGTCCGGCGGCGCGAGTGATGATCTCCCCGGCAGCGAGGTATCCCAGGTTGGTGTAGCGCCCCGCGGCCCCTACCGGATAGCGGTAGGCGCGGCGGCGGCGCATGGTGCGTCGCAGCAGGACCTCGGGGTCGGGCGGGTCGGCGGCGGCGGGGTGGGCCCACCGGATGGGCAACGGATCGGCCAGTCCGGATGTGTGGTCGAGCAGCTGCCGCACGGTGGGCTGCCGGGCGCCCGGTGCCTGCAGGTAGTCGAGGTATTCACCGACCGGGGCGTCGAGGTCGAGCAGGCCGTCGTCGGACAGGCGCATCGCCGCGGTCGCGGTGACGACCTTGGACATCGAGAACCACAGGTACGCCGTGGCCGGCGTGGCGGGTACTGCGTCCGCGAGATCCGCCATGCCGAAGCCGGCGGCGAACAGGAGCCGGTCGCGACTCACGACGGCCATCGACAGACCGGGGACGTGGCCGTCTCGCATCAGTGAGTCCACGGTCGCGTACAGCCCGGCCGGTGCGGTGCCGGTGTCGACAGTGCCGGTGATGGCCCTGCCTGTGGTGGCCCTGCCTGTGGTGGCCCTGCCGGTGGTGGTGCCGTTGGTGTTCACGATTGCTCCTTGGCGGATCGAAGCGTCGGCCCACGGCCGGCGACGAAGTGAGGGCTCTGAATGCCGTAACTTCCCGATATACTGCGATGTCGTAGTATGATCGGAGACATGGTGCGATCTCGCAGTACTCGTGTCAAGGCCCTGAGCCCGGCCGAGGTGCTCGACGAGGACGTCGATGCGCTGTTCATGGTCTGGCTGGTGTCGAGGTCCACCGAGGACCTGCTCGACTCGGTCCTCGCCCCGGCCCGACTGACCGGCGACGAGTTCGCCATCTACTCGGTCCTGACCGCCGCCCCCACGATCACCCCGACCGAGCTCGCCCGGTGGATGGCCGCGCCGCCCACGACCGTGTCCAGCTACGTGAAGCGGTTCGAGGCCCGCGGGCACGTCACCCGCGAGCCCAACCCGGACGACCGACGCTCCTACCGCATCCGCCTCACGCCCGCGGGTCGGAGCGCGCACCACGCGGCGGCCGCGCTGTTCCTGCCCGTCCGCGCGCAGGTCGCCGAGGCACTGGCGAGCGAGGACGGCAACGTCCGGGAGGCCTTGCTGCGGCTGCGCACCGTCGTGGACGGCATCCGGCACGGCGGGACGCCCACTGATACCGCGCCCGGCCCGGGCGCCGCGGTGCAAGCAGAGCACGGAAGCCGATGAGCGCGCCAGGTGGCTATGGGTCCGATGGCGGTCTCGACGTGGAACGCCTGTCGTGACACACCGGGGGCGGGCACGGTCGCGCATCTGAACAACGCGGGTGCGGCGCTTCCGCCCGCGCAGGTCACCGACGCCGTGGCCGGCCACCTCCGGCTGGTGCAGCCGCGGTGAGGAAGCACGAGGCGGCCGAGTGACGTCCCCGGGTGCCCAGAACGCACTCGGTTGGGTGACGGCGCTGTAGCGGCATGTGGTCGTACGGGTCATCCGCCATCGCTGACCGCTTCGCGCCGCCGTCCCCGACCGGGGCGAGAAGCGCCTCGAGCTCGGCCCTGCTGTAGCGGGGCGTGAGTGTGTTGCGGGCAGTTCCAGTTAAGGGCGACCACGGTCACGACGACGGCCTGGCTCGACGACGGCCCTAGCCGGGCACCGAGAGCTCCGCGGCGACGTCGGGGTGCTCCCGCGCGTCCAGGGTCCGCGCGCGACCGAAGACCTTCAGCCGCAGCCGGTCGGGATAGTCCACGAAGAACAGCGACACCCGCTCGTCGCCCGCGATGTTGCCGGTGCTGAGGCACTGGCGGTTGCCCGGAAGTCGGCCCAGGCGAGGGTCTGCGGGTCGGGGCTGCGCACGAAGCCGGGCGGCCCGCCCCGGAACTTGACGTACGGTCAGCCCGTGCTCGACACGCTGGCGAGGTAGAAGCCGTCCAGCCCGGCGACGAACCCGCGTTCGGGCTCGGTCAGCGGGTCGCGTGGCTCGTCGGGGGGCGGCGCCGCGAGGCGGGCCCGCGCCCGTCGGCTCCCGAGAGACTCCTGCGCCGCCCGCACGTTGTCGGTCTCGGAGACGGCGGCGTAGCCGGCGCTCGTCGGCCGCTCACCCCGGTGAACGTCGACAGCGGCTGGTCCACCTCCACGATGTAGGGCGACAGCATGTGACGGTGTCGGGACCGAGATCGAGCGCGTGGTAGAGCATCCGGGGCGGGATCAGGAACCCGTCGCCGGCGTGCAGCACGAGCGTCGGCCGGTCCTTGATGCTCATCTGGACCGTCTCGGCGGCGACTCACCAGCGCGATCAACGGCTGCTCGGGCAACTGTTCGCCCCGACACCAGGGTCGACCATTCACGCGCTGGTCGCCTCGCAGGGCAACCCGGCCGACCTCGCAGTGGACGAGGCAGCACGGCGGTGCTGACCGACGCCGAGACGGCGTTGAAGCGCTACCAGGCGGCCATCGCCGCTGGCGTAGAGCCGTCCGCTGTGGTTGACGCGATCAACCAGGCACCTGCAGAACGGGCCGCGGCCCGGGCACACCTGACGCAAGCGCCCGACGGGCCGCCGGTCCTCGACGTGCGCACTATCCCACACGGGTTGCTGTCGGTTGATGCCGCCGCTGCAAGCCCTCCGAGCTCGTGTGCAGCGGTCTCGAAGCCGTGCGGGAGCAGGACGTGGTCAGGCGCGCTGACGTTCCGCTCGCTGCTGGACTAGCTCCTCGACCGCGCCGGGCAGGGTGGTCTCGAAGTCGATCAGTTTGGCCCAGGTCGGGGTCACGACGATCCGGACCATGCCGTCATAGAGCGAGCGGACTTCGGCCTCCCACTCGACCCGCTGCTCGGGCGTCATCTGGTAGGAGCCGTTCATCTG
>JASLAP010000485.1 GCA_030147065.1 Pseudonocardia sp. | reverse complement strand
GGTGCCCTACAACCTGGTCGACCGGGACATCGAGCGCGAGGTGCTGCCGATGGCCGAGGCGCTCGGGCTGAGCGTGGCGGCCTGGGGGACGCTCGGGCACGGTGTGCTGGCCGGGTCGACCGGCCGGGTGCTCGAGCCCAGCGCGCGGCAGCGGGCCGCGGCGGTGGCGGTGCGGGAGGTCGCCGACGAGCTCGGCGCGACCCCGGCCCAGGTGGCGATCGCCTGGACCCGAGCCCGCTCGCCGGCGGTGCACCCGCTGGTCGGCGTGCGCACCGCCGAGCAGGTGCCCGGCGTCGTCGCCGCGGCCGACCTGGTGCTGCCCGACGAGCTGCGCGTCCGGCTGGAGGCGGCCGCACCGTTCGAGCCCGGGCCGCTCGCCGACTTCATGACGGAGTCGGCCGGTAGCCCGTTCGTGTTCGGCGACGCGGAGGTGGTCGGCCGGCGGTGACCCACCGGTCGCTGGTCAGCCCCCGGTCGCCGCCAGGGCGCGGCGGCCGAGCAGGTGCAGGGTGTCCTCGGGGGTGAGCGGGTGGAACGAGCCGCCCCGGACGTCGCGGTAGGCCCGCTCCAGCGGGGACGTGCGGAAGAACGCCCGCCCGCCGGCCACCTCCAGGGCCAGGTCGACGACCGCGCGGGCCTCCACGACGGCGTGCCGCTTGGCCGTCATCACCGTGGCCAGCGCCGACTCGTCGGCCGCCGGGTCGTCGCCGACCTCGTCGACCGCCGACAGCAGCGCCCACTTCGCCACCTGCAGCCGGGCGCCCATCTCCCCGATCCGCCGGGTGGTGCCGGTCCGGTCGCCGCCCGCGGCCAGCCGGGTGGCCTCGGCGCAGGCCCCGCGCGCGACGCCGAGGTAGGCCGCCGCGGCGACCGGGGCGAAGTGGATCGCGGCCACCAGCAGCGGCCCGGCCAGCACCCCGTACGGCCGCCGGCCCATGATCTTCCCGGCGGGTACGAAGACCCCGTCGAACACCAGGTCGTGGCTGGCCGTGCCGCGCATGCCCAGGGTGTCCCAGGTCTCCACGATCGACACCCCGGGCGCGGACAGCGGCACCCCGGCGTGCAGCACGACGGCGTCCGGGCCGGGGGTCCCGAGCACGGCCGAGGTGGACAGCACCCCGGCCACCGGGGCCTGGGTGCAGAAGACCTTGCGGCCGTCGAACCGGTACCCGCCCTCGACCTCGGTGGCCGTGGTGGTCGGGCTGACCCAGTCCGAGCCGCCGCTGGTGGCCAGCACCAGCCCGTCGTCGGCGACCTTGCGGAGCGCGCCCTCGGCGTCGGCCGCCCCGCGCCGCAGGCGCCACCGCTGCACCAGGGTCAGGTACAGGTGCATGGCCGCCGACAGCGCCGCGGCCCCGGAGCGGCTGCCCAGCTCCTCCTCGGCCAGCACGACCTGGCGCCAGGACGCGCCCAGACCGCCGAGCTCGGCCGGCACCGCGAGCCGCAGGTACCCGAGTTCGGTCATGGCCGCGTAGGCCTCGCGGACGAACGTGGCGTCGCGGTCGTGCTCGGCGTCGTACGGGGCGGCGGCCCGGCCGACCGCGGCGGCCAGCTCCACCGCGGCGGCGTCGGTGATCGGGGTGCCGGCCGTGTTCGGGGCGGTGTCGGTGAGCGTCGTCATGGCAGCCAGCGTGGGCCGGCCGGGGTACCGCTGATAGTTCCCAAAGTGAACCGGCGGGTGGACCATGCGGAGCATGTCGCGCTACGGCCAGTACTGCCCGATCACGCGATCCCTGGAGATCCTCGGCGACCGGTGGACGCTGCTGGTGGTGCGCGACCTGCTGGTCGGGGCGACCCGGTTCAACGAGCTGGCCCGCGGGCTGCCCGGGATGTCGCGCGGGCTGCTGTCCAAGCGGCTGGGCCAGCTGGAGCGGGCCGGGCTGGTCGACCACGACGACGGCGGGTACCGGCCCACCGCGGCCTGCGAGGAGCTCCGGCCGCTGATCTTCGGCCTGGCCGAGTGGGGCGCCCGGTGGGCGTTCGGCGAGCCGCGCCCCGACGAGCTGGACCCGACGGTGCTGATGTGGTGGATCCGCGGCGGGATCGATCCGGCGCCCTTCGGCGGCCGGCGGGTGGTGCTGCACGTGCAGGTCCCCGACGCTCGCCGGCAGCGGTTCTGGTTCGTCGTCGCCGCGCACGACGTGTCGCTGTGCTTCACCGACCCCGGCTACGACGTCGACGTCACCGTCGAGTCCACGCTCGGGGTGCTCTACCAGGTGTGGGAGGGGGTGCTGGAGCTGCCGGTGGCGGTGCGCGACGGCCTGGTCACCCTCACCGGCCGCCGCGAGGTGCTGCTGCGCCTGCCCGACGCGCTGCTGCTGAGCCCGGTCGCCCCGCACGTCCGGCGGGCCCGGGCGACCCTGCCGGTGCCCTGACCGGTTCGCCGACTGAACCGCCGAGCTGTAATCGACCTCACAGCCGTGCGGGGCCGCTCGCCGGACTTTACCGCGTTCGTCCGGTAGCCAGGGCCGCGCTCGGCCGTTTGTATGGATCTCACGGACGCGGCACGGACGCCGCGGCCGGCGCACCGGCCCGCCGCGGTGGGCGTCTCCGCCAGGGGACGGTGGACCGAGAGGATGCTGATGGCTGCCCCGGACGTCGACGTCGCCGACCTGATCGACCCCGTCATCGATCTGGACCGCTACCCGATCGCCGATCCGGCGGCTCCCGGCTGGGCGGCGGTCGTGGCCCGGGTGCGGGCCGACCTGCGGGCCGACGGCTGCAGCGTGCTGGCCGACTTCGTGCGCGCCGACCGGCGCGCGGCGCTGGGCGAGGAGTGCGCGCGGGTCGCCCCGCTGGCCTACACCGAGGTCGAGACGGTCAACGTCTACAACACCGCGCCGGACCCCGCGCTGCCGGCCGACCACCCCGCCCGCACGCCCCTGCGGCGCGGCAACGCGTTCGTGGCCCGCGACCTCATCCCGCCCGACGCGGTCGTGCACCGGCTCTACACCGACCCGCTGTTCCAGCGGTTCGTCGCCGACTGCTTCGGCCTGCCGCGGGTGCACGAGCTGGCCGACCCGCTCTCCGCGCTGTGCGTCAACGTGCTGGCCCCCGGCCACGGCCACCCCTGGCACTTCGACACCAACGAGTTCACCGTCAGCGTGCTCACCCAGCAGCCCGCGGCGGGCGGGGAGTTCGAGTACTGCCCGCGGATCCGCTCGGCGACCGCGGAGAACCTCGACGCGGTGAAGGCGGTGCTCGACGGCCGCGCCGGCGGGCGCGTGCTCACTCTGCGGCCCGGTGACCTGCAGCTGTTCCAGGGCCGCTACTCGCTGCACCGGGTGCGCGAGGTCGCCGGGGACACCCCCCGGCACAGCGCGATCCTCGCCTACAGCGAGCGCCCCGGCGTGGTCGGCACCCCGGAGCGGACCCGCCAGCTGTTCGGCCGGCTGGCCCCGGTCCACACCGCGCAGGCCGCCCGCTCCGTCCGCGTCGACTCCCTGCTGGACTGACCGGCGCCCCCCGCCCGCCCCCGATCCCCGAGGACCGCGATGCCCACCAGCCCGGAACTGTCCCTGCGCACGTTCGGCAACGAGGACCTGCTGCCGCGGGTCCCGCTGCCGACGCTGGCGGAGACCGGCGACCGCTTCCTCGCCTGGTGCGCGCCGCTGCTCACCGACGAGGAGCTGGACACGACCGCGGACGCGGTGACGGCGTTCGTCGCCCCGGACGGTCCCGGACCGGTGCTGCACGCCGCCCTGCAGCGCTACGACGCCGACCCGGGCACCCGGAGCTGGCTCGACGAGTTCTGGGAGGACCGCTACCTGGGCCGGCGCGACCGGATCGCGCTCAACGCCAACTTCTTCTTCCTGTTCGCCGGAACCCCGGCGGGTCAGGTGGCGCGGGCGGCCGGGCTGATCGCCGGTGCGCTGGACTACAAGCGGCTGATCGACGCCGAGGAGCTGCCGCCGGCCGTGCAGCGCGGGCAGCCGCTGTCGATGGCGCAGAACCGCTACCTGTTCTCGGCCACCCGCATCCCCGGCGAGCAGCGCGACAGCGTCCGCACCCCGTACACACCCGAGTGGCCGGGACCGTCCCGGGAGCGGCACGTCGTCGTGCTCCGCCGGGGCCGCGCCTACCGCCTCGACGTGCTCGGCGAGGGCGGTCGACCGCACGCCCTGGCCGAGATCGAGGCCGGGCTGCGGGAGATCATCGCCGCCGCGGACGACGCCGGACGGGGCCCCGGTGTCGGTGCGCTGACCAGCAAGGCCCGGGCCGACTGGGCACGCAGCCGGCGGGCGCTGCTCGACCTGGACCCGGCCAACCGCGAGGCGCTGGACACCGTGGAGACCGCGCTGCTGTGCGTGTGCCTGGAGGACGCGGTGCCCGACGGCCCGCTGGCCGCGTCCGACCAGCTGCTGCACGGCGACAGCGGCAACCGCTGGTTCGACAAGGCGGCCTCGCTGATCGT
>JASLAP010000464.1 GCA_030147065.1 Pseudonocardia sp. | reverse complement strand
GTAGCCCACGGTGTTGCGCCCGCGCAGGAGCATCTGCGTGCAGATGTTCGGCACCGCTTCGCTGATCGCGGCCAGCCGCTCCCACGGGTCCTCGGCGAGGAAGCGCAACGACACGTCGTAGGTCGCGCCGCCCCAGCACTCCAGGCTGAACAGCTGCGGCACCGTACGGGCGACGTGCGGGGCGACGGCGACCAGGTCGCGGGTGCGCACCCGCGTGGCCAGCAGCGACTGGTGCGCGTCGCGGAACGTCGTGTCGGTGACGGCGACGGCGATCTGCTCGCGCAGCCGCTGGGCGAAGCGCTCCGGGCCCAGCTCGCGCAGCAGCTGCCGGGAGCCGTCCGGGGCGGGGGCGTCCAGGTCGCAGCGCGGCAGCTTGTCCACCGGCTCGACGACCTTGGGTCGCGGGCCGTTGGGCTTGTTGACCGTGGTCTCGGCCAGGTAGGTGAGCACCCGGGTGCCGCGGTCGGCGGGCTGGCGCGCGGTGAACAGCTGCGGGCGCTCGTCGATGAAGCTGGTGGTGACCTGCCCGGCCGCGAAGTCGGGGTCGTCGCGCACCGCCGCGAGGAACGGCAGGTTCGTCGAGACGCCCCGGATCCGGAACTCGGCGATCGCCCGCCGTGCCCGGCGCACCGCGTTCGGGAAGTCGTGCCCGTAGCAGGTGAGCTTCACCAGCGTCGAGTCGAAGTGGGCGCTGACCTCGGCGCCGGTGTGCGTCGTCCCGCCGTCCAGCCGGACGCCGGGACCGCCCGGCGAGCGGTACGCACTGATCGTGCCGGTGTCGGGCCGGAACCCGTTCTGCGGGTCCTCGGTGGTGACGCGGCACTGCACGGCCGCACCGTTGAGCGTCACGTCCTCCTGGTTCAGCCGCAGCTCCGGCAGCGTCATCCCGGAGGCGATCCGCAGCTGGGCGATCACCAGGTCGCGGTCGGTGACCTGCTCGGTCACCGTGTGCTCGACCTGGATCCGCGGGTTCATCTCGATGAACACGTGGTTGCCGCGCTCGTCGAGCAGGAACTCCACGGTGCCGGCGTTGACGTAGCCGATGGCGCGGGCGAACGCGACGGCGTCGGCGCAGATCCGCTCGCGCAGCTCGGGGTCGAGGCCGGGCGCCGGGGCGATCTCGATGACCTTCTGGTGGCGGCGCTGGACCGAGCAGTCGCGCTCGTAGAGGTGCACCACGTTGCCCGCGGCGTCGGCGAGGATCTGCACCTCGATGTGGCGCGGGTTGACCACCGCCTGCTCCAGGAACACCGTGGCGTCGCCGAAGGCCGACTCGGCCTCGCGCATGGCCGCCTCGATCGCCTCGCGCAGCTCGCCCGGCTCGGCGACCCGGCGCATGCCGCGCCCGCCGCCGCCGGCCACCGCCTTGACGAAGATCGGGAACCCGATGTCGGACGCCGCGTCGAGCAGGGTGTCCAGGTCGGCCGACGGCTCCGACGAGCGCAGCACGGCCACGCCCGCCTCCCGGGCCGCGGCGATGGCCCGGGACTTGTTGCCGGTCAGGTGCAGCACCGCGGGCGGCGGGCCGACGAAGGTGATCCCGGCCTGCTCGCAGGCCCGGGCCAGGTCCGGGTTCTCGGACAGGAAGCCGTAGCCGGGGTAGACCGCGTCGGCGCCGGCCCGGCGGGCCGCGGAGATGATCTCCTCGACCGACAGGTAGGCGCGGACCGGGTGGCCGGGCTCACCGATCTGGTAGGACTCGTCGGCCTTGGCCCGGTGCAGCGAATTGCGGTCCTCGTGCGGGAACACCGCGACGGTGGCGATGCCCAGCTCGTAGGCGGCGCGGAACGCCCGGATGGCGATCTCCCCGCGGTTGGCGACCAGCAGCTTGTGGAACACGGGGCTCCTCTCGGTCGGGGCGATCAGCCGGGAACGTTACCGCCGCGGTCGAGCCCGGGACGGGACGAGGAGACCGCCGCCACCGATCGGTGCGCACCGGGGGTGGCCGTCCGCCTCGCGGACCGGGGCGGTACCAATGTCGGGTGAGCGACGGGAGCGCGGCCGACGACCGTTCGGGCCGGGCGGTGACCATCGCGCTGCTCGTCCTGGCGGACGTGCTGCTCGTGCTCACCCTGCTGGTGGTGGTCCCGCTGACCGTCGAGTCCCGGGCGGGCGTGGTGCTGTGGTTGGTGATCGGCTCGGCGGCCGCGCTCGTCGTCGTGCGCAACGTCCAGTTCCTGCGGTCCGAGCGCCGGACCCGGTCCCCGAGCCGCCACGGGAGCTGACCCGGCAGGCCGCCGAGCTGTGCGGTCGCTGAGACGGACGCCCGCGCCGGGCCGGTCGAACTCGATCGGACCCGTGCGCCGCGCACCACCCTGCGGTACCAAGGAGAGGTGCGCCACGATCCGGGGTTCGCTCATTCCCGCCACCGCAGGGCGTTCGAGGACGGCCGACGCCTGCGCGAGCAGGCACGGCGCCGCCGTCGCGGCGATCGGCGCTCCGCCCGACGGGTCCGCCCGCTGGTGGTGGTGACGCTGGCCCCGCTGGCCCTGGCGGGTGCGTTCATGCTCGCTTTCACCATGTTGGTGCTCGTGGCGACCGGGCTCTTCGTGGCGTTCCACGCGCTGCCGGTGATCCTGTTGGGCATGGTGACCCTCGCGCTGGTCCGGCGCGACCGGCGCCGGCGGCTGGACCGGGCGACCGCGGCGGGCACGGCGCCGATCCCGGCCCGCCGCGCCGCGGCGCCGCGTCCCGACCGCGTGTGGGCGCACGCCCGCGACCGGTTCGCCCAGCTGCGCACGGAGTACGCCACGTTCGAGTGCGACGCCATGCAGGTGCTGCGGCTGCCCGCGCTGGCCGACGTGTCGGTGCCCAGCACCGGACGGTTCGTCGACGCGTTCGCCGAGGCCCAGTCCCTGGATTCCGACGTGTTCCCCGGCGCCGAGCACGCCGGGCGGTTCGTCTCGGCGGTGGACCGCGCCGAGCGGGCCTGGAAGGCGGCCCGCGACGCCGCCGAGCGGATCCGGCTGTCCGGGCTGTCGCCGGCCGAGCGGGGCACCGTCGAGCGGGTGATCAAGCTGCTGACCACGGCGCGGGACTCCGACAGCGAGCCCGAGCGGCTGGCCGCCTACACCCGGGCCCGGGCCGAGCTGGCCAAGCTCGACCAGGCCGGCGTGCTGCAGGTGCCGCTGCCGGCGCAGGCCGCGCTCGACGAGGCCGCCCGCGGCCAGTTGCCGGGCGCCGACCCGGGCACCCGGCCGGCCGAGGTGCCGCTCGCGGCGCGGCCGAAGGACCTGGCCTAGACCCCGGCCCGGGCACCGGGCCGGTCAGGCCTTGTCCAGGTAGGCGGCCCGTTCCTCGTCGCCGACGGTCTCCCCGACCAGCGCGGCCAGCCCCGGGTGGTGGGCCAGGCCGGGGTCGCCGTCGACGATGTCGGTGGCGTAGAGCTGCGCCTTGGCGATGATGTCCTCGTGGCGCAGCAGGCTCAGCAGCCGCAGCCCGGAGCGCCGGCCCGACTGCAGCGCGCCCAGCACGTCGCCCTCCCGGCGCAGCTCCAGGTCCAGCCGGGCCAGCTCGAACCCGTCGGTGGTGCCGGCCACCGCGTCCAGCCGCTCGCGCGCCGTGGTGCCCTCGGGCACCTCGGTGACCAGCAGGCACACCCCCGGCGCCGAGCCGCGCCCGACCCGCCCGCGCAGCTGGTGCAGCTGGGACAGGCCGAACCGGTCGGCGTCCAGGATGACCATGGCGGTGGCGTTGGGCACGTCCACGCCCACCTCGATGACCGTGGTGGCCAGCAGCACGTCGAGCTCGCCCGCCTCGAAGGCCCGCATCACCGCGTCCTTCTCGTCGGTCGGCAGCTTGCCGTGCAGGATGCCCAGCCGCAGCCCGTCCAGCGCGCCCTCGGCCAGCCGGGGCGCGATGTCCAGCACGGCCAGCGGGGCGCGGCGGGCGTCGCCGTCGGCGTCCGCGCCCTCGTCGGGGGTGTCCAGGTCGACCAGGTCGGCGTCGTCGGTCCGGCTGTCGGCCTTCTCGGTGCCGCCGACGCGCGGGAACACCACGTAGGCCTGGTGGCCGGCGGCGACCTCCTCGCGGATCCGCCGCCACACCCGCTCGAACCACTGCGGCTTCTCGGCCAGCGGCACCACCGTGGTCGCGATCGGCGACCGGCCGCCGGGCAGCTCGCGCAGCGCGGAGATCTGCAGGTCGCCGTAGACGGTCATGGCCACCGTGCGCGGGATCGGGGTGGCCGTCATGACCAGCATGTGCGGCGCCCGCTCGCCGCGCCCGCGCAGCGCGTCGCGCTGCTCGACCCCGAACCGGTGCTGCTCGTCGACCACCACCAGACCCAGGTCGGCGAAGCCGACCCGGTCCTGGATCAGGGCGTGGGTGCCGACCACGATGCCCGCCTCGCCGGACTGCGCGGCCAGCAGCGCGCTGCGCTTGGCCTTCGCGCCCAGCGACCCGGTGAGCAGGGTGACCCGGGTGGCGCCCTCGGCCGCGCCCAGCTCCCCGGCCTGCGCGAGCGGGCCGAGCAGGGCCCGCAGCGACCGGGCGTGCTGCGCGGCCAGCACCTCGGTGGGCGCCAGCATCGCGGCCTGCTGGCCGCTGTCGACGACCTGCAGCATCGCCCGCAGCGCGACGATCGTCTTGCCGGCCCCGACGTCGCCCTGCACCAGCCGGTTCATCGGGTGCGCGCGGCCCAGGTCGGTGGCGATCTCGGTGCCCACCTGCTGCTGGCCGGCGGTCAGCGCGAACGGCAGCCGGGTGTCGAAGGCGTCCAGCAGCCCACCGGGGCGCGGCGGGCAGGCCGGGGCCGGCCGGGAACCGGTGGCGTGGCGGCGCAGCGCCAGCGCGAGCTGCACCCCCATCGCCTCGTCCCAGACCAGCCGGTGGCGGGCGGCGTGGATGTCGGTGTCGGTCTCCGGGACGTGGATGCGGCGTAGCGCCCGGCCCAGCTCGGCCAGCCCCTCCCGGCGGCGCAGCGACTCCGGCAGCGGGTCGGTGGGGTCGTCGAGCACGTCGAGGACCTGGCGGACGCAACGGGCGATCATCTGCGAGCTCACCTTGGCGGTGGCCGGGTAGACCGACAGGAACGGCCGGACCGTGTCGTCCTCGTCGAGCGGCTCGAACTGCGGGTGGGTCAGCTGCAGCTTGCTCTGGAAGGTGCCGACCTTGCCGGAGAACAGCGCCCGGGTGCCCGGGGTGATCAGGTTCTTCAGCCGGTGCCCGTTGAAGAACGTGCAGTCGAGCCGGCCGCCCCGGTCGTCGCGGATCACCACGGCCAGCAGGTGGCCGCGGCGCGCGCGCATCGGGCGCAGCGTGGCCTGCTCGACCTCGGCGATGAGCGTGGCGTGCTCGCCCAGCTCCAGCCCGGCGATGTCGGTGAGCTTGCCGCGGTCGACGTAGCGGCGCGGGTAGTGCCGCACCAGGTCGCCGACCGTGGCGATCTCCAGCTGGGCGGCCAGCAGCTCGGCCGCCTTCTTGCCGACCACGCCGAGCAGCGGCGTGTCCATGTCGATCCCACTGTCGATCCCGGTGTCGATCCCGGTGCCGATCCCGGTCATTCCACTCCCAGCACGAGGGGGTAGTCCCGCTGCCCGCCGCGGTGCACCACCACGTCGACCTCGGGATGGGTGCGGCGCAGGTCGGCGGCCAGGCCGTCGCCCAGCGCGACGTCGACCCCGTCGCCGAGCAGCGCCGTGACGATCTCACCACCTGCGGTGAGCATGCGGTGAGCCAACCACAGCGCACCGACAGCCAGGTCCGGGGCGATCAGCACCACCTCGCCGTCGGAGATGCCCAGCACGTCCCCCGGCTCGCAGCGGCCGACCCAGGTCAGCGCCTCGGTCTCGGCGACCAGCAGGCCCGCGGTGCGGGTGCCGGCCGCGGCCTCGGCCATCGCCACCACGTCCTCCCCCGGGCGCCGCTGCGGATCGTGCACGGCCAGCGCCGACAGCCCCTGCAGCACCGACGCGGTGGGGACGACCAGCACCTCCTGGCCCCGGCGCCGCATCCGCGACGCGGCGTGCTCGGCCACGGCGGTCAGCTCGACGTCGTCGGGGAGCAGGACGACGTGCCGGGCCCGGGTGGCGGCCAGCGCCGCGACCAGTTCGGCCGGACCGACCGGGCCGTCCGCCGCGCGCTCGACGACCTCCGCCCCGGCCGACCGGGCCAGCTCGGCCAGCTCGGCCCCGGTGACGACCATGACCACGGCGCGCTCGCGCTCGAAGCCGCCGGCCAGGCCCTCGTCGATGTCGGGACCCGGCAGGTGGGTGACGGTGATCCGGTGCGGCCGGCCGGCGGCGATCCCCGCCTCGACGGCCGCCCCGGCGTCCGCGCAGTGCACGTGCACGTTCCACAGCCCGCCCTCCCCGCCGACGACCGTCACCGAGTCGCCGAGGTCGTCGAGGACGGTGCGCAGCGCGGCCACCCGGTCCGGGTCGGAGCCGTCGAGCAGGTACATGACCTCGTACTCGCCGTCCCCCTCGTCCGGGGCGGGGACGGCCTGCCGGCAGGGCCGCTCGGGCCCCGGGCCGGCCTCGGCGGCGGGCAGGTCGGTGGTGCCGGGCCGGCCGCCGACCACCGCGGCCAGCGCGTCGAGCACCACGTAGAGGCCGAGCCCGCCGGCGTCCACCACCCCCGCCCGGGACAGCTCGGGCAGCTGGCGGGTGGTGGCCCGCAGGGCCGACGCCGCGGCCACCGTGGCCGCGTCGGCCACCGCGTCCAGCCGGGCCGCGCCGGTGCCGATCGCGGCGCGCGCCGCCGCGGCCAGCACCGACAGCACCGTGCCCTGCTGGGGACGGCTGACCGCGGCGGTGGCCAGCCGGTGCGCCCGGGACAGCGCGTCGGCCAGCACACCGCCCGCGCCGGCGTGCCCGCCCACGCCGGCCCGCACCGCCTCGGCCACCCCGCGCAGCACCTGCGACATGATCATCCCGGAGTTGCCGCGGGCCCCGCGCAGCGCGCCCGCGGCCAGCGCCTCGGCCACCGTGCTGGCCGCGCCGTGGCCGTTCCCGTCCGCGTCCCCGTCACCGTGGTCGTCACCCTGGTCGTCACCCTGGTCGTCGCCGTGGTCGTCACCGTGGTCCCCGTGCGGCACCGGCTCGACGGCGGCGATCGCGGACCGCATCGTCAGCAGCAGGTTGGTGCCGGTGTCGCCGTCGGGCACCGGGAAGACGTTGATCCGGTCGATCTCCGCGCAGTGCCGCTCGAGGGCCAGCGTGGCCGCCCGCACCCAGCCGGTGAGCAGGGCGGAGTCCAGGGTGGGGGGCACGGGGGGAGGGTAGCGAGGGTGCCGCGCGGTCCGCCGGGCCGCGCAGGTACCCTGGACCATCGCGACCCCGGGGGAACTCCGGGCTACTCAGATCGTCTATCCCGAGGGAGTGTCCGACGTGGCTGCCGTCTGCGACGTCTGTGCAAAGGGTCCGGGCTTCGGCATGTCCGTCTCGCACTCGCACCGCCGTACCCACCGCCGGTGGAACCCGAACATCCAGACCGTGCGCACCGCCGACGCCGGGGGCAACCGCCGCCGGCTCAACGTGTGCACGTCCTGCCTGAAGGCCGGCAAGGTGACCCGCGCCTGAGCGCTGGTCCCCGCGCGAGCATCCCGGGAGCCCGGGGCGGCACCGCCGTCCCGGGCTCCCGGCCGTCCGGGGCCCGGGACCGGCGGCTAGGGCAGCTTCCAGTCGACCGGCTCGCCGCCGATCTCCTCCAGCAGCGCGTTGACCCGGCTGAACGGGCGGGATCCGAAGAAGCCGCGGTCGGCCGACATCGGGCTGGGGTGCGCCGAGGCCACGATCGGCACGTCGGTCAGCCACGGGGCCAGGTTGCCGGCGTCGCGCCCCCACAGGATCGCCACCAGCGGTTCGGCGTCCCGGGCGACCAGCGCGTGGATGGCCTGCTCGGTGACCTTCTCCCAGCCCTTGTTGCGGTGCGACCCCGACTTGCCCGGCTCCACGGTCAGCACCCGGTTGAGCAGCAGCACGCCCTGCTCGGTCCACGGGGTCAGGTCGCCGTTGGACGGGGTGGGGTGGCCGAGGTCGTCGGAGTACTCGCGGAAGATGTTGGCCAGCGAGCGCGGCACCGGGCGGGTCTCCGGTGCCACCGCGAACGACAGCCCGATCGGGTGCCCCGGGGTCGGGTACGGGTCCTGCCCGACGATCAGCACCCGGACGTCGGCGAACGGCTGGGTGAACGCGCGCAGCACGTTCGGCCCGGACGGCAGGTAGCGACGCCCGGCGGCCAGTTCGGCGCGCAGGAACTCCCCCATCTCGGCGATCACCGGGGCGACCGGCTCCAGCGCCTGCGCCCACCCCGCCTCGACCACCTCGTGCAACGGGCGGGCCATCAGCAGACTCCTTCGGGGTCGTCGGTCATGCGGTGGGTGGGTCGGGCAGCGGGCGCAGCTCGGCGCGGAACCGCTTGCCGCGCTGCACGTAGGACTGCACGGCGAGGTCGTAGTAGCCCTCGGGGACCTGGTAGCCCTCGCGGACCCGGGCCGGCACGCCGAGGGCCATCCGGTACGGCGGCACCTCGACTTCCGGGGAGACCACCGCGCCCGCGGCGACCACCGCCCCGGCGCCGATGGTGGCCCCGTTGAGCACCACCGATCCCGACGACACCAGCGCGCCGTCGCCGATCGTGGCGCCCTCGATGTGCACGTTGTGCCCGACTGTCACCCCGGCCCCGATGACCGTGGGGTGGATCGGCGTGCAGTGGATGATGGAGCCGTCCTGGATGCTGGTCCGGGCGCCGACCTCGATGCGGCCGTCGTCGCCGCGGAGCACCGCGGTGGGCCAGACCGAGGCCTCCGCCCCGATCGAGACGTTGCCGATGACCACCGCGTCGGGGTGGACGTAGGCGTCGGGGTGGATGTCGGGTTCGACGTCGCCGAGCGCGTAGACGGGCACGGCCGGTAAGCCTACGGGGCGGCGCCGACACCCCGATCGGAACCGGTCGGCGTGCCTGCAGTCAGGTACGGTCCGGCGTGCCCGATTCCCCCGCGGCCCCCGATGCGGCCCGTCCGGCGCCGACGGTGGTCGCATGATGCTGCTGCTCGTGCTGCTGCACGGGGTCGTCGCGTTGGTCATGGCACCCGTCGTCGGGCGCTACGGCTCGCGCGGCTTCCTGCTCGGCGCGGTGCCGCCGGCCCTGGCGCTCGGGTACCTGGTGATCCACCTGCCCGACGTGCTGGCCGGTCGCGACGTCGCCGAGTCGGTCGCCTGGGTCCCCGGCTGGGGGCTGGACCTGGCCTTCCGCATCGACCCGCTGTCGGCGGCGATGACCCTGCTGGTGGCCGGCATCGGCGTGCTGGTGGCGGTGTACTCGCGGGCCTACTTCGCCGGTGAGCGACCGGGCCGGACGGCCGCGGCGCTGGTCGCGTTCACCGGCGCGATGCTCGGCCTGGTGCTGGCCGACGACCTGCTGTCGCTGTTCGTGTTCTGGGAGCTCACCACGGTCAGCTCGTTCATCCTGATCGGGCACTCCGACGAGGCCGAGGAGGCCCGCCGGAAGGCGACCCAGGCGCTGCTCACCACCACCGCCGGCGGCCTGACAATGCTGCTCGGGTTCATCATCCTCGGCGAGACCGCCGGTACCTACCGGATCTCGGAGCTGGTGGCCGACCCGCCGGACGGGCCGCTGGTGACCGTGGCCCTGGTGTGCGTGCTGTTCGGCGCTTTCACCAAGTCCGCCCAGGTGCCCTTCCACGGGTGGCTGCCCGCGGCCATGGTGGCCCCGACCCCGGTGAGCGCGTTCCTGCACGCCGCGGCCATGGTCAACGCCGGCATCTACCTGGTCGGCCGGCTCGCCCCGGGGTTCGCCGAGGCGCCGCTGTGGCGACCGCTGGTGCTCGTCGCCGGGGTGGCCACGCTGCTCGTCGGCGGCTGGCGGGCGCTGCGCCAGACCGACCTCAAGCGGCTGCTCGCGTTCAGCACGGTGAGCCAGCTCGGATTCCTGATGGTGCTGCTCGGCGAGGGCGGGCGCACCGCCGCGTTGGCCGGGGTGGCGCTGCTGCTGGCCCACGGGCTGGCCAAGGCGGGGCTGTTCTTCGTCGCCGGGGCCGTCGACCACGAGACGGGCACCCGCGACCTGCGCGAGCTCGGCGGCCTGCGCCACCGCGCCCCCGGCCTCGCGGTGCTCACCGCGCTGTCGGCGGCCTCGCTCGCCGGGGTGCCCGGGTTGCTGGGCTGGGCCGCGAAGGAGTCCGCCTACGAGGCGTTCCTGCACGGCGGCCCGGCCGGGGCGGCGGTGCTGGCGGGCCTGGTCATCGGTTCGGCGTTCACCGTGGCCTACTCGTTGCGGCTGGTGCTCGCGGTGTTCGCCGGCCCGGTGCGCGCCGGGCACGAGATGCCGGGCACCCCGTGGGGCTTCGCCGGGCCGGTGGTGCCGCTGGCGGCAGGGGGCCTGCTGCTCGGGCTGTGGACCGTCCCGGTCGACGCGCTGGCCGCCGGCTGGGCCGACCGGTTCCCGGTGCGGCCGGGCGACGAGCCCGACCACCACATCGCGCTCTGGCACGGGCTCGGTCCCGCGCTCGGTCTGTCGGCGGTGACCTTCGCGCTCGGCATCGGGCTGTACCTGGCCCGCCGGCCGGTCGGCGCGGTCCAGGACCGGGTCGGGTCCGTGCTGCCGCGGGCGCTGGACGTCGACCGCGGCTACGACGCGCTCCTCGCCGGGGTGCGCCGGGTCGCCCGGGCGGTCACGGTCACCATCCAGGCCGGCTCGCCCCCGGTCTACCTGCTGCTCATCGGTGTCACCACGCTGGTGCTGCCCGGGACGGCGCTGGTGCGGGCCCTGCTGGACGGAACGACGGGCAGCGTGGTCGCGCCGGCGCCGTACGCGAGCGCGGCCGAGGCCGCGCTGGGCGTGCTGGTCCTCGCCTCCGGGGTGGCCGTGATCATGATCAAGCGCCGGCTGGCGATGGTGATCATGCTCGGGATGGTCGGCTACGGCGTCGCCGGGCTGTTCGTCCTGCGCTACGCCCCCGACCTGGCCCTGACCCAGCTGCTGGTGGAGACGCTGACGCTGGTGGCCTTCGTGCTCGTGCTGCGCCGGCTGCCCGAGCAGAGCACCGACGCGCAGGCGGGCACCTCGCGCCGGGTGGTCCGGGCCGTGGTGGCGTGCGGCCTCGGTGCGCTGGTCGGCGGGCTCGGGCTGGTCGCCGCCACGGCCCGGACGAACTCCGGTGCGGCACCGGAGATCCTGGCGGTGGCCGAGCCGGAGGCGCACGCGCCGAACGCGGTGGCCGCGATCCTGGTCGACATCCGGGCGCTGGACACCATCGGCGAGGTCTCGGTGCTGCTGGTGGCGATCGTCGGGGTGGCGAGCCTGGTGCTGGTCAGCCGCCGCGACGCGCCCACCGCCCCCGACGACGAGCCGATGTCGGCCCTGGAGGAGGACGTGACCCGATGACGGGGACCGACGACACCGCGGACGGGCCCGGCGCGCCACCCCAGGACCGCTGGCTGCTCACCGGTCGCGAGCAGGGCGAGGAGGGCCGCTCGCTGCCGCTGGAGATCGCCGCGCGGCTGCTGTTCCGCAGCATCCTGCTGCTGTCGGTGTACCTGCTGCTGGTCGGGCACTACGACACCGGCGGCGGGTTCGCCGGCGGGCTGGTCGCCGGCACCGCGTTCACCCTGCGCTACATCGCCGGCGGTCCGCGGGAGCTGCGCACCGTGGCCCCGTTCGACCCCGGACTGCTGATGGGGGTCGGGCTGCTGCTGGCCCTGCTCACCGGGGCCGCGCCCTGGCTGGTCGGCGCACCGCTGCTCACCAGCGGCTACCTCAGCGTGGCGGTCCCGGTGCTGGGCGAGATCTCGCTGACCAGCTCGGTTCTCCTGGACGCCGCGATCTACCTGCTGGTCACCGGGGCCGCCATCGAGGTGCTGCGGCTGCTGGGCGTGTACGGCGCACCGGAAGTGCGGGCCCCGGAAGGGCGGGAGCTGCGGTGACCGGCACGAGCGTGGCCCTGGCCGTGGTCGTGGCCGGGCTGGTGGCCGTCGGGTTCGTCCTGCTCACCAGCCGGGCCCTGGTCCGCGCGGTGGTGGGCTTCGTCATCCTCGGGCACGCGGCCAACCTGCTGCTGCTGCTCGCCGGCGGCCCGGCGGTGGCGCCGCCGGTGGTGGGCGAGGGCGCGCCCGAGGACCTGGCCGACCCGCTGGTGCAGGCGTTCGCGCTGACCGCCATCGTCATCACCTTCGGGGTGACCGTGCTGCTGCTGGCCCTGGTGCACCGGCTGTGGGTCACCACCGGCAGCGACTCGGTGCCCGACGACCCCGAGGACCGGCGGCTCGCCGCGGCCCGTGAGGAACCGGAGGACGACCGGTGAACCCGCTCGTGACGCTGCCGGTGGTGCTGCCGCTGGCCGGCGCCGCCGGCGCCCTGCTGATCGGTCGCTACACGGCCGCGCTGCGGGTGCTGTCCGCGGTGGTCCTCGCGAGCGTGCTCGGCTGCGCGATCGCCCTGCTCGTGCTGGCCGACCGGGCCGGCCCGCAGGTGGTGCGGCTGGGCAGCTGGCCGGCGAACCTGGGGATCGCCCTGGTCGCCGACCGGCTGTCGGCGCTGTTGCTGGTGGTCGCGGTGACGGTGCTGCTGGTGGTGCTGGTCTACGCGATCGCGCAGAGCGCCTCCGACCCCGGCGGCGGCTTCCCGGCCACCGTGTTCCACCCCGCCTACCTGATCCTCACCGCCGGGGTCTGCCTGTCGTTCCTCACCGGGGACCTGTTCACCCTGTTCGTCGGCTTCGAGATGCTGCTCACCGCCAGCTACGTGCTGGTGACCATCGGCGGCACGGCCGAGCGGGTGCGCGCCGGCAGCACCTACATCCTGGTCAGCCTGACCGGCTCCATCCTGTTCCTGGTGTCGGTCGCGGTGATCTACGCGGCCACCGGCACGGTCAACATGGCCGACCTGTCCGGCCGGCTGGCCGAGCTGGACCCGGGGCTGCGCCAGGTGCTCGGGGCGATGCTGCTCGTGGTGTTCTCGATCAAGGCGGCGGCGGTGCCGCTGCACGCGTGGCTGCCCGACAGCTACCCGTCGGCGCCGTCGCCGGTCACCGCGGTGTTCGCCGGGCTGCTCACCAAGGTCGGGGTGTACGCGATCATCCGGTCGCAGACGCTGCTGTTCCCCGAGGGGTCGGCGGCCGGGCCGCTGCTGGTGCTGGCCGTGCTGACCATGCTGGTCGGGATGCTCGGCGCGCTGGTGCAGACCGACCTCAACCGGATGCTGTCGTTCGTGCTCGTCGGGCACATCGGCTTCATGCTGTTCGGACTCGGGGTGTTCACCGCGGCCGGGGTGGCCGGGGCGATCTTCTACACGGTGCACCACATCCTCGCCCAGGCCGCGCTGTTCCTGGTCAGCGGCATCATCGAGCGGCGGACCGGCACGGTGTCGCTGGAGCGGCTCGGCGGGCTGGCCCGGATCAGCCCGCTGATCGGGGTGCTGTTCGCGGTGCCGGCGATGAGCCTGGCCGGCATCCCGCCGTTCTCCGGCTTCCTGGCCAAGATCGCGCTGCTGGTCTCCGCCCCCGACCAGGGCACCGCCGTGCTCCTCGGCGCCGCGGTGGTGATCCTGGCCAGCCTGCTCACCGTGCGGGCCATGGGCCTGGTCTGGACCAGGGCCTTCTGGGGTGCCCCCGCCCCCGTCGTCCCCGACCGGGACGCCCGGGACGCGGTCCTGGTCGGCACCCGGGAGCGGGTCCCGGCCGGGATGGTCGGGGCGACCGCCGTGCTGATCGCCGCCGGCCTCGCGATCACCGTGTTCGCCGGCCCGGTGCAGGCGCTCACCGAACGCGCCGCGGTGGACGTCACCACCCGCGACGTCTACGTCGAGGCGGTGCTGGGTGATGGCTGACCGGGCGGCCCGACGACCAGGGCGGTTCATCGGGTGGGCCGCGGCCGTACTGCTGCTGGCCGTGATCTGGGTGATGCTGTGGGGCAGCCTGAGCCCGCTCGTCGTCCTCGGCGGACTGGGGCTCGGTGTGCTGCTGGTCGCGACCGTCCCGCAACCGGCGATGCCGCTGGGTGCCGGGGCCCGTCCCGGGCGGCTGCTCGCCGCCCTGGGCTGGGTGGCGCTGGACATCGCCCGCTCCACGGTGACGGTGGCCTGGGCGGCGCTGTGGACCGGGCGGGCCACCCGCAGCGAACTGATCGTGGTGCACGCACCCGGCGCGAGCGCGGAGGTCCTCGTGGTGACCTCGTCGATGATCACCATCAGCCCCGGCACGATGGTCGTGGAGATCGACGCCGAGCGCGGCGAGTTGCTGGTCCACACGCTGCCGGTGACCGACGTCGAGCAGTCCCGGGTCGAGCTGCAGCGCATGACGACGCGACTGGTGCAGGCCCTGCAGGGTGGTGACCCCCGGTGAACCCGCCCGAGGTGTTCGTCACGATCTCGCTGGTCCTGCTCGGCCTCGCCGGGGTGTTCTGCCTGATCCGGGCCGTGCTCGGACCGACCGCCCTGGACCGGGTGGTCGCCCTGGACGTCTTCCTGGTCGTGGTCGCGGCCGGGATCGTGGTGCGGTTCGCCGGCCCGCAGGCCGAGCTGAACGTGGTGGTGCTGCTGGTGATCGCGCTGCTGGCCTTCGCGGGCTCGGCGAGCGTGGCCCGGCTGGTCGAGCGGAGGCGACGGTGAACGTCCTGTCCGGGGTCCTGCTGGTGCTGGGGTCGCTGCTGGCCATGCTGGCCGGGCTGGGCGTGCTGCGCTTCCCGGACACGCTGTCGCGGCTGCAGGCAGCGACCAAGCTGCAGGCGGCCGGCGTCGGCGTGCTGCTGGTGGGGGCCGCGCTCGTCGCCGAGGACGGCGGGGAGATCGCGGTGCTGGTCCTCGTCTTCGTCGCCCTGGTGGTCACCGTCCCGGTGCTGAGCCAGGTGGTGGGGCGGGCCGCCCACCGCTCGAGCCCGGACCAGGAGGACGACCGGGAACACACCGTATGACCGGTTTGTCGGTTTGCCCGCAGGAGACCCCGGGTAGCTCCCGGGTGTGACTGCTCTGCTGTGGACCGCTGCGGCCGTCGCCTGGGTCGGAACGGGCATCCTGGCCGTGATCCTGCTGCTCGCCCGGCGCGGCCACCACGACCCGAGCTGGTACATCATCGGCGCGATCCTGGGACCGCTCTTCGTGCCGATCGCGGCCGAACGGGCGTGGCGGGGCAGCCGGACGGTGCAGCACACCTCCGCGGCCCGGACGCCGGCCCGGACCGGCCCGGCCCCGACGGGCACCGCGGTCCTGGTCGGCGTGGACGGATCCCCCGGGTCGGACCAGGCCGTGCGGGACGCCGGCCGGCTGGTCGCCACCGGCGCCGACCGCATCATCCTGGCCGCGGTGATCGACGCCGACGCCGCTGAGCGCGGCGACGACGAGGCGCGGCGGCGGGCCGCGGAACTGCTCGCCGACCGCGCCGGCTGGCTGTCCGCCACCACCGTCGACACCGACGTGGCGGCCGGCCAACCCACTCGTGCGCTGCTCGACCTCGCCGAGACCGAGGACGTCGACGTGGTGGTGGTCGGCCGGCACGGCAGCGGCCGGTCGAACGAGGTGCTGGGCAGCGTGGCCGAGCAGTTGGCGGCGCGCTCCCCGCGGCCGGTGCTGCTGACCTCGCCGCCACCCGCCGACCGCTGATCCGTCCCCGTGCTGCTGGTCCTCGCGCTGTGCGCGATGCTCGGTATGGCCCTGGCCGTTCCACCGGCCGTCCGCCGGCTCGGCGCCCGCACCGGCTACCTCCTCGCCGTCGGCTTCCTGGTGGTGGGGCTCGGACTGGCCACCGCGGCCCCCACCGTCCTCGCCGGTTCGGCCGTCACCACCACCTGGGAGTGGCTGCCCGCGCTCGGGGTGTCGTTCGCCCTGCGCCTGGACGGCTTGGCCGCGCTGTTCTGCCTGATCGTGCTCGGCGTCGGCGCGCTGATCATGGCCTACTGCCCGCGCTACCTGCCCGTCGACGGCCCGCAGGGCTCGGTGTACGGGCTGCTCACCCTGTTCGCCACGGCGATGCTGGGCCTGGTGCTCGCCGCCGACGTGGTGCTGCTCTACGTGTTCTGGGAGCTCACCACCATCTGCTCGTTCTTCCTGATCAAGACGGCCGGGTCGCGGGCCGGGCCGCCGGCGACGCGGGCGCTGCTGGTCACCGCGGCCGGCGGACTGGCCCTGCTGGCCGCGGTGGTCCTCCTGGTGGTGGCCACGGGCACCACCGACCTCGCCGTGATCCTCGCCGATCCGGACGCGGTGCTGTCCTCCCCGCTGGCCGGGCCGATCGGCGCGCTGGTGCTGCTCGCCGCGTTCACCAAGTCCGCCCAGCTGCCGTTCCAGTTCTGGTTGCCCGGGGCGATGGTCGCGATGACCCCGATCAGCGCGTACCTGCACGCCGCCACCATGGTCAAGGCCGGCATCTACCTGCTGATGCGGTTCACCCCGCTGTTCGCCGGCCAGCCCGCGTGGGCGATCGCGCTGATCGGCGTCGGGCTGGCCACGGCGCTGGGCGGCGCGCTGATGGCGCTGCGCGAGCACGACCTGAAGGCGATCCTGGCGCACTCCACGGTGAGCCAGCTCGGGCTGCTGATCGCGGTGATCGGCGTGGGCACCCCGACCGCGCTGGCCGCGGCGATGCTGCACACACTGGCCCACGCGCTGTTCAAGGCGACCCTGTTCATGCTGGTGGGGATCATCGACCACGAGACCGGCAGCCGCGACATCCGGGAACTGACCGGGCTGCGGCGCCGGATGCCCCGCACGGCGGCCTGCGCCGCGCTGGCCGCGCTGTCGATGGCCGGGGTGCCCCCACTGCTCGGCTTCGTCAGCAAGGAGTACCTGTTCCTGGGGCTGCTGGAGGCCGGAGGCGGGTCGTGGACGGGGGTGGCGGCCGGCGCCGCTGCCGTCGCGGCCTCAGCCCTCACCTTCGCCTACGGTGCGCGCCTCGTGCACGGCGCCTTCGGGGGCGGGCCCGCCCGGCAGCCGGACCTCTACGAGCCGCCGATGGCGTTCCTGGTGCCGGCCGCGGTGCCGGCGCTGCTCGGTCTGGTCCTCGGACCCGCCGTCGGGGTGCTGGACCCCGTGCTGAACTCGGCCAACGCCGCGGTCACCCCGGGTGCCGAACCGCTCTCGCTGAGCCTGTGGCACGGCCTGAGCGCCGAGGTGCTGATGTCGGTGGTGACGATCGCGCTCGGCGTGGCGCTGTTCCGCGCCCGCGACCGGGTGGACCGGGCGCTGCAGCGCCTGCGGCTGCCCGACGGGGCCGCCGTCTTCGACCGCGTGCAGGCGGCGGTGCTGCGGGCGGGCGCCGCGGTCGGGCGCCCGGACCGGGACGGCTCGATCACCGCCGTGCTGGCCCGCCCGCTGGTGGCGCTGGTCGTGCTCGGCGGGGTCGGACTGGTCGCACTGGGCACCCTGCCCGAGCCCGTTGCGGGCACCGCCGTCGGTGACTGGCCGGTGCTGGCCCTGCTGGCGGCCGGCACCCTCGCCGCCGTCGTCGCCCGCACCGCGCTCGCCGCGGTGGCCCTGCTGGGCGTGGTCGGGCTGGTCGTCGCGGTGTGGTTCGTGCGCGCCGGGGCCCCGGACGTGGCGCTGACCCTGCTGCTGGTCGAGGTGCTGACGACGGTCGTGGCGGTGCTGGTGCTGCGGCGGACGCCCCGCGGGTGGAAGCGGCCGCCCCGCCGGCACGTGGTGCCGACCGCGATCCTCGCCCTGGCCACCGGGGCGGTGGCCGCACTGGGCACGGTCGCGTTCACCGGCCGGCGCGAGCTGAGCCCGGTCGGGGACTACTTCCTGCGCCGCGCCGAGTCCGACACCGGCGGCACGAACGTCGTGAACACCGTGCTCGTGGACTACCGCGGTGCCGACACCCTCGGGGAGGCGATCGTGGTCGGCACCGCGGCGCTCGGCCTGCTCGCCCTGCTGCGACGGCCGGGCGGGACCGCCCGACCGGCCCGCCCCGGCTCGGACGCGATCGTGCTGCGGGTCGGCGGGCGGGTGCTGGTGCCCGGGGCGCTGGTGCTCGCGGCGTTCCTGTTCCTGCGCGGTCACGACGAGCCCGGCGGCGGCTTCATCTCCGCGCTGGTGGCGGGCGTCGCGGTCGGGTACTCCTACCTCGCGCACGGCCCCGATTCCCGGCTGCTGCGGGTGCTGCGACCGGAACTGCTGGTGGGCGTCGGGATGGTCCTCGCGCTGACCGTCGGGATCGCCGCCCAGCTGGTCGGCGGGACGTTCCTCGCCCCGCTGGGCACCGGGGTCACGCTGCCGCTGATCGGCACTTCGCTGTCCTCGGCGCTGCTGTTCGAGTCCGCGGTCTTCCTGATGGTGGTGGGGCTGCTCGTGGCGGCCGTGCAGCAGTTCGGACCGGGCGCCGACGACCCCGTCACGACCGACGACACCACCACCCGGGCTGCGGCCGAGCGGGACGGGGCCGAGCGGGACGGGGCGGACCGGACCGGGGTCGGGCCGGATCGCGGGGCACCGGACCGGGCACCGGTCCACCCACCCGCGCCGGACGTCCCGGCCACCGCCACGTCGGAGGGCGGTGCGCGATGAGCGCGGCGATCGCCGTCGGTCTGCTCGTCGCCGGTGGCACCTACCTGGTCCTGCAGCGCTCGCTGCTGCGCATGGTGCTCGGCTTCGTGCTGCTCGGGCACGCGGTCAACATCCTGCTCGTCGCCGCGGGCGGGATGGACCGCCGCGGTCTGCCGCTGCTCGGCCAGGTGGAGCCGGGCGCCGCGGCCGACCCGCTGCCCCAGGCGTTCGTGCTGACCGCCATCGTGATCACCTTCGCGATCACCGTCTACCTGCTGGGCATGCTGCTGTCGGGTGCCACGCCGGAACCGGACGATGACAGCGGCGACGGGGACGTCGGGAACGACGGGGACCGGCCCGACCGGGCGGAGGCGTCCCGATGACCGCCGCGCTCCTCACCCTGCCGGTCGTCCTCCCGCTGCTCGCGGCGGGCCTGCTCGTCCTGCTGCCCGGACGGCGCCGGCTGCACCGGGCGACCGGCCTGGTCGTCACGACCGGGGTGCTGGTGGTGGCCGGCGCGCTGCTGGCCGCGACGGTCGACGGCTCGGTGGTCACCCAGGCGCTCGGCGGGTGGGTCCCCGGCGTCGCGATCGTGCTGGTGGCCGACGCGTTCAGCGCGGTCCTGCTCGCCGTCACCGCGCTGCTGGTGCTGTTCTGCCTGCTGTTCGCCGCCGCCACCGGCAACGACGCCGACCGGCTGTTCGTGCCGCTGGTCCTGGTCCTGACCGCCGGCGTGCACGGCGCCTACCTCACCGCTGACCTGTTCAACCTGTTCGTCTTCGTCGAGGTGATGCTGGTCCCCAGCTACGTGCTGCTGGCCACCGGCGGCGGCGCCGCACGGCGGGCCGCGGCCCGGCTGTACGTGACGGTCAACCTCCTCGCCTCGACGCTGTTCCTCGCCGGCCTGGGCCTGGTCTACGGGGTGACCGGCACGGTGAACCTCGGGGAGCTGACCGGCGCCGCCGCGGAACCGGCGGTCGCGCTGGCCGCGGCCGTCCTGCTGCTGGCGATGGCGGTGAAATCGGCCGTCGTGCCGGTGCACGGGTGGCTGCCCAGGGCCTACACCCACGCCCCGGCCGCGGTGACGGTGCTGTTCTCGGGCTTGCTGACCAAGGTCGGCGTGTACGCGATCGTCCGGATCTACGCGACGGTCTTCGACGGGGACCAGCGCTACCTGTGGGTGGTGCTCGCGGCCGCGCTGCTGACCATGGTCGTCGGCGTGCTGGGGGCGGTCGGGGAGAAGGCGATGCGCCCGATCCTCACCTTCCACATGGTCAGCCAGATCGGCTACATCCTGCTCGGACTGGCCCTGTTCAGCGTGGCCGGGCTGGCCGCCGCCATCTTCTTCCTGGTGCAGTACGTGCTGGTCAAGGCGGCCTTGCTGATGTGCGCCGGGGCCGTGGAGCGCACCTACGGGACCGGCGAGCTGGACCGTCTCAGCGGGGTGGTGGCCCGCCAACCGCTGCTGGCGGCCGCGTTCGCGGCCTCGGCGCTGTCGCTGGCCGGGATCCCGCCGCTGTCCGGGTTCGTCGCGAAGCTGGCGCTGGTGATGGCCGCGTTCGACGCCGCCCAGTACCTGGCAGCCGGCGTCGCCGTGGCGGTCAGCCTGCTCACCCTGACCTCGATGCTCAAGGTCTGGAACGGGGTGTTCTGGGGAGAGGTCTCCCACCCGACGACCGGCCCGGTGCGGACCCGGGTCGCGACCGCGCTCGCGGCACCGCCACTGGTGCTCGGCGCGCTCACGCTGCTGCTCGGCCTGGCGGCGCAGCCGGTGCTGGCGGTGGCCGAGATCGCGGCGACCGGCCTGGTCGACACCGCGGCCTACGTGCGGGCGGTGAGCGGACCGTGAGCGGCGCGGGTGGAGCCGGGGCCCGCGTGGTCCGGCGGGCGGGGCGGATCGCCTCGTTCACCGGCTGGTTCGGATGGCAGTTCCTCAAGGCGAACGCGGTGGTGGCTCGGGAGATCCTGACTCCCGGCCAGGGGCTCGCCCCGGTCGTCGTGGAGATCGAGCTGCGCTGCAGGACCCAGCTGGAGATCGCCTCGATCATCGCTCTGATCACGCTCACGCCGGGCACCATGGCGCTGGTGCTGCGGGAGGAACCGACCCGGCTGGCCGTGCACGGTATGCACGCCGCGGACGTCGAGGCGTTCCGGGCCGGGCTGCGCGAGCTGGAGGACCGCCTGCTGGGCGCGCTGCGCCCGGTGGGCGCGCCGGACGAGACCACCCCCGACCGGAGGCGATGACGTGCTCCTGCTCGACGGCGCCCTCGTGGTGCTGGCCCTGACCCTGGTCGTGGCGATGGTCCGGGTGCTGATCGGCCCGACCGACGCCGACCGCGGCCTGGCCGTCGACTTCGGTTTCGTGGTGGTGATCGCCGCCATCGCGCTGCTCGCCGTGCGGCTGGACGCTCCCGCGCTGCTGGACCTGGTACTGGTGGCGACCCTGGTGGGGTTCCTGGCCACGGTCGCGCTCGCCCGGCTGATCGGCGGGCGGCCGTCGTGACCGCGGTCTCGGCCCCGGTGATCGCCTGGGTCGCCGGCGGCGCGCTGATCGTGCTGGGCACCGGGCTCATCGCGGTCGCGGCGATCGGCATGCTGCGCCTGCCCGACGTCTACAACCGGGCCAACGCCGTGACCAAGGCGGCCAGCCTGGGCATGGTCTGCGTGCTGCTGGGGGTGCTGGTGATCGTCCCCGGCCAGGCGGCCTTCGTCACCGTCGCGGTGGCGATCGTGCTGCAGCTGTTCACCGTACCGATCGCCGGGTACGCCCTGGGCGGCGCGGCCTACCGGTCGGGCGCTCCGCTGGACGCGTCCACCCACCACGACGAACTCGCCGAGCAGGAGTGAGATGACCGCACCCGCAACCACCTACGGCTTCCACGCCTCCCACGAGCAACTGGCTCCCGACGCGCTGCTCGACGCCCTGCGCCACGCCGAGGCGGTGGGCTTCGCCGCCGGCATGTGCTCGGACCACTTCGCGCCGTGGAGCGAGCGGCAGGGCCAGTCCGGCCACGCCTGGGCCTGGCTGGGCGCCGCGCTGGCCACCACCGCGCTGCCGATGGGGGTGGTCACCGCGCCCGGGCAGCGCTACCACCCGGCGATCACCGCCCAGGCGGCCGCCACGCTGGAGCAGATGCACCCCGGCCGGTTCTGGCTGGCCCTGGGCAGCGGCCAGGCGCTCAACGAGCACATCACCGGAGAGCGGTGGCCGGCCAAGGAGGAGCGCCTGCTGCGCCTGGAGGAGTGCGTGGCGGTGCTGCGGGGCCTGTTCGACGGGGAGACGGTCAGCCACGACGGGCGGATCCGGGTGGACCGGGCGCGACTGTGGTCGCGGCCGGCCACCCCTCCCCCGCTGCTCGCCGCCGCGGTGACCCCGCCGACGGCGGCCCGTGCCGCGGCGTGGGCGGACGGCCTGATCACGATCAACCAGCCCGACGAGGGACAGAAGGCGACGCTGGCCGCCTACCGGGACGCCGGTGGCCGGGGACCGGCGGTGCTGCAGGTGCACGTCTCCTGGGCCGCGGACCGGGAGACCGCCCTGGGCATCGCCCACGACCAGTGGCGGGAGCCGGCGATGGGCGGGGACGTCGCCTGGGACCTGCCGCTGCCCGAGCACTTCGAGCACGCCGCGCGGTTCACCCGGCCCGCCGACGTCGAGCAGTCGGTGCACGTGTCGGCGGACCTCGGCGAGCACGCGGCCTGGCTGGCCCGCCAGTCCGAGCTGGGCTTCGACCGCGTGATGGTCCACCACGTCGGGCAGGACCAGCGCCGGTTCCTCGACGCGTTCGGCGCCCACGTCCTGCCGGAGCTGCGGTGACCACCCCGGACTTCCCGGCCATCCACGACTACGGCTTCCTCTCCGACTGCCACACCGCGGCGCTGGTCGGCCCGGACGGCGCCGTGGAGTGGTTGTGCGCACCCCGGTTCGACGGGCCGAGCGTGTTCGCCCGCCTGCTGGACCGCGACCGTGGCGGCGCGTGCACGGTCGACGTGGCCGGTGCCGCTCCGCCGCAGCGCCGCTACCTCGAGTCGACCCTGGTGCTGGAGTCCCGCTGGAGCACTCCGACGGCGACCGTGGTCGCGCACGACTTCCTGGCGGTCACCGGGCCCGCCTCCGGCAACACGATCGTCCCCGAAGGGGTCCTGATCCGGATGCTGACCGCCGAGCGGGGCTCGGCGTCGGTCACGGTCGGGGTGGACGCCCGGCCCGACTACGCGCGCGCGTCACCGCAGTGGCAGGCCGTGGACGGGGCGCTGGTCGACGACCCGGCCGGGCTGTGGCTGACCGGCGCTCCCACCCCGGTCCTCGACACCACCGGTGCCGGCGCTGCGGGGTGGACGGTGCGGCTCGACACCGGTGACGTCGCGGTCCTGGCGCTGGGCTACCGGGGCGACCTCCCACGCCGGGTCGACCGCGACGGTGCCCGGCAGTTGCTCGACCGGACCCTGGCGGCATGGCGGGCGTGGTCGGCCCGCTCGGACTACGACGGGTTCGCCGCCGACCTGGTCCGGCACAGCGCCGTCGTCCTGCGCGGGATGCTCTTCGACGAGACCGGGGCCCTGCTCGCCGCACCGACGACGTCGCTGCCGGAGTGGATCGGTGCTCAGCGGAACTGGGACTACCGCTACAGCTGGCACCGGGACGCCGCGATGACCGTGCTCGCGCTGCTGCGCCTGGGGCACCAGGAGGAGGCCGGGCGCTACCTGCGCTTCCTGCTCGGTACCTGCACCGGCCGCACCGAGCGGCTGGAGCCGATGCTCGGGGTGGACGGCGAAACCGGGGTCCCGGAGCAGGTCCTCGAGCACCTCGGCGGCTACCGCGGGACCACGCCGGTCCGGATCGGCAACGAGGCCTTCGACCAGCACCAGATCGACACCTACGGCCACGTCCTGGACGCGGCCTTCTCCTGGCACGAGGTCACCGGCGGGCTGACCGCGGAGCACCTGGCCGAGCTGCGCCGGATCACCGACGTGCTGTGCAAGCGGTGGCGCGAGCCCGACCACGGCATCTGGGAGGTCCGGGACCGGGAGCGGCACTGGACGCACTCCAAGCTGATGGCCTGGGTGGGGCTGGACCGCGGGATACGGCTGGCCGAGGCGGTGGCCGACGACGAGGCGCCGCTGGAGCACTGGCGGGCCGAGCGCGACGCCGTGCGGGCCGACCTGCTCGAGCACGGCTACGACGCCGGGCGCGGCGCGTTCGTGCAGAGCTACCGGGCCACCAACCTCGAC
>JASLAP010000423.1 GCA_030147065.1 Pseudonocardia sp. | reverse complement strand
CCGGGCCGTTCGAGGGCCCACCGCCCGGCCGGGGGCCCTGCGGGGGCGTGCCGATCGCATGGGTGGGCGGTGGGAGCGCGCGCGCTCCGCCGCCCGGTGCAGCCCCGTCGGTCGGGCCGTGCCCGTTGCGGCCCGGCTCGGCGGCCGCGACCGGACGGGTCGCGTCGGGGTCGTGGCCGTTGCGGGGCGCTCGGCCCGCGGCGGGGTCGACCGGGAATTCCGCGATCGGGCCCGGTCCGGCGTCCGACCGCCCGTTCACCGGCCGGTGCCCGTTGGCTTCGACCGGCGCCCCCGGGCCGTCGGCGAGTCCCTCTCCGGGACGGCCGGGGCCGGGCGCCGCCTCGGCGTCCCGGGGGCGCACCGACACCGGTCGGTCGGCCGACGGGTACCTCCGGGGTGAGGCCCGCCGATCATCGGGGAGCTCGGGTAGGGCCACGCCCACGAGGCTACGGGACGCCGGGCGCCGGGGTCAGGACGCGGACGGGGTCTCGCGCTTCTCCTTGATCTTCGCGGCCTTGCCGCGCAGCTCACGGAGGTAGTACAGCTTCGCCCGGCGGACGTCGCCGCGGGTGAACACCTCGATCCGGTCGAGGTTGGGCGAGTGCACCGGGAAGGTGCGCTCGACGCCGACGCCGAAGGAGACCTTGCGGACGGTGAACGTCTCGCGGGCCCCGGCGCCGTGGCGGCGGATCACCACGCCCTGGAACACCTGGACCCGGGAGCGGGTGCCCTCGATGACCTTCACGTGCACCTTGAGCGTGTCCCCCGGCCGGAAGGCGGGGATGTCGGAGCGCAGCGTCTGCGCGTCCAGGGCGTCCAGGGTGTTCATCGCGAAGATCCGTCCTCGGTCCGTGATAGCGGTCGTGCAGGGGCGCCGTCTCCTGGGAAGGGTGGTGGCGCCGGGCAGGCCCGACGCATGTCCGCCGGGCGCCAGCAACCCGTCCATAGTGCCAGACGCGGTCCCGGCGGGTGAAATCACCCGTCCCCGGAGCCCCCGGGCAGCCGGTCGAGGAACGCGCGGTCGGCCGCGTCCAGGGCGTCGTCGGGCAGCGCGGCCAGCAGGTCGGGCCGCCGGATCGCGGTGCGCTCCAGGGCGCGGTCGCGCCGCCAGCGGGCGATGGCGCCGTGGTGGCCGCTGCGCAGGACGTCGGGCACCGGGCGGTCCCGCCAGGTCTCCGGGCGGGTGTAGGCCGGACCCTCCAGCAACCCGTCGGAGAACGAGTCCTGCTCGGCGGAGACCGGGTTACCCAGCACCCCGGGCAGCAACCGGGCCACCGCCTCCACCATCACCAGCACCGCGACCTCGCCGCCGACCAGCACGTAGTCGCCGATGCTGACCTCGTCGACCGGCATCCGCTCCGCCGCGTCGTCGACCACCCGCTGGTCGATCCCCTCGTAGCGCCCGCAGGCGAAGACCAGCCGCTCCTCGCGGGCCCAGGCCTGGGCGGTGGCCTGCCGGAACGGCCGCCCGGCCGGGGTGGGCACCACCAGCCGCGGCGGTCGCGGGTCGGCCGCGACCACCGCGTCCAGCGCGTCCCCCCACACCTGCGGCTTCATCACCATGCCGGGCCCGCCGCCGTAGGGGGCGTCGTCGACGGCCTGGTGCACGTCGTGGGTCCAGGCCCGCAGGTCGTGCACGGCCAGCTCGACCAGCCCGGTCCCGATCGCCCGGCCGAGCAGCGCCTCGCGCAGCGGGGCCAGGTAGGCCGGGAAGATCGTCACCACGTCGAACCGCACGCGCCGATCGTCCCAGCCCGACCCGGCGACCGGCTCAGCCGGCCCGGCGATCGCGGAGCAGCTCCTCGACGATGATCCGGGCGGCGTCCTGGCGCACCCCTCGCCGGCGCAGGTACACCCCCGCCCGACCGGTGTCGTCGTGCAGCATGCCGAGCAGGATGTGCTCGCAGCCGATGTAGTTGTGCTTGAGCCTGATCGCCTCGCGCAGCGCGAGCTCCATCACCTTCTTGGCGTCCCGGCCGAACGGCAGGTGGTCGCCCCGGCCGAACGGGAACAGCCCCCGCCGGCGCCAGCCCCCGCGCCCGAGCCCGGCCCGGGTGCGGTCCAGGGCGCCCGGACCGAACGCCTCCTCCACCCGGCGGCGCACCTCGTCCAGGTCGATGCCCAGGGTGGCCAGGGCGTCGGCGTCCGACGGGGTGGGCGTTCCCCCCGTGCGGATGCGCTCCAGCTCGGCCTCGACGTCCTCGCGCCGGACCGCGAAGGCCTCCAGCACGGTCAGCGCCAGGTTGCCCTCCTGGTCGTAGAGCGCCCGCAGCAGGTGCTCGGACCCGATGGAGCCGGCCTGCTCGCGCCGCGCCACCTCCTGCGCCCCGATCACGGTGTCGCGGGCCCGCTTGGTGAATCTCTCGAACATCGTCGTCCCCCTCAGAACCCGAACCGGCGGTACTTCTTGTGCACGGCCTGCCGGCTGACCCGCAGCACGTCCGCGATCTGCTGCCAGGACCAGCCCTGCGCCCGCGCGTTGCTCACCTGCAGTTCCTCCAGCGACTCCAGCAGTCCCCGCAGGGACGCCACCGCCGCCAGTCCGACGGCCGGGTCCCTGCTGGACGCCGCCGCCGCGACCTTCGTCGCATCCGTCATGACGTCAACCTACGTTGACGCTACCCGCGCTGTCAACCCGCGTTGACGATGGCGGGCCCGGACACGCGAAAGGGCGCCGTCGCCACATCGGCGACGGCGCCCTTCGGCACCTCGGGTACTGGTCACTCGGGGTCGAGCAGGCCCTCCGGCGGGGTCAGCACGACCCGCCCACCGGGCAGGTCGACGGTCGGCACGATGGCCCGGACGAACGGGACCAGCGCATCGGGCCGGTCCGGGCTGCGGAGCACCAGCAGCTCGGCCCCTGGCCCCCGGACGACCTCGTGGACCGTCCCCACCACCGTCCCGTCCGCCAGCTCGGCCCGCAGGCCCTCGAGCTGGTGGATGTGGAACTCGTCGGGGTCCGACGGCGGCGGCAGCCGGTCGGCGTCGATGAGCAGCCGGGTCCCCCGCAACCCCTCGGCCGCGGTGCGGTCGGGCGCCTCGACGAACCGGACCAGCATCCGACCGCTGTGCGGCCGCGCCGACTCGACGGTCAGCGTGCGGTCCGGTTCACCGGCTCGCCGCCCGCGCAGGCTCGCGCCCGGCGTGAACCGCTCGCCCGGCGAGTCGGTGTGCACGTCCACCGCGAGTTCGCCGCGCAGGCCGTGGGCCCGCACGGCGATCCCCACCAGGAGTTCGGTGCCGTCACCGGTCGGTGTCGACGACATCCACCCGCACACCCCGGCCACCGATCCCGCCGACGACCGTGCGCAGCGCCGTCGCGGTGCGGCCGCCGCGGCCGATCACCTTGCCCAGGTCCTCCGGGTGCACCCGGACCTCGAGCGTGCGCCCGCGGCGCGTGGTGACCAGCTCCACCTGGACCTCGTCCGGGTGGTCGACGATGCCCCGGACCAGGTGGTCCAGGGCGTCCGCGAGCACGCTCACGACCCGGTGGCCTCGGTGGCCTCACCCTCGGTGCCGGTCGCCTCGTTCTCGCCGCGGGGCCGGCGGTCGCCCTTCTTGCGGGGCGTGGTGGCCTCGGTGGTGGGCTCCTCGCCCGCCGCGGCCAGGGCGGCCTGGAAGCGGGCCAGCCGGTCGACCTTCTCCGGCTGCGGCTTCAGGGTGCCCTCGGTGCCGGGCAGGCCCTTGAACTTCTGCCAGTCACCGGTGATCTTCAGCAGGTGCTGCACCGGCTCGGTCGGCTGCGCGCCGACACCCAGCCAGTACTGCGCCCGCTCGGAGTCGACCTCGATCAGGCTCGGCTCGTTCTTCGGGTGGTACTTGCCGATGGTCTCGATGGCCCGGCCGCTGCGGCGGCTGCGGGCGTCGGCGACGACGATGCGGTAGTAGGGCTGGCGGATCTTGCCCAACCTCATCAGCTTGATCTTGACGGCCACGCTGTCTGGTGCTCCTCGCGGATCTGTGGTGCTACGGGGTGAGTCCGCGCGGCTCGCGTGGGGTACGGGCTGCGCTCACTCGGAGTGTGCGGCCGCGGCACGGTAGAGGGCCTGCCGCGGGTCAGTCGGCCATTCTGCCAGACGGGGCCCGCGGTGGCGCCCGCCGGGAGGCCGGGTGCCCGGGCTCACCCCAGCGGGACGACGCCGAGCAGGGCCAGCAGCAGCGCCACGCCGGGCAGCAGGTTGTTGATCTGGTGGGCGATGATGCTGGCCAGCAGCCGTCCGGTGTAGAGCCGGGCGGCCGCGATCGGGATGGCGACCACCAGCAGCAGCGGCGTCCGGGTGAACTCGAAGTGGGCCAGCGCGAACAGCAACGTGGAGACCGCGAACGCCACCCGGGGCCCGGCGAGCTTCTCCACCCCGCCCCAGAGCAGCCCGCGGTAGACGATCTCCTCGCACAGCGGGGCCAGCAGCACCACGATCAGGAAGATCAGCACGGCCACCGGGACCGTGGCCCGGGTGGCGCCGAACACCTCCCCCACCGCCGAGGTCGCGCCCTCCCCGGCGATGGCGACGAACAGCACCGAGGCCGGGATGGTGATGACCAGCCCGCCGACGCCGAACGCGACGCCCAGCCCGACGTCGCGCCAGGACCACTCCAGCCGCAGGTCCGCGCGGGGGCCGTGGCCGCGCAGCCGGGTGATCAGCAGCGCGGTCCCGGCGGCGAGCACGGTGGGCACGGCCAGGGCGAGGGCCAGCCCACCCGCGCCGCCCTGCCCGCCGCCCACCACCAGGAAGCCGATCGCGAACGAGGCCGCCAGGAACACCACCTCGACGAGCAGGTACGCGCCCAGGCCCCAGCGGTGGGTGCGGGGCGCGGCCGGCTCCGGCCCGGACGGCTGCTGCGGCGGGTACCCGGTGGTCGCGGCGTACCCGGCCGGCGCCGCCCACGGGTCGACGGCGACCGTTCCCGCCGTCGCGTCGGGCGCCGGCGCGGTCGTGGTGCCGACCGGGCCCGGAGCTGCGGCAGGGCCGGACGGATCCGGCTCGGGACGATCCGGCGCCGGGCTGCCCGGGATCGCGCTGCTCGGCATGGCGCTGCCCGGCATGGCACTGCCCGGCATGGCACTGCCCGGCATGGCACTGCCCGGCATGGCACTGCCCGGCATGGCGCCGTCCGGGACACCGCGGCCCGCGACGGCCTCGGGTGGAGCGACACTCGCCCGGTCCACCGCGCCGG
>JASLAP010000409.1 GCA_030147065.1 Pseudonocardia sp. | reverse complement strand
CCGGGAGAACACGTCGGCCGGCAGGTTCTGCGCGTCGGTGTTGCGCGAGATGAGCTCGGCGAAGGAATTCCCCTCGAGCTGCACCAGCAGGTTCAGGCCCGCCGTCCGGGTGAGGTGGTAGAACCGGTCGCCCTCCTGCAGGTCCTCCATCTCGGTCTCGAAGACGAAGTTGAACGTGGAGCCGAGCAGGCCCCCGAACGGTGCCTGCTTCTCGGCCAGACCGCCCAGCCACAGGTCCACGGCGTCCAGGCCGGTGGTGGTGCGCCCGGCGGCGTCGGTGTAGGCGCCGGTGCCGTTCATGAAGTCGACGGCGTCGGCGGGGGTGGCCGGCTCGGTCGGGTCGCCGGCGACCAGCAGGGCCGCGGCCGACCGCTTGGCAGCCACCGTGGTCGCCGCGGTGACCGTCGGGTGGGTGCCGTAGGCGGCGACGAAGTTGATCAGCGACTCGGGGTGCCGCAGACCCAGGCCGAAGTCGATCCAGTTCTCGTAGGGAGCCAGCGCCGGGTTGCCGTTGGTCTGCGCGGAGAACTGCCGGCGGACCTCGTTGAGGGGGGCACGCCGGCCTCCCGGGCGCGGGCGATGTTCAGCGTCGCCAGGTCCAGCGGCAGGCCCAGCAGGTTGCTGCGCAGCGCCGCGGTGACGAACTCGTCGATCTCGTTGCCCACCTGGTCGGTCATGCCGCGGAGGATGTCGCCGGTGGCCTGCTCGGGGGTGAGGCCGCCGGCGGCGTAGGCCGGCGGGTTGAGGAACGCCTCCAGCAGCGGGATGTCGCGGTTGCCACCGGTCGGGGTCCGCCGGGCCACGGTCTCGTTGAGCATCGAGTGCCCGAAGCGGTAGACGGCGTGCGCGAACTCCGCCGAGATGGCCGGGTCGATGCTGGTGTCGTAGCCGGAGAAGACGTTGACCATCGGCTGCACCTTGCGGGCGAACTCCTCGAACGCGAGGTGCTGGTACTCCATCTCGGCGACGAAGCGGGCCGCCTGGAACAGCCGCTCACCGTGGCTCCAGTCGTCGGCCTCCGGGACGGCCGGGTCCCACAGCGCCCGCAGCGCCGGGTCGGCGGCGATGATCCCGTCGATGTCCACCGCGAGGCGGTTGTGCTCGGCGTGGAACACCTGGTGGATCGCCGAGAGCCCGATGTTCTCGTTGATCCGGCCGTCGCCGGCGACGAAGTGGGCGTCGAGCATCTCGTCGTCGTAGGTGGCACCCGAGCGGTCGTCGGTGGTGCCCGCGTCGGTGTCCGGGTGGAGCACCTGGTTCGGGGTGGCGGGGTTGCGGTCGTGGTCGCCGATCGGCCCGGCGTGGTGGGCGATGTCGTCGAGGAAGGCGTGGCCGGTGCGCAGCGCACCGGTGGTCGGCACCGGGGCGGCCGGGTCGCCCTCGACCAGGCGCTGGCCGTTCGGGGCGGCCGGGTCGGCGACCACCAGCTGCGGGTGGCCGTTGGGGCCGGGGACGAACCGGCCGTAGGGGTCGGTGGCCAGCAGCGGCACGTCGACGACGTCGGCGTCGGTGAGCGCGATGCCCAGCAGGGTGCGTGCCTGCTCCTTGGTGGCCGCCCAGGTGGCCAGGCCGTCGCCCGGGCCGGTGAGCATCCGGCCGGTGGGCGCCGGGGCGCCGGTCGCGGTCGCCGCGTACTCCCGCAGGAACACCTGGTGGGAGGGGTGCGAGGTGTAGGTCTGGCTCTGGTCCACGAACGACGTGGTCCGGTTGGTCGCGTCGTGCACGTCGTCGGCGGTGCCGAGCACCCCGTCGGGGCCGGGCTGGTTCGTCGCGCGGGTCAGCACCATGAAGTTCGAGCGACCACCCGGCACGTACAGCGGGTCGTCGGCCTGCAGGGGCACGAAGACCGTGCCGCCGCCCTTGGTGGTCAGGTCGAGCCCGTGGTCGAAGAACTGGCCGAACAGGGTGAACAGCGAGTTGTACGGGGCGGACAGCCCGACGTCCGGGGCGACGTTGGGGATGTACAGCGTGCCGGTCGCCGGGTCGGCCTGGGCGCCCTCCCCGGCGGCCGCGACGGCGGCCGGGTTGCCTGCCGTCTGGTCGACGACGAGGTTGCTGGCGATCCGCGGACCGGAGTCGTAGACGAAGCCGCGGGTCTGGGCGTAGCTCGACGAGCCGGCCGGGGGAAGCCGGCCGGGGCGCCCTGCGCGGTGCGGAACTCGGCGTCGGCCCGCCGTGGGAAGACGCCGTCGGCGGCACCGAACCCGGCCTGCCCGGGCCGGAGGTTGTTGCACGTGCCGTCCACGGTCCGCAGACCCCAGGGCAGCTCAGCGCCCTGCGGGCCCTGGTCCGGGATCTGGTGCGGCCCGGTGCCCAGCAAGGTCCCGCACGGGTCCTCAGGGGTGAGGGTGGTGACGTGCGCCTCGGCGATCTGGATCTGCTCGAGGATGAACCGGAGGTCGGAGCTGTTCAGGGTGAAGCCCTGCCCGTCGGCGGCGGCGGCCGGCGAGGCGAGGGTGGCCGGGAGCACGCCGGCGAGGAGCAGGCCGGCGACGACCCCGGCGACCGGCCGGCGGCCTCCAGCGGAGCGGCGTGCGTGTCGTGCTGACGATCGGGACATGGCGTCTCCCCCTCGGCGCCGCGCCTCGGATGGCCGGCTCGCCCGAGAAGGTGTAAGGCCCGTCGTCACGCACTGTCAGGCTTCGTGAGCAGAGTTCACCCGGGAGGGCGTGGGTTCCTCGCTCCTCGGCACCCCATCAGGTGACGGACACACGCTCGGTGATGATGCGGACGTCCGCGGGCCGTACCCGGCAGCACCCGCCGACCAGCCGGGCACCGGCGGCGACCCACTCCCGGACGTCACCGACGCCCGGCGACCCGGTCCAGCGCCGGCCGGCGGGGTCCCACACCTCGCCGCTGTTGGGGTAGGCGAGCACCGGTCTGCCGGTGCCGGCGGCCGCACGCACCGCGGGGACGACGGCTGCCGGGTCGGTGCAGTTGACCCCCACGGCGACGACGGCGGCGACGTCCGCGGTCATCGCCAGCACCTCGGCCAGCGGCTCGCCCCGGCGGGTGCGTGGGACCCCGTCGGGCCCGGTGACCGCGGTCAGCGACAGCCAGGCGGGCACGCCGAGCCGCGCCACCTCGGCCAGCAGCGCCTCCACCTCGGCGGCCGCGGGCAACGTCTCGCAGGCCAGCACGTCGGCGCCGGCCTCGGCCAGCAGCTCCAGGCGGGGCCGGTGGAACTCCC
>JASLAP010000401.1 GCA_030147065.1 Pseudonocardia sp. | reverse complement strand
TCTCGCGCGCCGCCGGGTTGGTCACGTCGTTGGCGCCGATCACCAGCGTCACGTCGACCTCGGGGAAGCTGGGATTGATCTCGTCCATCTCCTTCAGCGCCTCATACGGCACGTCGGCCTCGGCCAGCAGGACGTTCATGTGGCCAGGCATCCGCCCGGCCACCGGGTGGATCGCGTACTCCACCTCGACGCCCCGCTTCTCCAGCTCGTCGGCCAGCTCTCGGACCGTGTGCTGGGCCTGCGCGACCGCCATCCCGTAACCCGGAGCCACGACCACGCGGTCGGCATAGGAGAGCTGCGTGGCCACCGAGAGCGCATCGGTCGACTTGACCGGCTTCTCCTCGCCGTCCCCATCGGCCGTGGGCGCGGTGCCGCCGCCGCCGAAGCCGCCCGCCACGATGCTCGGAATGGAGCGGTTCATGGCCTTGGCAATCAGGTTCGTGAGGATCGTGCCGGAGGCGCCGACGATCATGCCGCCCACGATCAGGGCGGTGTTGTCGAGCGCCATGCCGGCCGCCGCGGCCGAGAGGCCCGTCAGCGCGTTCAGCAGCGAGATCACCACCGGCATGTCGGCCCCCCCGATCGGCAGCACCATCATGTTGCCCAGCAGCGCGGCGGCCACCAGGATGATCAGGAAGACCCAGTTGGACTCGGTCCCGGAGGCGATCATCACCGCGGCCACGATCGCCACGAGCAGCATGGCGAGGTTGAGGAACTGCTGGCCCGGCAGCTGGATCGGCTTGCCCGGGAGGATCCCCTGCAGCTTGCCGAACGCGATGTTCGAGCCCCAGAAGGAGACCGAGCCGATGATCGCCGCGAAGAGGATCGGGATGAGCTCCTCGAGCTCCGGGTTCTCGCCGAAGTACAGCCCGTGGCGGTACTCGGCCCACGAGATCAGCGCCACTGCTCCGCCGCCGACGCCGTTGAACAGCGCCACCATCTGCGGCATCGCGGTCATCTTGACCTGGCGGGCGGACGGCACGCCGAGCGCGGCGCCGACCACCAGCCCGACGATGATCAGCACCCAGTTGTGCTCGACCTGCAGCAGCGTGGCGCCGACCGCGATGGTCATCCCGACCGCGGCGATCCAGTTGCCGCGCACCGCGGTCTTCGGCCCGGTCAGGCCCATCAGGCCGTAGATGAACAGCCCGAAGGAGATGATGTAGAGGATCGGGACCGCGATGTCCAGGGCTGTGAGGTCCATCGGCTCAGACCTGCCCGTCGGTGTCGCGCCGGGCGGCATCGACCCGGGTCGGCTGCGGCCGAGCCTTGAACATGCCCAGCATCCGGTCGGTGACCAGGAACCCGCCGACCACGTTGATCATGCCGAAGGCGATCGCCACCACCAGGATGATCGAGTCGACCACCGATGGGTCCTCCAGGTGGCCCAGCACGACCAGCCCGCCCAGCAGCACGATGCCGTGGATCGCGTTGGTGCCCGACATCAGCGGCGTGTGCAGCGTGTTGGGCACCTTGGAGATGACCGTGAAGCCGACGAAGCTGGCCAGCACCAGGATCGCCAGGTTGGCCAGCAGCCCGCTGTCCATCAGGCACCGCCCTTCGGGGAGTCGACCGTTCGGGTCACGCAGGACTTGGCGAGCACCTCGTCGTCCCAGTCCGGCGCGAGCGCGCCGGTCTTGTCGAGCATCAGCTCCAGCAGCGACGAGACGTTGCGCGCGTACAGCTCGGAGGCGTGCTCGGGCATGGTCGCCGGCAGGTTGAGCGGCGAGGCGATGGTGACGTCGTGCCGGACGACGACCTCGCCGGGCTCGGTGAGCTCGCAGTTGCCGCCGGCCTCGCCGGCCAGGTCGACCACCACGCTGCCCGGCCGCATGCCCTGCACGGCGGTCGCGGTGACCAGGGTGGGCGCGGTCCGGCCGGGCACCAGCGCGGTGGTGATCACCACGTCGAAGCCGGTGATCGCCTCCTCCAGCCGCTTCTGCTGCTGGGCCCGCTCGTCCTCGGTGAGCTCGCGGGCGTAGCCGCCCTCACCGGCCGCGTCGATGCCCAGGTCGAGCCACTGGGCACCCAGCGAGCGGACCTGGTCGGCCACCTCGGGGCGCACGTCGTAGCCGGTGGTGCGGGCACCGAGCCGCTTGGCGGTGGCCAGGGCCTGCAGGCCGGCCACGCCGACCCCGAGGACCAGCACGGTGGCCGGCTTCACCGTGCCCGCCGCGGTGGTGAGCATCGGGAAGAACCGGGTGGACCGCTCGGCGGCCAGCAGCACCGCCTTGTACCCGGCCACGTTGGCCTGCGAGGACAGGGCGTCCATCGACTGGGCCCGGGAGATCCGCGGGATCGCCTCCATGGCGAAGGCCTGCACCCCGGCCTCGCGCAGCGCGACGACCGTCTGCGGCGAGGTCAGCGGGGCCAGGAAGCCGATCAGCGTGGTGCCGGCGGCCAGCCGGGCGATCTCCTCGGCCGTGGGCGGGGCGACCTTGGCCACCACCTGGCAGGACCACGGGTCGCCGACGGTGGCGCCGGCGGCGGTGTAGAGCTCGTCGGGGATGAGGGCGCCGAGGCCGGCACCGGACTCCACGACGATCTCCACGCCCCGGGCGCGGAGCTTCTCGACGACCTTCGGGACCAGGGCGACCCGGCGCTCGCCGGGTCCGGTCTCGCGGGGTATCCCCACCGTCGCGGGCTGCTGAGCCGCGGCTTCGGAACTCATGGGGGGAACCTAGACCAGCCGGCGAGCCGATCACCTCGTACTGTGACCGGGTCCTGACAGACCCGGGCCATGAACCGATTCAGGCCGGCAGCGTGAGGATCCGCGGGCCGTCCTCGGTGATCGCCACCGAGTGCTCCCAGTGCACGGCGCGGGCGCCGTCCGCGGTGATCACGGTCCAGCCGTCGTCGAGCTCGCGGGTCTCCGGCTCGCCCGCGGTGAGCATCGGCTCGACCGCCAGCGCCATGCCCGGGCGCAGCCGCGGACCCTGCCCCGGTTCGCCGTGGTTGGGCAGGAACGGGTCCATGTGCATGGCCGTGCCGATCCCGTGCCCGCCGTACTCGGCGACGATCCCGTAGGCCACCTCGTCCCGACGGGACGCCTCCTCGCAGGCGGTCTGCACCGCGTGCGAGACGTCGGACAGCCGGGCGTCCGGGCGGACCGCGGCGATCCCGGCGTGCAGGGCCGCCTCGCAGGCCGCCGACAACGCCAGGTCCGCGGCGGACACCGCGCCGATCGGCAGCGTCACCGCGGCGTCGCCGTGCCAGCCGTCCAGGATCGCGCCGCAGTCCACCGAGATCAGGTCGCCGTCGGCGAGCACCCGGGACGACGGGATGCCGTGCACGATCTCCTCGTTCACCGACGCGCAGATCGACGCCGGGAAGCCGTGGTAGCCCAGGAACGACGGCACTGCGCCGGCCGCGCGGATCACCCCTTCGGCGACCTCGTCCAGTTCCCGGGTGCTGACCCCGGGGCCGGCCGCCGCGGTGACCGCCGCCAGCGCGTCGGCCACGACGACGCCGGCCGCCCGCATGGCGTCCAGCTGGTCCGGCGTCTTGAGCTCGATGTCACGGCCGCGCCAGCGGGCCAGCAGCGTCCGCACCCCGCCGCGCGCCATCAGGCGGAGCGCAGCGCGGACAGCACGCGGGCGGTGATCTCCTCGACCGTGCCCACGGCGTCCACGCTGACCAGCCGGTCGCCGTAGAACTCCAGCAGCGGGGTGGTCTCGTCCCGGTAGACCTGCTGGCGGTTGCGGATGACCTGCTCGGTGTCGTCGGCCCGGCCGCGGCCGAGCAGCCGGGCGACCAGCTCGTCCTCGGGCACCTCGAACGCGACGATGGCGTCGATCGCCTCGCCGCGCTCGGTGAGCAGCTCGGCCAGCGCCTCGGCCTGCATGATGGTGCGCGGGAAGCCGTCCAGGATGAAGCCCTTGGTGGCGTCGTCGTGGGTCAGCCGGTCGCGGACCATCTCCACGGTCACCGTGTCCGGGACCAGGTCGCCGGCGTCCATGTACCGCTTGGCCTCCAGGCCCAGCGGCGTCTCCTGCAGCAGGTTGGCCCGGAACAGGTCACCCGTCGAGATGTGCGGGACGTCGAGCTCGTCGGCGAGCCGTTCGGCTTGCGTTCCCTTGCCCGCACCCGGCGGCCCGACCAGAACGAGACGCACCACAGATCCTCCTGAACTCCCCGAACCCTGCCAACTCTGGGCTACCCCACCCCCGCGCGCCTGACGTTAGCGCAGGAAACCGTCGTACTTGCGCTGCATGAGCTGGCTCTCGATCTGCTTGACGGTGTCCAGACCGACGCCGACCATGATCAGGACCGCGGTCCCGCCGAACGGGAAGTTCTGGTTCTGACCGCTGCCGGTGATGCCCAGGAAGAAGTTCGGCAGCACCGCGATCAGGCCCAGGTACAGCGATCCGGGCAGGGTGATCCGGGAGAGCACGAAGGCCAGGTACTCGGCGGTCGGCCGTCCCGGGCGGATGCCGGGGATGAAGCCGCCGAACTTCTTCATCTCGTCGGCGCGTTCCTCGGGGTTGAACGTGATGCCGACGTAGAAGTACGTGAAGAAGATGATCAGGGCGAAGTACAGCACGATGTGCACCCAGCTGGACTGGTCGACCAGGTAGGTCTGCACGAACTGCTGGAAGCCGCCGCCGGCGCCGCCGGCCAGCCGGGAGATCAGATCGGGCAGGTACAGCAGCGACGACCCGAAGATCACCGGGATGACGCCGGCCTGGTTGACCTTCAGCGGCAGGTAGGTCGAGGTGCCGCCGTACATCCGGCGGCCGACCATGCGCTTGGCGTACTGCACCGGGATGCGCCGCTGGCCCTGCTCCACGAAGACCACGCTGGCGATGATCGCCAGGCCGAAGAAGCAGACGCCGGCGAACACCAGCGGACCGGAGTTGGTCAGGATGTTGCTGCCCTCGGCCGGGATCCGGGCCGCGATCGAGGCGAAGATCAGCAGCGACATGCCGTTGCCGACGCCGCGCTCGGTGACCTGCTCGCCCAGCCACATGATGACCGCGGTGCCGGCGGTCATCACGGTCACGATGATCGACAGGTTCCAGACCGAGGAGTCCGGGATGACCGGCAACGTGCACTCGCCGAACAGCTGGCCGCGGTCGGCCAGCGCGACGATGCCGGTGGCCTGCAGCACCGCCAGCGCGATGGTCAGGTAGCGGGTGTACTGGGTCAGCTTGTTCTGACCCGACTGCCCTTCCTTCTTCAGCTGCTCGAACCGCGGGATGACGACGGTGAGCAGCTGGACGATGATGCTCGCGGTGATGTAGGGCATGATGCCCAGCGCGAAGATCGACAACTGCAGCAGGGCGCCACCGGAGAACAGGTTGATCAGCGAGTAGACGCTGGAGTTCTCCCCGCCCTGGACCTGGGCGATGCACTCCTGGACGTTGGGGTACGACACCCCGGGCGACGGGATCGTCGCGCCGAGCCGGTACACCGCCACGATCCCGAGCGTGAAGAGGATCTTCTTCCGCAGATCCGGCGTGGTCAGTGCCGAACGGAAAGCGCTGAGCACTCGGTGATCCTCCTGTATTGCCTGGTGGCCCGCAGCCTGCGGCCGGACCGACTCTACGCGGTCGCGCCACCCGCACGGCACGGACCGGCGCGATGGCGCCGGCCCGCACCGAACGGGCCCCGACTGGTCGTCTGGAGCGGACTACAGCTCGGTGATGGTCCCG
>JASLAP010000393.1 GCA_030147065.1 Pseudonocardia sp. | reverse complement strand
CTACGCCGTCCTCGACGACGCCTTCTCCACCGGCAGCTCGATCATGCCGCAGAAGAAGAACCCGGACGTCGCCGAGCTCGCCCGCGGCAAGGCCGGCCGGCTGATCGGCAACCTGACCGGGCTGCTGGCCACGCTCAAGGGCCTGCCGCTGGCCTACAACCGCGACCTGCAGGAGGACAAGGAACCGCTGTTCGACTCCGTCGAGCAGCTGGAGCTGCTGCTGCCCGCCGTCGCCGGGATGGTGCGCACCCTGGTCTTCCGCACCGAGCGGCTCGCCGAGCTGGCACCGGCCGGTTTCACCCTGGCCACCGACGTAGCCGAGTGGCTCGTGCGCCAGGGCGTGCCGTTCACGGTGGCCCACGATGCGGCGGGCGGTTGCGTGCGCGCCGCCGAGGCCCGCGGGGTCGGGCTGGACGCGCTCACCGACGCGGAGCTCGCGGCCGTCCACCCCGCGCTGGTCCCGGCTGTGCGCCAAGTGCTGACCGTGGCAGGCTCGATCGCCTCACGCGACGCCCGCGGCGGCACCGCGGGTGCCCGGGTCGCCGAGCAGCTCGACGACCTGCGCACCGCAGCCGCCGCCGCCCGCGCCGCGCTGACCACCCGATCTCCGGAGGATCACCGATGACCTCGCCAGCCGACCTGGCGCGCGCTGCCCACGCCCCAGCGCTCGAAGACGCCCGGCGGGCCTACGCCGCCCTGCAGGCCGAGGGGATCTCCCTCGACCTGACCCGCGGCAAGCCGTCGCCCGCCCAGCTCGACCTGGCCGCGGAGCTGCTCACCGCGCCGCTGACCGACCACAAGGCCGCCGACGGCACCGACACCCGCAACTACGGCGGCCTGCACGGCCTGAAGGAGCTGCGCGAGATCTTCGCCCCGCTGCTGCAGGTCCCGGTCGACCAGCTGGTCGCCTGGGGCAACTCCAGCCTCGAGCTGATGTACGAGACGGTCGCCCAGGCGCTGCTCACCGTCATGCCCGGGGCCGAGCGCCGCTGGGCGGACGAGGAGCGGGTGGTCTTCCTGGCCCCGGTGCCCGGCTACGACCGGCACTTCGCGCTCTGCGAGACCCTCGGCATCGAGCTGGTCGCGGTGCCGATGACCGCGGACGGCCCGGACATGGACGTGGTCGAGGAGCTGGTCGCCGGCGACCCGGCGATCAAGGGCATCTGGTGCGTGCCGAAGTACTCCAACCCCGACGGCGCGGTGTACTCCGACGAGACGGTGCGCCGGCTGGCCACCATGCCCGCCGCCGCCCCGGACTTCCGGATCATGTGGGACAACGCCTACTCGGTGCACCACCTCACCGACCGCGAGGTCGAGATCGCCGACCTGCTGGCGCTGGCCGGCGAGGCCGGGAACGCCGACCGGGTGTTCGTCTTCGGGTCCACCTCGAAGATCACCCTGGCCGGGGCGGGCGTGTCGTTCCTGGGCGCCTCGCCGGCCAACCTCTCCTGGTGGACCACCGTGGCCGGCAAGCGCAGCATCGGCCCGGACAAGACCAACCACCTGCGCCACGCCCGCTTCCTGCGCGACGCCGACGGCGTGCGCGCGCACATGGTGAAGCACCGCGAGATCATCGGCCCGAAGTTCGCCGCGGTCGAGGACGTGCTGAGCCGCCACTTCGCCGACACCCCCGGGGTGAGCTGGTCCAGGCCCGCCGGCGGCTACTTCGTCACGCTGACCGTGCCGGACGGGATCGCGACCGAGGTCGTGCGGCTGGCCAAGGAGGCCGGGATCGCGCTGACCCCGGCCGGCGCCACCCACCCCTACGGCGAGGACCCGGAGGACCGCACGATCCGGCTCGCCCCGACCTTCCCCGTGCTGGCCGAGGTGCAGCGGGCGATGGAAGGCGTGGCGGTCTGCCTGAAGCTGGCGCTCGCCGAGCGCTGAGCGCGGTGCAGCCGCTGCTCGACCGCGAGGAACTCGCCGTCGACGTGGTGGCCGCGGCGGTGCGCCTGCTCGGGTGCACCGTCGCGGCCGACACCCCGGACGGCGAGGTCGCCGTGCGGCTGGTGGAGGTGGAGGCCTACCGCGGCGCGGACGACCCGGCGTCGCACAGCTTCCGCGGCCGCACGCCGCGCAACGCGGTGATGTTCGGCCCGGCCGGGCACCTCTACGTGTACTTCGTCTACGGCATGCACTTCTGCGCGAACATCTCCTGCCTGGACGACGGCGAGGCCGGTGCCGTCCTGCTGCGCGCCGGGGAGGTCACCTCCGACCTCGCCGTGGCCCGGGCCCGCCGGCCGACCGCCCGGCGGGACGCCGACCTGGCCCGCGGCCCGGCCCGGCTGGCCACGCTGCTGGGGCTCGACCGGGCGGCGAACGGCCTCGACGTCGTCGACGCCGCGTCCCCGGTGCGGGTCCTGGCCGGGCCGCCGGTCGATCCGTCGTCCGTCCGCACCGGACCGCGCGTGGGGGTGGCCGCCGGGCACGACACCCCGTGGCGGTTCTGGCTGGACGACCATCCCGCGGTCAGCGCGTTCCGGCCCGGTCGGCGTCGCGTGACCGCGCGGGGCGACCGGTCGGCTTAGGCACTAAAGCTAGGCTGCCCTATCCTGCTGCGGTGATCGCGAATCGACGTCGTTCCGGCTGGTTGACCGCCTGTGTCGCAGTCTGTGCCCTGCTCCTGACGGCCTGCGGTGGGGGTGGTGGCCCGGCCGAACCGGCGACCGGCGACGCCGGTGCGGAGGGTGGCGGCGCGTTCCCGGTCAGCGTCGAGCACGAGTTCGGCGCCGTCGAGATCCCCAGCGAGCCGCAGCGGGTGGTCTCGCTCGGCTACATCGACCAGGACCCGATCCTCGCGCTCGGCGTGGTCCCGGTGGCGATCCGCGAGTTCACCGGGAACCGGCCGTCGGCCACCTGGCCGTGGGCGTCGGACCTGCTGCAGGGTCAGCAGCCACAGGTGCTGCAGGGCGTCACGATCGACCCGGAGACCGTCGCCGCGCTGGCCCCGGACCTGATCATCGCGATCTCCGCGGGGCTCGACCGGACGCAGTACGACACCTTCTCCCGGATCGCCCCGACCGTCGTCCAGCCCCGGGGCGACATCGCGTTCCAGACGGCCTGGCAGGACGCCACGCAGCTGGTCGGCCAGGCCCTCGGCCGCCAGGAGCGCGCCGGCGAGCTGGTCACCGAGGTGGAGGGCCGCTTCGAGCAGGCACGCGCGGCGAACCCGCAGCTGGCGGGCAAGCGGGCGGTGGTCGCGGGGATGGCGACCGGGGGCGCCAACTGGTTCGCCTACAGCTCGGGCGACTCCCGCAGCCGGTTCCTGACCTCGCTGGGCATGACGATCCCGCCGGAGATCGACCAGCTGGCCGGGGAGAGCTTCTACACCGAGGTCAGCCTCGAACAGCTGCCCGTCCTCGACCAGGCCGAGGTCGTCGCCTGGCTGGACGTCACCGGCGGGGCACCGGAGGCGGCGATCGAGAACGTGCCGGGGCACGAGCTGCTGCGGGTCTTCCAGGAGGACCGGCTGGTCGAGCTGACCGAGGAGCAGGGCGCCGCGATGTCGTTCGGCAGCGTGCTGAGCCTGCCCGCGCTGCTCGACGAGCTGCCCGCCCAGCTCGCCGCGGCCGCCGGCGGCTGACCCGACCGGCGGTCCGGCAGCCGGGGTGCGGGAGAATCACCGGGTGGGCACGGACATCCTCGACGAGCTGGAGTGGCGCGGCCTGGTCGCGCAGAGCACCGACCGGGACGCGCTGCGGCGCGACCTCGCCGCGGGGGTGCTCACGCTCTACTCGGGGTTCGACCCGACCGCGCCCAGCCTGCACGCCGGCCACCTGCTCCCGCTGCTCGGCCTGCGCCGCTTCCAGCAGGCCGGGGCCCGGCCGATCGCGCTGGCCGGCGGGGCCACCGGCATGATCGGCGACCCGCGCGAGGTCGGCGAGCGCACGCTGCACGACACCGACACCGTCGCCGAGTGGACCGACCGGCTGCGCCGCCAGCTGGAGCGGTTCATCGAGTTCGACGACTCACCGACCGGCGCGCTGCTGGCCGACAACCTCGACTGGACCGGCCGGCAGTCCGTGCTGGAGTTCCTGCGCGACGTCGGCAAGCACTTCCCGGTCAACGACATGCTGCGCCGGGAGACGGTCAAGCGCCGCCTGGCGACCGACGGCATGTCGTTCACCGAGTTCAGCTACCTGCTCCTGCAGAGCCAGGACTACCTGCACCTGTACCGGCGGCACGGCTGCCGGCTGCAGATCGGCGGCTCCGACCAGTGGGGCAACATCGTCGGGGGCGTCGAGCTGATCCGGCGGGTCGAGGGCGCCACGGCGCACGCGCTGACCACGCCGCTGGTCACCGACTCGGAGGGCCGCAAGTTCGGCAAGTCCACCGGCGGCGGCAACATCTGGCTCGACCCGGACATGACCAGCCCGTACGCCTGGTACCAGTTCTTCGTCAACGTGCCCGACGCCGACGTGGGCCGGTACCTGCGCCTGTTCACCTTCCTGCCGCGCGAGGAGATCGAGGCGCTCGAGGCCGACGTCGCCGAGCGGCCCCACCTGCGCGCCGGGCAGCGCGCGCTGGCCGACGAGCTGACGACGCTGGTGCACGGCCGGCGCCAGACCGAGCAGGTCGTGGCGGCGAGCGGCGCGCTGTTCGGCCGCGGGGAGCTCCGCGAGCTGGACGCCGGCACCCTCGACGCGGCGCTCGGCGAGGTGCCGCGGGCGGACGTCGCGCCGGGCGAGGAGCCGACGATCGTCGACCTCCTCGTGGCCACCGGGCTGAGCGACAGCCGCAGCGCCGCCCGGCGCGCGGTCGGCGAGGGCGGGGCCTACGTGAACAACGCGAAGGTGGTCGACGAGAGCTGGACGCCGGCCGCCGACGACCTGCTGCCCGGGGGCTGGCTCGTCGTCCGCCGGGGCAAGCGGAACCTGGCCGGGGTGCGCGTCTCCGCCTCCTGACCAGCGCGGATGCCGGGAAGGGACCCCCCGTGGAACGGTCCTGGAACGGCCTGTGTAACTTTCTCCCCGTCGCCACGGCGGGCAGCACGACAGACCGGGACGAGCTCTTCGGCCCGAGTCACAGC
>JASLAP010000388.1 GCA_030147065.1 Pseudonocardia sp. | reverse complement strand
GGTCGGCGGCCAGCCGGACGCGGGCCCGGTCGGTGGTCAACCCGCGCACGCCGGCGTCCGCGGCGGGCACCACTGCCAGCAGGTGGACGCCCGCCCGGGACGGGTGCGCGGCGTCGTCGAGCAGGGCCAGCGCGGGGCCGTGCCGGTGGCGCTGCTGGGTCATCGCGCCCAGCCCGGGGCTGAGCCGGTCCAGCAGCCGCGCCCAGGCCGCCGGGCCGTCGGCGCCCGGGTCCCGGCGCAGTTCCGGCGCGGTCCGGTTGACCAGGGCGAGCACGTGCGTGGCGCCGTCGTACAGCGCCCGCAGCACCGGCAGCGGGTCGGACACCGAGCCGTCGATCCACCGCCGCCCGGTCAGCTCCACGGCCGGGCCGGCCAGCACCGGGATCGCCGCGGTGGCTCGCAGGGCGAGCTTCCACTCCGCGCTGCTGCGCGGTTCGAGGACGTGCGGGGTGAGGTCGTCGAGCGCGGTCGCGACGACGCGCAACGGCACCGGGGAGTCGCGCAGCCGGTCCCAGTGCAGCGGCTTGCTCGTCACCAGGACCTCGTCGAGCAGGTGGTCGAGGGAGACCATCGGGCGGCGCCCGGCCAGCCGGCGCGGGTCGACGAACGCCCGGCTCGCCATGTCCTCGAAGAAGATGTGCGCCGAGCCGCGGCCGTCACCCAGCAGCAGCCCGGCCCCGACGTAGGCGCCGGCCGAGCTGCCGTAGACGACGTCGAACCAGCCGCCGAGCCCGGCGTCGTCCAGCGCGTGCGCCATGCCGCCGGAGTAGGCGCCGCGCATGCCCCCGCCGCCGACCACGAGCGCGATCCGGTGGCCGTCGGCGCGGTCCCCGCGGTCGCGCCGCCGGAGGAGGGCCCGCAGCACCTCGTCGTCACCCGCAAGGGTGCTTGCTCCATCGTTCGGTTGAGTGCTCGGCGTCACTGTGGCGGGTTTACGCCACCCATGTTTGTCGACCGATCGGCCCAGCGAGCTGCGCGAAGCGGGCCCGAGGGGGTAACGATCCGGATTCGGACGTGCCATCGGCCCTTCCCGCGCCCTTAGCGTCGCCCTCTTCTGCCGGGTGCGCCCGGCATGAACACGAGAAGGACGCTGATGACTTCACCCCCACCGGGGTCGGGCCGCGTGGAGGACGGGTCCTACGGCCAGTACGGCGCGACGGACCACTACCCGCAGAACGGCCCGTACCAACCCGCCCCGCAGTATTCGCAGCCCGGCGGCTACCCGCAACACGGTCCGGTCCCCGGCCAGCCCGGCCCGTACGCCCAGGCGAACCCGTACGCCCAGTACGACCAGTACGGCCAGCCGACCACCGTGCAGCCCGGCTACCCGCAGGGCCAGCCCGGCGGTTACGGCCAGTACGGCCAGCCGACCCAGTACGCCCAGCCCGGTGCTTACGACCAGTACGGCCAGCCCACCCAGTACGCCCAGCCCGGCGGCTACGACCAGTACGGCCGGGCGGCCGGGTACCCGCCGTACCAGCCCCCGCCGCCCACCGGGTCGCCCGCCCGGACCGGGCTGATCATCGCCGCGGTCGTCGTGCTGGTGCTGGCCGTGGGTGGCGGCGGCTGGTACTTCCTGCTCGGCCCGGGCAAGGCCGGCCAGTCCAGCACGACGCCGGTGGCGAGCGGGCCGCCCTCGGGCGTCTCGGTCGCGCCGCCCGCGCCCCCCGTGGACGGCGACAACGACGGCATCCCGGGCACGGCCGACGGCGCCGACACCGGCGGCAGCGTCGAGGTGGACGTCGAGATCGGCGAGTGCATCGCGCTGGGCGGCACGCTCACCGACGCGGAGGCCGAGCCGGCCCCGTGCGGCAGCCCGCAGTCCAACCACAAGGTCATCGGCAAGGCCCCGACCTCGGACGAGTGCCCGTCCGACATCGACGCCAGCTACTTCGAGTCGCTGGCCGGCAGCGAGGTCGGCGCGCTCTGCCTGGACATCGACTGGGCCGAGGGGGACTGCTTCGACCTGGCCGGGGACAACCCGGCGCGGGTGAGCTGCACCGGTCCGGCCGGGCCGGACACGGTGCGGGTGGCCGAGACCGTCCAGGGCACCAGCGACGACTCGCGCTGCCCCGACCAGTACGTCCCGTACCCGGAGCGGAACTTCATCGTCTGCCTGGACACGGTGACCTGAGCGCTCCGGCGGAGGCCGGCCCCGCACCGGGCCGGCCTCCGGCGTGCCCGGCCCCGGAGGGGGTGGCGGGCGGATCTTCCCCGGGTAGGGTCGATCGCGTGGCGCAGCTCAAGGTGGACGCGGAGCCGGACGAAGTCGGGTTCGACCCGGCGCGACTGCAGCGGGTGGACACGCACTTCCGCCGCTACGTCGACGAGGGCAAGCTGGCCGGCTGGACGGTCGCGATCACCCGGCGCGGCCGGGTCGCGCACCTGAGCCACCACGGCCTGGCCGACGTCGAGGCGGGCCGCCCGGTCGCCGACGACACGGTGTGGCGGTACTACTCGATGACCAAGCCGATCACCTCGGTCGCGGTGATGATGCTCTACGAGCGCGGCGCGCTGTCGCTGACCGACCCGGTGTCCCGGTACATCCCGGCCTTCGGCGACCTGCGCGTCTACGCCGCCGGCTCGGCCGCGGCCCCGCGCACGGTGCCGGCCGCCGAGCCGATGCGGATCTGGCACCTGCTCACCCACACCGCCGGGCTCACCTACGGCTTCCACCACGCCCACCCGGCCGACGAGATCTACCGGGCCAAGGGCTTCGAGTTCGGCGTGCCGGCCGGCATGGACCTGGCCGCGGCCTGCGACGCCTGGGCCGGGATGCCGCTGGCCCACCAGCCCGGCACCGAGTGGAACTACTCGGTGGCCACCGACGTGCTCGGCCGGGTGGTCGAGGTGGCCTCGGGCAAGTCGCTCGACGAGTTCTTCGCCGAGGAGGTCCTCGGCCCGCTGGACATGACCGACACCGCGTTCTCGGTCCCGGCCGACGACGTCGACCGGCTGGCCGCGCTGTACGTGCCCAAGCCGGGCGGCGGGCTGCACCGGCAGGACCGGATGGGCGAGGGCGCCAAGCGGCCGCCGGGGTTCCTCGGCGGCGGGGGCGGGCTGGTCGGCACGGCCGCGGACTACCACCGGTTCACCCAGATGCTGCTGCGCGGCGGCGAGCTGGACGGCGCCCGGCTGCTCGGGCCGCGCACCGTGGCCTACATGACCCGCAACCACCTGCCCGGCGGGGCCGACCTGCAGGCCTTCGGCCGGCCGATCTTCGCCGAGTCGGACTTCAACGGGGTCGGCTTCGGGCTGGGCTTCTCCGTGGTCACCGACCCGACCGGCGGCCGGTCGCTGACCAGCCCCGGCGAGTACGCCTGGGGCGGGTTGGCCAGCACCGCGTTCTGGGTCGACCCGGTCGAGCAGCTCACCGGGCTGTTCTTCACCCAGCTGATGCCCTCGAGCACCTACCCCATCCGGCCCCAGCTGCGCACGCTGGTCCACCAGGCGCTGGTGGACTGACCGTGTCCAACGCCCTCGCCCTGACCATCCGGGTCGTCGTCATCGCGGTCAGCCTGTGGGTGGCCACCCTGATCGTCCCCGGGATCGACGTGCGGGCGCCGAGCACGGCCACCGGGATCGGCACCCTGCTCGCCGTCGCGCTGATCTTCGGACTGGTCAACGCCGTGCTCAAGCCGGTGATCAAGGTCGTCGGCTGCCCGTTCTACATCCTCACCCTCGGGCTGATCGGGCTGGTGGTGAACGCGCTGCTGTTCCTGCTGGCCGGGGCGATCGCCGAGGCGCTGCGGCTGCCGTTCTCGGTGGACGGGTTCGGCGCGGCGTTCTTCGGCGCGATCGTGGTGGCGGTGGTCGGGTTCGTGCTGCACGTGGCCATCCCGGACCGCTACGACCAGCGCTGAGGCCCGG
>JASLAP010000314.1 GCA_030147065.1 Pseudonocardia sp. | reverse complement strand
CCGGGTGCGCGGAGCCGGCCCGCTGGTCCGCCCGCTGATGCGGGTGGCCGCGGGCCGGCTCTGGCGCGACGACATCGCCTACGCCGAGCGCCGCTACGCGCTGCGCGCGCGTTCCTGACGCCCGGCCAGCAGCACCGCCGCACCGATCAGCACGGCGCCGGCCGTCCCGCCCGGACCCAGCCGGTCGTCGAGCACCAGCGCCGCCAGCACGGCCGCGGTGAGCGGCTCCAGCAGGGCCGCCACCGCACCCGCGGCCGGGGTGCTGGTGGCCAGGCCCCGGAAGTACGCGGCGTAGGCCGCGGCGGTGGGCACCACGGCGAACGCGGCCAGCAGCCCGAGGGCCACCGGCTCCGGGGTGAAGGTGATCCCCGGCCCGGCCAGCGCGACGGGCAGCAGCAGCGCCGATCCGCCGAGCACGAACGCCGGACCGGTCGTCGCGGTGGGGTCCAGGCCGGGCACCGGGCGGGCACCGAGCAGGGTCATCGCGGCGAAGCCGGCGCCGGAGAGCACCGCGACCGCCGACCCGGTCAGCGCGGTCACCGGGTCGAGCCCGGCACCGGGCAGGCCGACCAGCAGCGCGACGCCGAGCACGGCCAGGGCGACCGGCCCGGCCATCGCCGCACCGCGGGCCCGGTCGGCGAGCAGGACGATCACCGGCGCGCTGCCGATGGTGACCAGCGTGGCCAGGCTGACCGTGGTCAGCGCGACCGCGGTGAAGTAGCAGGCCTGGAACAGCGCGGCGAGGGCGCCGATCGCGGCGACCCGCCGCCACGCCGCGCGGCCGCGCGGCAGCCCGCGGCCGGACAGCAGCGGTAGGGCGACCAGCAGTGCGCCGCCGAGGGCCAGCCGATAACCGGCCACGGCGACGGGGGAAAGGCCGGTCCGGGCGGCCAGCAGGCTGCCGAACAGGCCACCGGTGCCCCACAGGACACCGGCGAGGACGAGCAGGACCATGGGAGAACGCTCCAGCGACGAGCAGGGGTGGTGGTCGCGGAAGCGGGGCGGACCGCGGCGGGCCGGAAGGGCCCGCCGTCAACCGATCACCGGGCCGGACGGCCCGGAGCACGACGGCGCGCGCCGGCCGGGACACGGCAGGCGCGCGGGCAGGGACGCCCCGCGGTCAGCGGGGCGGCGGGGTGATCGGGAAGCAGCGGTGCACGGGCCCACCCTACTGCCCGGCCAGGGCCTGTCGAGCGGTTTGCGACGGGGAACGCGCTGGCTACGGCTTGCGGGCGACCCCGGCGAAGTTGGGCACCACCGGGAGCGTGGCCGGCTCCCCCGTGATCGGCACGACACCCTCGCCGGGCGGGTCCGGTCGCCACTCGTTGACCAGCACGAAACCGGGCTCGACGAACTCCAGCCCACCGTCGAAGAAGCGCTCGACCTCGCGGCGGGTCCGCAGGTGGTACGGGACCGCACCGGTCGAGGCGTACTCCTCACTCGCCTTCAGCGCGGCCTCGTCCTCCCCACCGTCGCAGATGACCAGGAAGCTCCCCGGCGGCAGGGCCTCGACGAGGGTGCGCACGAGGGAGCGCGCCTCGTCGTAGTCGGCGACGTGGCCGAGCACGCCGAGGAACATCAGCGCGACCGGTCGGGTGAGGTCGAGGACCTCACCCGCCTCGGCGAGGATCGTCGCGGGGTCGCGCATGTCGGCGTGCAGGTAGCGGGTCGCGCCCTCCGGGCTGCTGGTGAGCAGGGCGCGGGCGTGGGCCAGCACGAGGGGGTCGTGGTCGACGTAGACCACCCGCGACTCGGGCGCCGCCCGCTGCGCCACCTCGTGGGTGTTGTTCGCGGTGGGCAGGCCCGTGCCGATGTCGAGGAACTGCCGGACCCCCTCCTGGTGCACGAGGTGGCGGACGGCGCGACCGAGGAAGGCGCGGGTGGCCCGGGCCAGGTCGAGGATGCCGGGGTCGGTCTGGATCCAGGCGTCGCCGGCGGCCCGGTCGGCTTCGTAGTTGTCCTTGCCGCCCAACCAGTAGTTCCAGATGCGCGCGGAGTGCGGGACGGAGGTGTCGATCCCGCTACCGGCGGGGATGGAGTGGTCGTCCGGCATGGCGGCCCTTCACGGTCGGCGGTGACACGAGGAGTGTCGCAGCGCTCACTCTCCCGTGTCACCCGCACGCGCCGTCGACCGGGTCGGGCGTCCCGCCACACGGGCCGAACTCGATCGCGCGCGGGACCGTGGAGCGGCAGCATCCGTCGCGATGCACCGCGACCTGATCGACGCCGCCCTGGCCGCCCGCCTGGTGGCCGCGCAGTTCCCGCGCTGGGCCGCGCTCCCCGTCGTCCCGGTCGCCCGGCAGGGCTGGGACAACCGCACGTTCCGGCTCGGCGACACCATGTCGGTCCGGCTGCCCACCGCGCCGGGCTACGTGCCGAGCGTGGGCAAGGAGGACACCTGGCTGCCGCGGCTGGCCCCGCACCTGCCCCGGCCGGTGCCGGAGCCGCTGGCCCTCGGCGCGCCGACGGCGGAGTACCCGTGGCCGTGGTCGGTCCGCCGCTGGCTCGACGGCCACCCGGCCACCCCCGACCGGATCGGCGACCAGGCCGCGTTCGCGCGCGACGTCGCCGGGTTCCTGGTCGCGCTGCAGGACATCGACCCGACCGGCGGACCGGCCGCCGGGGCGCACTGCTTCCACCGGGGCGGCCCGCTGACCTTCTACGATGCCGAGGCTCGGGCCGCGATCGACGTGCTGGGGCCGCGGATCGACGCCGCGGCCGCGACCGGGGTGTGGGAAGCCGCGCTCGCGGCCCGGTGGACCGGCCGGCCGGTGTGGTTCCACGGCGACGTGGCGGTCGGCAACCTGCTCGTCGACGACCGCGGGCGGCTGGCCGCCGTGATCGACTTCGGCACCTGCGGGGTCGGCGACCCGGCCGGCGACCTGGTCGTGTCCTGGACGCTGCTGGACGGGCCGGGACGCGCGGCGTTCCGCGCGGCGGTGCCGGCCGACGAGGCGATGTGGGCCCGGGCCCGCGGCTGGGCGCTGTGGAAGGCCCTGATCGTCGCCGCCGATCCGGGCGCCGATCCGGGCGCCCTGGCCGAGGCCCGGCGGGTGCTCGACCTGCTGGTCGGCGGGGTCCGCGCCGGTCGGTGAGGCACCACCGGGCGCCGGCTGCTACTCCGGCTTCGTCATGTCGACGACGTCGATGCCCTCCGGCGGGGTCGGCGCCTGGGCGACCGCCGGGTCGGTCTCCGGCGGGCCGCCGGGCCTGCGGCCGAGCACGGTGTGCACGATGTTCTGCTGCCAGCCGGGCACGGTCTGGGTCCGGACGTCGGTGAACCCGGCCCGCTCCAGCCGCTTGATCAGCGCCGCGACCCCGTCGAACCCCAGCACGCTGCGCCAGAGGTAGCGGTAGAGGTCGCCGGACCCGGTCCGCAGCCGACCCATCGGGATGATCACGGTCCAGCACACCGCGGTCCACACCGCCCGGCTGCGGGCCGAGTCGCGCACCGAGTACTCGTGCAGGGCCAGCGGGGCGCCCGGCTTCAGCAGCTCGTGGAACGCGCGCAGGGCGGCGTCCCGATCGGGCAGGTTGCGCACCAGGTAGGCGGCCAGGATCCCGTCGAACGGCCCGGTCACCCCGGCCGCGGCCAGGTCCTGGGCATCGGCCCGGACGAACCGCACGGTCGGCGGCCAGGTCTTGGCCATCGCCTGGGCCAGCATCTCCGCCGAGGCGTCGACCGCGGTGATCCGGGCGTCCGGGGCGACGTCCAGCAGCGCCGCGGTGGACGCCCCGGTGCCGCACCCCAGGTCGAGCAGGTGCAGGCCGGCGCCGCGGCGCGGCAGCCCCATCCGCCGGGCGGAGAGCCGCAGGTGCTCGTGGTACCCGGGGTTCGCGCCGACCAGCCGGTCGTAGCTGGCGGCGTGCACGTCGAACGAGGAGGGCACGTTCGCCTGGCTGATCCGGCCGTCCGGCTGGGTGTTCTTCGGCTTCGACGAGTCCACCCGGCGATCCTGGCGCATCGCCGCCGACCCGGCGCACCCGGCCGGGCGCGCGTCGGGATGGTCCGGTGCGGCGGCACCCCGGTGGGCGCCGCCGCACCGGCCGGGCTCAGGCCACGCCCGTGCGGTCGCCCTTGTCGGCCCGGTGCGCGCCACCGGTGCCGCCGCCGCCGGCCCCGTCCCGGCCCGCCACCTCGCTGCGGGCCTCCTCGGTCTGCTCGACCCGGTCCTGCTCGGCCAGCCGGGTCAGCTCGGCGCCGGCCTCCTCGTCGCGGGTGAGGTTGTCGCCGGACTCCGGGTCGAACACGTGGATCTTGCGGGTGTCCAGCCAGAACTCGGCGTCGCGGCCCTCGCGCAGGCGGCTGCTCGCGTCGATGGACACGATCGCCTGGGTGCGCAGCTCCTCGGAGTCGAGCTCGCGGGACAGCTCGTTGAGCTTGGTCCGGATCGAGTCCGGCGCGTCGTAGGGGATGTAGGCGTACTGCGAGTCGCCCAGCCACTCCTTGACGTCGACGCGGGCGGTGAACACGGTGCCGTGGGGGCGCTTGGAGTCCTCGACGAACGCGGCGTCCTCGAAGTACTCCGGCCGGATCCCGACCATCACCAGTTCCCGGTCGCCGACCGCGGCGGCCTGGCGCTCGTCGAGCTCGATCGGCCCGAACGGCGTCGCCAGCCGGTTGCCCTCGACCGTGGCCGGCAGGAAGTTCATCGGCGGCGACCCGATGAACCCGGCCACGAACAGGTTGACCGGCTGCTCGTAGAGCTCCCGGGGGGAGGCGACCTGCTGGATGATGCCCTTGCGCAGCACGCACACCCGGTCGCCCAGGGTCATCGCCTCGGTCTGGTCGTGCGTGACGTAGACCGTGGTGATGCCCAGCCGGCGCTGCAGACGGGAGATCTCGGTGCGCATCTGCCCGCGCAGCTTGGCGTCGAGGTTCGACAGCGGCTCGTCGAACAGGAACGCCTCGGCCTGGCGGACGATCGCGCGCCCCATCGCCACCCGCTGGCGCTGGCCGCCGGACAGGTTGGCCGGCTTGCGCTGCAGGTGCTCGTGCAGTTCCAGGACCGAGGCCGCCTCGTTGACCCGGCGTTCGACCTCGTCGTCGGGCATCTTGGCCAGCCGCAGCGGGAACGCGATGTTCTCGTAGACCGACAGGTGCGGGTACAGCGCGTAGTTCTGGAACACCATCGACAGGTTGCGGTCCCGGGGGGCCTTGTCGTTGACCCGGTTGCCCCCGATCACCATGTCGCCGCTGGTGATGTCCTCCAGTCCGACGATCATGCGGAGCAGGGTCGACTTCCCGCAGCCGGACGGCCCGACGAGGATCATGAACTCCCCGTCGGCGATGTTCAGGCTGACGTCGTTCACGGCGGGGAACCCGTCGCCGTACTTCTTGACGATGTTGGTCATCTCGATCGGAGCCATCGGTGCTCTCCTCGTTGCGGCTCGATGGGGGTGCGGCGGTGGGGCGTCAGCCCTTGACGGCGCCGTTGGTCAGACCGGCGACGATGCGCCGCTGGAAGAGCAGGACGAGCACGATCACCGGGATGGTGACGACCACCGCGGCGGCGGCGATGGCCCCGGTGGGGTCCTCGAACTGGGACGCGCCGGAGAACAGCCCGAGCGCCGCCGGTACCGGTCGCGCCGCGCTCGTGGAGGTCAGCGAGATCCCGTAGACGAAGTCGTTCCAGGCCAGGAAGAACGCGATGATCGCGGTGGTGAACACCCCGGGCGCGGCCAGCGGCACGATCACCTTGGTGAACGCCTGCCAGGTGGTGGCCCCGTCGACCTGGGCGGCCTGCTCCATCTCCCAGGGGATCTCCCGGAAGAACGCCGACATCGTCCAGATCGAGATGGGCAGCGTGAGCGACAGGTAGGGGATGATCAGCCCGGGCCAGGTGTCGTACAGGCCGATCTGGCGCCACAGGTTGAACAGCGGCGTCACGATCGAGATCACCGGGAAGATCGCCACGGCCAGCGCGGTGGACAGGATGAGCCGCTTGCCGCGGAAGTCCAGCCGGGCGATGGCGTAGGCGGCGAACATCGCCAGCAGGCAGGACAGCGCGGTGGCGATCAGGCAGATGCCGAAGGAGTTGACCAGCGCGGGCAGGAACAGCTCGCTCGCGTCCCCGGTGATGATCAGCGAGTAGTTCTCCCAGGTGGGCACGGTGGGCAGGAACTGGCCGTTGGAGATGTCGGCGGGCGCCTTGAACGACAGCGAGACGATCCACGCGATCGGGAAGAGCGCGTAGATGACGATCGCGATGCCGGCGACGATCCACCAGTTGCGTTCGCGTGTGGACATCTACTTGTCCCCCCTCGCCTGCGACAGGTCGACCTTGAAACCCCTGATGAAACCGAATGCGATGATCACGACCGACAGGAACAGCAGCACCGACACCGCCGAGCCCAGCCCGATCTCCAGCCGGGCGATGGTCTGCCGGTAGGCCAGGAACGACACCGTCTCGGTGCCGTTCGCGCCGGCGGTCATGATGAACACGCTGTCGAAGACGCGGAACGCGTCCAGCGTGCGGAACAGCAGGGCCACCATGATCGCGGCCTTCATGTTCGGGATGGTCACCTTCCACATCCGCTGCCACCAGGTCGCGCCGTCGACCTGGGCGGCCTCCTGCAGCACGTCGGGCACCTGGGCGAGCCCGGCGAGCAGCAGCAGCGAGATGAACGGCGTGGTCTTCCAGATCTCGGCCAGGCAGATCACCAGCAGCGAGGTGCCGGTGCCGCCGAACCAGTCGGTGTCCGCCGAGATCCCCGGCAACCAGGCGAACCAGGTGTTGACGAACCCCGAGGTCAGGTCGAAGGCGAACTGCCAGGCGAACGCCGAGACCACGGTGATGATCGCGTAGGGCAGCAGGATCGCGGCCCGCAGGACCGGGCGCAGGGCCTGGAGCGCCTTGAGCATCACCAGCGCGAGGGCGAAGCCGAGCACCAGTTCCACCGCGACGGTCACGACGGTGATCAGCATGGTGACGGCGAAGGCCTGCCACCAGAGCGCGTCGGTGAGGACGACCCCGTAGTTCTCCAGCCCGACGAACGAGCGGTTGCCCGGGTCGGTCAGCCGGTAGGAGAACAGCGAGTCGTAGATGGCCTGGGCGATCGGGTAGGCGGTGACGAGCAGCATCACCGCGAACGCCGGGCCGGCCAGCAGCCAGCCCAGCCGCCGCTCGGCGCGGACGCGGTCGCTCTCCCGCCCGGTCGGCGCCGGAGCGGTGCCCTCGGTCGCCTGCCCGACTTGCGGGGGTACGGTCGTGGTCACAGCAGTTCCTCCCCGGACAGGACGGCGCGGATGAGTTCGGCTGCCGCGGGCCCGGTCGTGCCGGGCACGGCCGCGGTCGGCGGGTGGTAGACGCGCTGGATGCTCCCGGACACCTCGCTGTAGTACGCGCTCTGCGGTCGCGGAGCCGCCTGCTGCAGCGACTGGGCGATCACCGGGGCCATCGGGAACTCGGCGATGACCTCGGGGTCGTCGTAGACCGCGAGACTGGCGGCCGGGTTGCCGTTGGACGTGAAGTAGTAGGCCTGGTTCTCGTCCGAGGTGATGCACTCGATCGCCTGGTAGGCCAGGTCGGGGTGGTTGCTGAACGCCCCCACGCCGATGTTGATCCCGCCGTAGGGCGGGGCGCTCTCCTGGTCCGGGTCGACCTGCGGGTAGAGGGCCCACCCGTAGTCGTCGACGACCGCCTGGTCGAGCGTGCCGCCCTCGATGCCGCTCTGCGCCCGGGGCCAGACGAACGGCCAGTTGACCATGAACCCGGCGGTGCCCGCCTCGAAGGAGGAGGCGCTCTCGTCCTCACCGGCGGTGGTGAAGGCCGGTCCCACCGCGCCGCTGTTGGCGACCTGGGCCATGACCTCGGTGGCCCGCGCCGACTCCGGGGACTCCAGGCCGAACTGGACGTCCTCGGGCCGGTCCGCGGTCTCGGTGATCACCGAGCCGCCCGCCGACTCGATCAGGGCGTTCAACCACACCACCAGCGACTCGGCGCGCCGGCCCTGGGCGGCGATCTCGACGTCCTGGCTCTGCGCGGCCTGCACCAGCTGGTCCCAGGTGACCGGCCGGCTCATGTCCAGCCCGGCCGCCTCGGCGACCGACTTCTTGTACCAGAGCAGCTGGGTGTTGGCCCAGAACGGGACGGTGACCAGCTCGTCGTTCCAGGTCGCGCCCTCGATGGCGCTCTGCACCACGCCCTCGGTGGCCCACTCGGCCACGTCCGGCGGCACCGGGGCGAGGAAGCCGGCCTGCGCGAACTCGGGGATGTAGGGCGGGTCCAGGCTCATCAGGTCGATCGAGTCGTCGTTGGCGGCGAGCCGGCGGACGAGCTGCTGGCGCTGCTCGGAGGACTCCCGGGGCAGCACCGAGGCACTGATGGTGTACTGCCCGCCCGACGCCTCGGTGCACCGGGCGGCGATCTCCTCCTGCCCGCCGGAGTCGGGGTTGATGTACCAGACGAGGTTCGGCGGGCCCTCCTCCCCCGAACCGCACGCGGCGACGACCATCACCGCCGCGACGATCATCCCGACGCCCGACACGCGGCGCCGACGCTGGTGGCCCATGTCCTGCCTCCTCCTGGTCCGGCGAGCCGGGTGACCGTGGTCGCACCTGCCCGCGGTCGCTCAGTCGTACAGCACACGACATCCGGCCGCTCGGCAGAACGATGATCGTCCGAGTGGCAGGCGGAGGCGCGCTCCAGGGAATCATGGGGTGACTCACCGCACACGGCAACCCGCTGCGGACACAGGTCGGCGACGGTTCCACGGCGGCCCGGTCCCGGGTCCTGCGCACGGCGGAGCGGCACCACGGGGCAGCGGCCCGGGCGCAGGATCGAGGCGCGCACCGCACCGGGCGGAGACCAGCAGTACGGCCGACCGGCGGGCATCCGGGCGCTCAGGATCGGCCGGGCCCGGCC
>JASLAP010000206.1 GCA_030147065.1 Pseudonocardia sp. | reverse complement strand
GCCGGCGCCCGCGGCGCCGAGGGCGGGGCGGACCCGGCGGCCGGGCTGGGCACGTTGGCGTTCCCGCCGGGGGTGTCGATCACCGCGCTGGTGGTGGCCACCGTGCTGGCGGTGGCGAAGCCGTGGGGCCCGGTCCGGCGGGCTGCTCCGGGGGGTGTACCGGCGCGGCCTCCCGGCGGACGACGCGCTCCGGAGCTGCGGTCACCAGGCTCGGCTGCAGCGGTGCGGCACCCGGATCGCGCCGATGGGGGAGGAGCGTGACCGACGTGGGGACGAGGACGCAGGGGACGACCGGGCGCCGGCGGGTCGCGGCCAGGTGGGCGACGGTCGCCGGGATGCTCGCGGCGGCGCTGGGCCTGCTGGTGCTGCGGTTCTCCGGAGTGCCGATGCCCGCCGTGCCGCCGGCCCTGGTGCTGCTGGTGGCGGCGGCGGCACTGGTGGCGGCGGTCGACCGGCGCTGGGCCGTGGTGGTCGGTCTGCTGGTGGTGGCCGCGGAGATCACCGGGCTGGTGCTCGGCGGGGGCCTGGCCGGGCTGGCCGACACCGATTCGGTCGGGGTCCTGGTCGGCAGCTGGGTCCGGGTCGGCGGCGTCGCCGTCGCCGCGCTGGCCGGGCTGGTGGCGGTCTCGGTGCCGCGCCGCCGGTAGGGCGGCGCCGCCGGGTCCCCGGGCCCGGCGCGTCCGGTCCGGCCGCCGCGGCGGGTCGGGTTGCTGCCAGGATGGGTGACGTGGACGAGCCGAGGCCTGAGGTGCGGATCGGGGACCGCGAGCGTCGCGAGGTCGACGAGCGGCTGCAGCGGGCCTACGCCGACGGCGTCCTCACCATGACCGAGTACGAGGAGCGCTCGGCGCAGTGCTGGGCCGCGAAGACGCAGAGCGAGTTGCGGCCGCTGGTCGTCGACCTGCCGGATCCGCCCGGCGACGCCGCCGCGACCGCGGTGCAGCCGGCCGCCGCGGCGGGCTCCACGCCGGCGCGGAAGAGCTCCGGCCACGGGCTGGGGCACCGGTTGGGCGCCGGGCTCGGGATCATCGCGCTGGCCGGGGCCGGGTTGTGGGCGGGCAGCCGGGTGGTGGCCGCCGACGACGCGATGGCCCTGTTCAGCCGCCAGGTGATCACCGTCGGACCGGCCGACGACCGGGTGGAGGTCGGGGTGGCGTTCGGTCGGGTGGAGGTCGTCGTGCCGGCCGACGCCCGGGTGCAGTCGACCGGCGCGCTGGTGTTCGGGCGGACCGAGTGCGAGGCGGCCTGCGACGGCACCGGGGCCCGCGACGTGGTGGTCGACGCGGCGGGCGCGTTCGGCAACGTCACCATCCTGCGCCAGGGCGAGCAGCTCCGCGAGGACGACCGCGACCGCGGCTCGGACCGCGGCGACGACAACGACAACGACGACGACAACGACGACGACTGACGACCGGATCGCGCCCCCGACGCGCGCACTGGCGCCGAGCCGCCGGGGGATGACCGGTCCGCCGCTACCCCTGCGGGAGTAGCGGCGGGCACCCCCCGCGGCGGACGCCGGGCCGCACCGGCGTGGCTACCGTGACCGCATGGCGTTCGCGGGGGCCTCCGACGGCCGGTGGAGCCGGTTCGCCGCGGCGTGGCCCGCGGTGTCGGCCGGCCTGGTCGCCGGGTTCGTGCTGGTCGGTACCGGGGCCGCCGCCCAGGACCAGCCGACCGCCCGCTCGCTGGACGCGCTCGGTGTCGCCCTCCTGCTGGCTTCGTCGCTGGCGCTGGCGCTGCGCCGCACCCGCCCGGCCGCGGTCCTGATCGCCTCGGCCGCGGCGGTGCTGCTGTACCTCGCGCTGGGCTACCCCTTCGGGCCGCTGTTCCTCGCCCCGATCGTGGCCCTGTGCTCGGCGGTGCTCGCCGGGCACCGCCGGGTCCCCTACACCGCCGCCGCGGTGGCGGTGCTCGCCCTGGCCGGGGTGCACATGGTGCGCAACCCCGGCGTGGTCCCGCTGACCGGCACCGCCGCGTGGGGCGCCGCGCTGGTCGCGCTGGTGGCCGCGTGCGAGGTGTGGCGATCGCGCCGCGAGCGGTTGGCGCAGGTCGCGGCGACGCAGGAGGAGACCGCCCGACGCCGGCGCAGCGACGAGCGGCTGCGCATCGCCCAGGAGCTGCACGACGTGCTGGGCCACCACGTCTCGCTGATCAACGTGCAGGCCGGGGTGGCGTTGTACCTGATGGACGACGACCCGGAGCAGGCGCGCACCGCGCTGACCGCGATCAAGCAGTCCAGCCGCGACCTGCTGCGCGAGATGCGAGCGACCCTCGGGGTGCTGCGCGGGGTGGACACCGCGCCGCCGCACCATCCGGTGCCCGGCCTGGCCGACCTGGACACCCTGGTCGCCGACGTGCGGGCGACCGGTCTGCCGGTCGCGATCACCGTGCGGGGGGAGCCGGCGGGCCTGCCGCCTGCGGTCGACCGGGCCGCGTACCGGATCGTGCAGGAGGCGCTGACCAACACCCTGCGCCACGCCGGCCCGGCCCGGGCCACGGTGCTGCTGGAGCACGGCCGCGACGGGCTCGTCGTGCAGGTCGACGACGACGGCGCCGGATCGCGCCCGGCCCGCCCCGGTCCGGACACCGGGCCGGACGCGGGGGCCGGCAACGGGCTGGCCGGGATCCGCGAGCGCGCCGAGGCGCTGGGCGGGACGAGCGAGATCGGGGCCCGGCCCGGCGGCGGGTTCCGGGTCCACGTGCGGCTGCCGGTGCGGGCCGGGGCGGGGACCGGGAGCGGGTGAGCCGATGATCAGGGTGCTGCTGGCCGACGACCAGGCCCTGGTGCGCAGCGGGTTCCGCGCGCTGCTCGAGGCGCAGCCCGACGTCGAGGTGGTCGGCGATGCCGAGGACGGCGCGGTCGCCGTCCGGCTGGCCCGGCGGTTGCGCCCGGACATCGTGCTGATGGACATCCGGATGCCCGGCCACGACGGGCTGGCGGCCACCCGGGACATCGTCGCCGACCCGGGCCTGGAGGGCACCCGGGTGATCGTGTTGACCACCTTCACCGACGACTCCTACATCTTCGACGCGATCCGGTTCGGGGCGTCGGGGTTCCTGGTCAAGGACAGCGAGCCGGCCGAGCTGGTGCAGGCCATCCGGGTGGTGCACGGCGGGGAGGCGCTGCTGGCGCCGGCGGTGACCCGGACGCTGATCGCCGAGTTCGCCGCCCGCGCCCGCCCGGCGCGCACCGACCGCCGCCGCGCCGCGCTGATCGCCGGCCTCACCGACCGGGAACGCGAGGTCGTCACGCACGTGGCGGCCGGGCGCACCAACGAGGAGATCGCCCGGGAGCTGTTCCTCAGCCCGGCCACGGCCAAGACCCACGTCAGCCGGGCGATGACCAAGCTGGGCGCGCGGGACCGGGCGCAGGTGGTGGTGATGGCCTACGAGAGCGGGCTGGTCCGCCCCGGCTGGGACACCTGAGCTCAGGCCACCGTGATCACCGGGCGCAGCCCGGTTGAGGCCCGCACCACCAGCTCCGGGGCGAACACCACGTGCTGGTGCTCGTGGTCCGGGCCGCCCCGGGCCTCGGCGAGCAGCAGTTCCGCGGCGGTCCGCCCGAGCCGCTGGCGCGGCTGGGCCACCGAGGTCAGCGGGACCGCGGCGGCGGAGGCGAACTCGATGTCGTCGTAGCCGACGATCGCCACGTCCTCGGGCACCCGCAGGCCCAGGTGCACCATCTGCTGCAGCAGGCCGAGGGCCAGCAGGTCGTTGGCGCAGAACGCCGCGGTCGGGCGCTGCGCGGCCGGCAGCCCGGCGAACCGCTCGCCCGCCCGGCGGCCCTCGGCGATGTTGAGCTTCGCGGTCTCCAGCACCGTCAGCGGCTCCCCGCCGGCCCGGGCGATCGCCCGCTCGGCGCCGGCGATGCGGTCGGCGACCTGGCCGATGCCGCGCGGGCCGCCGACGAAGGCGATCCGGCGGTGCCCGAGGTCGAGCAGGTGGGTGGCGGCGAGGTCGCCGCCCAGGACGTCGTCGACGGTGACCGAGCAGTGCTCCGGGCCGGCGCCGCGGTCCACCACCACGACCGGCGTCCCGCGCCGCGACAGCGCGGCCAGCCGCGGGTCGGCCGGGTCGACCGGGGTGATCAGCACCCCCTCCACCCGCTGCTGCTCGAGCAGGTCGAGGTAGGCGGCCTGGCGCTCGCGGTCCTCACCGCTGTTGCACAGGAACAGCGCCAGACCGGCCGCGTCCGCGGTGGCCTGGGCGCCCGCGGCCACGTCGGTGAAGAACGGGTTGGCCGCGTCGAACACCACGTAGGCCAGCGTCCGGCTGCCCCCGCCGCGCAGTTGGCGGGCCGACTCGTTGCGCACGAAGCCCAGCGCGTCGATCGCCGCCAGGACCCGGCGCCGGGTCCGCTCGCTGACCAGTTCCGGGCGGTTGAGCACGTTGGACACCGTGCCGAGCGAGACCCCGGCCCGCGCGGCCACGTCCTTCATGCTCGGCGCGCCTGGTCCGGACACCCGACCCCCTCCACTGAAACGTTCTTGAACCCTACGGCACGAGCCGGGCCGACCCCGGGAGCCGTGTCGTAGCCCCACCGCGTCTGCGCAGATCACGGTTCGGTAGCGCTCTTGACGGCGTGACGGCGCTCACCGTACCGTCCGGACCCAAGCTTTGAAACGTTTCATCACCGAAGCCGAGGGAGGGCCCCGATGAGTGCCGATGCCACCGCGCTGCTCGCGGTGCGGGGGGTCACCAAGTCCTTCGGTGCCGTGGCCGCCGTGCGGGACGTGTCGTTCGAGCTGCACGCCGGTGAGGTGCACGCGCTGGTCGGCGAGAACGGCGCCGGCAAGTCGACGGTGGTGAAGATGCTGGCCGGGGTGCACGAGCCCGACGCCGGCACGATCGAGCTGGCCGGCCGGCCGCTGCGGCTGAGCACCCCAGCCGACGCGCTGGCCGCCGGCATCGCCGTGATCTACCAGGAACCGACCCTGTTCCCCGACCTGTCGGTGGCCGAGAACGTGGTGATGGGCCGCCAGCCGACCCGCTCGCTGGGCCGGGTCGACCGGCGCGCGATGAACGCGCTCGCGGCCGGCTTCTTCGACCGGCTCGGGGTGGGCATCGACCCGGAGCGGCCCGCCCGCGGGCTGTCCATCGCCGACCAGCAGATCGTCGAGATCGCCAAGGCGCTGTCGCTGGACGCCCGGGTCATCGTGATGGACGAGCCGACCGCGGCGCTGTCCCCGGTGGAGGTCGAGCGGCTGTTCGCGGTGGCCAGGGCGCTGCGCGAGGACGGCGCCGCGCTGCTGTTCATCTCCCACCGGTTCGAGGAGATCACCGCGCTGTGCCAGCGGGTCACGGTGCTGCGCGACGGGGCGCTGGTGTCCACCGACCCGATGACCGGGCTGACCGTCGACGAGATGGTCCGCCGGATGGTCGGCCGCCCGCTGGACGTGCTGTTCCCCAAGCGGGAGGTGCCGGTCGGCGAGGTGCTGCTCGCGGTCGAGGGGCTGGGTCGGGCCGGCGCGTTCCGGGACGTGTCGTTCGAGGTCCGGGCGGGCGAGATCGTCGCGCTGGCCGGGCTGGTCGGCGCCGGGCGCTCCGAGGTCGTCCGCGCGGTGTTCGGGGTTGACCCGCGCGACACCGGCGAGGTGCGGGTGGCCGGGACCGTGCTGCGGCCGGGCGACCCGCGCGCCGCGATGGCCGCCGGGCTGGCCCTGGTCCCGGAGGACCGCCGCCAGCAGGGCCTGGTGCTGGAGGCGTCGATCGAGCGCAACGCCACGGCGACCCGGTGGCGCCGGCTGGCCCGGTTCGGGCTGCTGTTCGGCGGCGTCGAGCGGCGCGCGGCGGCGGAGTGGACCGCCCGGCTGCGCACCAAGTACGCCGACCTCGACGACCCGGTGGGCCGGCTGTCCGGGGGCAACCAGCAGAAGGTGGTGCTGGCCAAGTGGCTGTCCACCGGGCCCCGGGTGCTGATCGTCGACGAGCCCACCCGCGGCATCGACGTGGGCACCAAGGCCGAGGTGCACCGGCTGATGTCCGAGCTGGCCGCGGACGGGGTGGCGGTGCTGATGGTGTCCTCCGAGCTGCCCGAGGTGCTCGGGATGGCCGACCGGGTGCTGGTCATGCACGAGGGCGACCTGGTCGCGGAGATCCCGCGGGCCCGGGCCGACGAGGAGACCGTGATGCGCGCCGCCACCGGGCAGGAGGTGGCCGCGTGACCCCCGTCGACGAGCGGGTCGAGGAGCGGGCGGACGCCCGGGCCGCGGCGCGGGCGGGGGTGCTGCTGCGCGTGCGCGAGCTGGGCATCGTGCTCGCCCTGGTGGTGCTGGTCGCGGTGACCGCCGCGGCGAACCCGCGGTTCCTGTCCGGGCAGAGCGTGCGCGACCTGGTGCTGGCCGCGGCCATCCTGGTGGTGCTCGCGGTCGGCCAGACCATCGTGGTGATCACCCGCAACATCGACCTGTCGGTCGGGTCGGTGCTCGGGTTGTCCGCCTACGCCGTCGGCACCCTGCTGCAGGCCGCGCCGGGCACCCCGATCGTGGTGGCGCTGCTGGTCGGCGCCGCGGTCGGCGCGGCCTGCGGGGTGGTCAACGGGGCGCTGGTGCGGTTCGGCAACGTGCCCGCGCTGGTGGTCACCCTGGGCACGCTCTACGTCTACCGCGGCATCTGCTTCTTCTGGGCCGGCGGCCAGCAGATCAACGCCGACGAGCTGCCGCCCGGGTTCCTGGCCTTCGGCACCGCGGGGGTGCTCGGCGTGCCGTGGCTGGTGCTGATCGCGCTGGCCGTGGTGCTCGCCGCCGGGTTCGTGCTGCGCAGCTACCGGTCGGGCCGCGAGTTGTACGCGATGGGCTCCAACCCGCAGGCCGCGGTGCTGGCCGGGGTGCCGGTCGGGCGGCGCGTGTTGGCCGCGTTCGCGGTCAGCGGCGCGCTGGCCGGGCTGGCCGGGGTGCTGTTCGCGGCCCGCTTCGGCACCGTCGACGCCGCGTCGGGCACCGGCTACGAGCTGCAGGTCGTGGCCGCGGTCGTGGTCGGCGGGGTGGCGGTGTTCGGCGGCAGCGGCACGGTCTACGGCGCCGCGATCGGCGCGCTGCTGCTCACCACCATCGGCAGCGCCCTGCCGGTGCTGGCGATCGACCAGTTCTGGCAGGGCGCGATCGTCGGCGCGCTGATCCTGGCGGCCATCGGCACCGACCGGGTGGTCGCCGACCGGGTGGCGGCCCGGCTGCGCCGGAAGGAGCCCCACCGTGGCTGAGCGTCGCCGGCCCCGGGCCGGGTGGGACACCGCGATCATCGCGCTGCTCGTGGTGTTCGTGCTGGTCGCCGCCGTGACCGTGGACAACTTCGCGTCCGGGCGCAACGTGGCGTTCCTGGTGCTGGACCTGGCCCCGATCCTGCTGATCGCGCTGCCGATGACGCTGGTGATCGTCACCGGCGAGATCGACCTGTCGGTGGCCAGCACGCTGGGGCTGTCCAGCGCGGCGATGGGCGCGATGTGGCAGGCCGGGTTGTCGATCGAGACCATCATCCCGCTGTGCCTGCTGCTCGGGCTGGTGCTGGGCGCGGTCAACGGGCTGTTCGTGACGGTGTTCGCGCTGCCGTCGCTGGCGGTCACCATCGGCACCCTGGCCCTCTACCGCGGGCTGGCCCTGGTGGTGCTCGGCGACGCCGCCGTCGCCCAGTACCCGGCGGCCTACACCGACCTGGTCACCGGCACCGTCGGCGGGATCCCGAACCTGGTGTTCCCGCTGCTGCTGCTGGCCCTGGTCTTCGGCGTGGTGCTGCACGCGACCCCGCTGGGCCGGTCGCTGTTCACCATGGGCGCCGGGGTGGACGCCGCCCGGTTCGCCGGCATCCGGGTCGCCCGCACCAAGTTCTGGCTCTACGTGGTCACCGGCGGCGTCGCCGCGCTGGCCGGTGTGCTGTGGACGCTGCGCTACGCCAGCGCCCGGGCCGACAACGGCTCCGGGCTGGAGCTCGCCGTGGTGGCCGCGGTGCTGCTCGGCGGGGTGTCCATCTTCGGCGGCCGCGGGACGCTGTGGGGGGTGGTCGCCGGCGCCACGCTGCTGGCCGCCCTGCAGAACGCCCTGCGCCTGGCCGACGTGTCCAACGAGGCGCTGACCGTGGTCACCGGTCTGCTGCTGATCGCCTCGGTGCTCGCCCCCAACGCCGCCGGCGCGGTCCGCGCCGCGGTGGCCCGCCGCCGGGGACCGACCCCGCCCGATCCCACCGCCGACCCCGACCCGCCGGACAGCCCGTCCGGCACCGCGTCCCCCCCGACCTCGTCCCCGGCCGTCCGGTCCTCCTGAGAGGAAACCCCGATGTACCGACCCCTGAGGCGCATCGCCGCGCCACTGGCCCTCGGCGCGGTGCTCGCGCTCGGCCTGTCCGCCTGCGGCGGCACCACCCGCGAGAGCGTCGAGTCCGCCGAGCCCGCGTCCGGCGGTGGCGAGGCGGCCGCGACCGCCGACCCGAACGCGCCGATCCAGGAGGGCCTGCAGATCGCCTTCCTGCCCAAGCAGCTCAACAACCCCTACACCGACGTCGAGGTCGGTGGCGGTGAGGAGGCGGTGACCGAGCTCAAGGGCGAGTACAAGCTCGTCGGCCCGAACGACGCCAGCGCCTCCTCGCAGGTGAGCTACATCAACACGCTGATCCAGCAGCAGCAGGACGTCATCGCCATCGCGGCCAACGACGCCAACGCGGTCTGCCCGTCGCTCAACCAGGCCCGCGACGCCGGCATCAAGGTCGTCGCGTTCGACTCCGACGCGGCGAAGGAGTGCCGCGACGTGTTCATCAACCAGGCCACCACCCAGGGCATCGGCGAGAAGCTGGTGGAGATGGCCCGCACGCTCAGCGGCGGCCAGGGCGAGATCGCGATCCTGTCGGCCACCCCGAACGCCACCAACCAGAACGCCTGGATCGAGGTGATGAACACCGAGCTGGCCAAGCCGGAGAACGCCGGCATGCAGCTGGTCGCCACCGTCTACGGCAACGACGACGACCAGAAGTCGTTCCAGGAGGCCCAGGGCCTGCTCTCGACCTACCCGAACCTCAAGGTGATCGTCTCGCCGACCACCGTCGGCATCGCCGCGACCGCCCGCTACGTCTCCAGCTCGGAGTACAAGGGCCGGGTGGCGGTCACCGGGCTGGGGCTGCCGAACCAGATGCGCGAGTACGTCAAGGACGGCACGGTCAGCCAGTTCGCGCTGTGGAACCCGGCCGACATCGGCTACCTGGCCGGCTACGCCGGCGCCGCGCTGGCCTCGGGGCAGATCACCGGCGCCGAGGGCGAGACGTTCACCGCGGGCAAGCTCGGTGAGTACACCGTCGAGGCCGACGGCGAGGTCGTGCTCGGCCCGCCGACGGTGTTCGACGCGAACAACATCGACCAGTTCGACTTCTGAGCACCCGGGGCGGGCCGGGCACCGGCCCGCCCCGGGCACCACCGTCGGGGGTGAGCGTGCGCTACTGCTTCCTGCTCCAGGTCCGGCCCGACCGGCTCGCCGAGTACCGGGAGCGCCACCGCGCCGTCTGGCCGGAGATGCTCGCCGCGCTGCGCGACACCGGCTGGCGCAACTACTCGCTGCACCTGGGCGAGGACGGGCTGCTGGTCGGCTACGTCGAGGCCGACGACCTGGCCGCGGCGCAGGCCGCGATGGCCGCCACCGAGGTCAACGCCCGCTGGCAGGCCGAGATGGCCCCGTTCTTCACCGGCCTGCACGGCCGGCCCCCGGACGAGGGGTTCGTCGTCCTGCAGGAGGTCTTCCACCTGGAGGACCAGCTGTCCCGATCGGAGAACCGCGCGTGAGAGACGTCCGCAGCGCGCTGCGCCAGCAGCGCATCGAGACCCCGTCGTGGGCCTACGCCAACTCCGGCACCCGGTTCAAGGTCTTCGCCCAGGCCGGCGTGCCCCGCGACCCGTGGGAGAAGCTGGCCGACGCGGCCGTGGTGCACCGGCTCACCGGGGTCGCGCCGACCGTGGCGCTGCACATCCCGTGGGACCGGGTGGACGACTACGCCGCGCTGGCCCGGTTCGCCGCCGAGCAGGGGGTCGGCATCGGCGCGATCAACGCCAACGTCTTCCAGGACGACTCCTACAAGCTCGGCTCGGTCACCAACCCCGACCCCGGGGTGCGCCGCAAGGCGGTCGACCACCTGCTGGAGTGCGTCGACGTCATGGACGCCACCGGCAGCCGCGACCTGAAGCTGTGGTTCGCCGACGGCACCAACTACCCCGGCCAGGACTCCATCCGGGCCCGCCAGGACCGGCTGGCCGCCGCGCTGCGCGAGGTCTACGACCGGCTCGGCGACGACCAGCGGATGCTGCTGGAGTACAAGCTGTTCGAGCCGGCCTTCTACACCACCGACGTCCCGGACTGGGGCACCAGCTACGCGCACTGCCTGGAGCTGGGGCCGAAGGCGACGGTGTGCATCGACACCGGCCACCACGCGCCGGGCACGAACATCGAGTTCATCGTGGCGTTCCTGCTGCGGGCCGGGCGGCTGGGCGCGTTCGACTTCAACTCCCGCTTCTACGCCGACGACGACCTGATGGTCGGTGCGGCCGACCCGTTCCAGCTGTTCCGGATCATGTTCGAGATCGTGTCGGCGGACGCGCTGGGCGAGGGGTACAGCGCGGGCGGGGCGCCGATCGCGTTCATGCTCGACCAGTGCCACAACATCGAGGCGAAGATCCCGGCGATCATCCGCTCGGTGCTCAACGTGCAGGAGGCCACGGCCAAGGCGCTGCTGGTCGACACCTCCGCGCTGGCCGCCGCGCAGCAGTCCGGTGACGTGCTCGCCGCGAACGCGGCCCTGATGGACGCCTTCGCCACCGACGTCCGCCCGCTGCTGGGCGACCTGCGCGCCGACACGGGCCTGGACCCGGACCCGGTCGCGGCCTACCACCGCTCCGGCTACCAGGAGCGGATCGTCGCCGAGCGGGTCGGCGGCACCCAGGCCGGCTGGGGCGCCTGACCCACCGCCCCGCGGTTCAGGAAAGCCACGATGCTGCCCGCAACGGACCGGAACGTGGCTTTGCTGAACCGGCCCGACCGACGACACCGGAAGGAACCATGAGCCACCCCACCGTCCAGGAGCTGCTCGACCGGAGCAACCGCCTCGGCGCCGACCCGACCACCACCAACTACGCCGGGGGCAACACCTCGGCGAAGGGCTCGGTCACCGACCCGGTGACCGGCGGCCCGGTCGACCTGCTGTGGGTCAAGGGCTCCGGGGGCGACCTGGGCACGCTCACCGAGCCCGGGCTGGCGGTGCTGCGCCTGGACCGGCTGCGCGCGCTCACCGGGGTCTACCCCGGCGTGGAGCGCGAGGACGAGATGGTCGCCGCGTTCGACTACTGCCTGCACGGCCGCGGCGGGGCCGCCCCGTCGATCGACACCGCGATGCACGGGCTGGTCGAGGCCGCGCACGTCGACCACCTGCACCCCGACGCCGGCATCGCCGTCGCCACCGCCGCCGACGGCGCGGAGCTGACCAAGGAGATCTTCGGCGACCGGGTGCTGTGGGTGCCCTGGCGGCGGCCGGGGTTCCAGCTCGGGCTGGACATCGCCGCGGTCGCCCGGGCCAACCCGCAGGCGATCGGGGTGGTCCTGGGCGGGCACGGGATCACCGCGTGGGGTGCGACCAGCGACGAGTGCGAGCGGAACTCCGTGGAGATCATCCGCACCGCGCAGGCGTTCATCGACGCCCGCGCGGCGGGTGCTCCGCACCCGTTCGGCGAGGTCCGGGCCGGTTTCGCGGCCCTGCCCGAGGAGCAGCGCCGGGCCCGGGCCGCCGCGCTCGCGCCGGTCGTCCGCGGGCTGGCCAGCACCGACCGCCGCCAGGTCGGGCACTTCACCGACACCGAGGCGGTGCTGGACTTCCTGGCCCGGGAGAAGCTCGCGCCGCTGGCCGCGCTGGGCACCTCCTGCCCGGACCACTTCCTGCGCACCAAGGTCCGCCCGCTGGTGCTGGACCTGCCCGCGGACGCCCCGCTGGAGCAGGCTGTCGCTCGGCTGCGGGACCTGCACACCGCCTACCGCGAGGACTACCGCGCCTACTACGAGCGGCACGCCGCGCCGGACTCGCCGGCGATGCGCGGCGCCGACCCGGCGATCGTGCTGGTGCCCGGCGTGGGCATGTTCAGCTTCGGCGCGACCAAGCAGACCGCCCGGGTGGCCGGCGAGTTCTACGTCAACGCGATCAACGTCATGCGCGGCGCGGAGACGGTCTCGCGCTACGACCCGATCCCGGAGTCGGAGAAGTTCCGCATCGAGTACTGGGCGCTGGAGGAGGCCAAGCTCGCCCGGATGCCCAAGCCCAAGCCGCTGGCCGGGCGGATCGCCCTGGTCACCGGCGCGGCGTCGGGCATCGGCCGGGCCACCGCCGAGCGGCTGGCCGCGGAGGGGGCGTGCGTCGTGCTGGCCGACCTGGACGCGGCGAAGGCCGGCGCGGCCGCCGCGGAGATCGGCGGCACCGACGTCGCGGTGGGCGTCGGGGCCGACGTGTCCGACGAGGACGCCGTGCAGCGGGCCGTCGACGCCGCGGCGCTCGCCTTCGGCGGGGTCGACCTGGTGGTCAACAACGCCGGGCTGTCGATCTCCAAGCCGCTGCTGGAGACCAGCGTGCGCGACTGGGACCTGCAGCACGACGTGATGGCCAAGGGCTCGTTCCTGGTGTCCCGGGCCGCCGCCAAGGCGATGATCGACCAGGGCGCCGGCGGGGACCTCCGCCACGACATCGTCTACATCTCCAGCAAGAACTCCCTGTTCGCCGGCCCGAACAACATCGCCTACGGCGCGACCAAGGCCGACCAGGCCCACCAGGTGCGGCTGCTGGCCGCCGAGCTGGGCCCGCACGGCATCCGGGTCAACGGCATCAACCCCGACGGCGTGGTGCGCGGCTCGGGGATCTTCGCCGGCGGCTGGGGTGCCAAGCGGGCCGAGGTCTACGGCGTCCCCGAGGAGGAGCTGGGCGCGTACTACGCCAGGCGCACCCTGCTCGGCCGGGAGGTCCTGCCCGAGCACGTGGCCGCCGCGGTGGTCGCCCTGACCGCAGGCGACCTGTCGCAGACCACCGGCCTGCACGTCCCGGTCGACAGCGGCGTCGCCGCCGCGTTCCTGCGCTGACCGCCCCGGCTCGGAGGATCGAGGAGGATCCCGTGACCAGCACCCCGACCACCCCGTCCCTGCCGCGGGTCCGCCCGCGCCGCACCACCGTCGGGCTCGTCGCCGGCGGGCTGGGCGCCTACTGGCCGCAGTTCCCCGACCTGCTCCCGCAGCTGCAGAGCTCCGCGGCCCGGGTGGCCGAGCGCATGCGGGAGCTGGGGGCGGCCGAGGGTGACGTGGAGGTCGTCGACGCCGGGTTCATCTCCGACGCCCAGGAGGGCGCCGCGGCGGCCGAGCGGCTCCGCCGGGCCGGCTGCGACCTGATCGTCGGGTTCCTCACCACCTACATGACCGCGTCCATGCTGGTCCCGGTGGCCCAGCGGTCCGGCGCCCCGGTGCTGCTGATCAACCTCCAGCCCACCGAGCGGATGGACCACGCCACCTTCGACACCGGGGCCTGGCTGGCCTACTGCGGGGCCTGCCCGCTGCCGGAGATGGCCAACGCCTTCGAGCGGGCCGGGGTGGGGTTCCGGTCGGTGTCGGGGTACCTGGAGGACGAGCGGGCCTGGACCCGGATCGCCCGCTGGGTGCGCGCCGCCGGGGTGCGCGGCGCGCTGCGCCACGGCCGGCACGGCCTGATGGGCCACCTCTACCCGGGCATGCTCGACGTCTCCACCGACCTGACCGCGGTGTCGGCGCAGCTCGGCGGGCACGTCGAGGTCCTGGAGATCGACGACCTGCGGGTGCGGGTCGCCGAGGTCACCGACGACCAGGTCGCCGAGCGGGTCGCGCTGACCCGGCAGGTCTTCGACGTCGACGACGGCGTCGACCCCGACGACCTGGCCTGGGGCGCGAAGGTCTCGGTCGGGCTCGACCGGCTGGTCTCCGACTTCGCCCTGGACTCGCTGGCCTACTACCACCGCGGCCTGGCCGGCGAGCAGCACGAGCGGCTCGGCGCCGGGCTGATCCTGGGCGCCTCGCTGCTCACCGCCCGCGGCGTCCCGGCGGCGGGGGAGTACGAGCTGCGCAACTCGATCGCCATGCTGGTCATGGACCGGCTGGGGGCGGGCGGGTCGTTCACCGAGCTGCAGGCCCTGGACTTCACCGCCGGGGTGGTCGAGATGGGCCACGACGGGCCCGCGCACCTGGGCATCGGCGCGCGCAGGCCGGTGCTGCGCGGGCTCGGGGTCTACCACGGCAAGCGCGGCTGGGGGGTGTCGGTGGAGTTCGACGTCCGGTCCGGCCCGGTCACCCTGTGCGGGCTCGGCCAGCGCCGCGACGGCCGCTACGTGCTGGTCGCCGCGGAGGGCGAGGTGGTCGACGGCCCGCACCTGGCGATCGGCAACACCACCTCGCGGGTCGACTTCGGGGTCGACCCCGGCGAGTGGACCGACGCCTGGAGCGCCTCGGGCGTGGACCACCACTGGGCGCTGGGCACCGGTCACCGGGCCGCCGAACTGGCCGCCGTCGCCGAGCTGACCGGCCTGGAGTTCGTCCGGGTGCGCGTCGGGTGAGCGTGCGGGTCGCCGCGGTCGACCTCGGGGCCTCCAGCGGCCGGGTGATGGCCGCCGACGTCGGTCCGGACCGGCTGGAGCTGACCGAGGCCGGCCGGTTCCGCAACGGCGGGGTGCGGCTGCGCGACACCCTGTACTGGGACGTGCTGGCGCTCCACCAGGGGATGCTCGACGGGCTGCGCGCCGCCGGCGGCCCGGACGGCCGGCTCGACGGGGTCGGCATCGACTCCTGGGCGGTCGACCACGGCCTGCTCGACGCCACCGGCGCGCTGCTGGGCAACCCGGTGCACTACCGCGACGCCCGCACCGAGGGCGTCGCCGACCGGGTGCACGCCACGCTGCCCGCCGCCGAGCTGTACGCCACCACCGGCGTGCAGGTGCTGCCGTTCAACACCGTCTACCAGCTCGTCGCGGCCGGGGGCAGCCCGCAGCTCGCCGCGGCCCGCGACCTGCTGCTGGTGCCCGACCTGCTCGGGTACTGGCTGACCGGGGCGAAGGTCGCCGAGGTCACCAACGCCTCCACCACCGGCCTGCTCGACGTCCGGGCCCGGGCCTGGGCGAAGGACGTGATGGCCCGGGTCGGCATCGACCCCGCCCTGTTCCCGCCGCTGGTCGAGCCGGGCGAGCGGGTCGGCGAGCTGGCCGCCCACGTGCTCGCCGAGACCGGGCTGACCGGCCCGGTCCCGCTGACCGCGGTCGGCTCGCACGACACCGCCTCGGCGGTGGTCGGGGTGCCCGCCGAGGGGTCGCGGTTCGCCTACGTCGCCTGCGGCACGTGGTCGCTGGTCGGGGTGGAGTTGCCCGCGCCGGTCCTCACCGGGGCCGGGCGGGCGGCGAACTTCTCCAACGAGCTGGGCGTCGACGGCACGGTCCGCTACCTGCGCAACGTGATGGGGCTGTGGCTGCTGCAGGAGTGCCTGCGCGAGTGGGGCCGACCGGAACTGGGCCCGCTGCTCGACGCCGCGGCCGCCGAGCCCGGCCTGGCCGCCGTCGTGGACGCCGGCGACGCGGAGTTCCTGGCGCCGGGGGACATGCCCGCCCGCATCGCCGCCGCGTGCACCCGGCTCGGCTTCCCGGCCCCGGCCACCCGCGCGGCGACCGTGCGCTGCATCCTCGACAGCCTCGCCCTCGCCCACCGCCGCACCGTCCGGGAGGCCGTCGCGCTGTCCGGGCAGGAGGTCGACGTGGTGCACGTCGTCGGCGGGGGAGCCCGCAACGGGCTGCTGTGCCGGCTGACCGCGGACGCCTGCGGGCTGCCGGTGGTCGCCGGGCCGGTCGAGGCCTCCGCGCTGGGCAACGCGCTGGTGCAGGCGCGGGCGCTGGGCGCGGTGACCGGGGGCCTGGACGACCTGCGCGCCCTGCTGCGCCGCACCCAGGACCTGACCCGCCACGAACCCGCCGGTGACGGGTCCGCCTGGGCGGCCACCGAGGAGCGCCTGTCCCCCTGACTGCTCCCCGCTCCCGCCGGCCGCCCGCCCGTCCCGTGAGCTCAGGAAAGCCACGTTCCTGCCCTGTGGGTTCCGGAACGTGGCTTTCCTGAACCTCGGCGGGGCGGTCAGGCGGCGAAGGCGCGACGGGTGTGGGGGAGGAAGGCGCGGACGGCGGGGGAGGGGCGCACGCCCCAGACCACGGCGAGCAGCGCGAGGTCGTCGACGTCGTCGATCAGCCGGGCGTGCAGGCCCTCGTGCTCGGCCACCATCGACTCGGACAGCACCGCCACCCCCAGACCGCGGCCGGCCAGGTCGAGCACCGCGCCGGGGGCGGTGGCCTGCAGGGCGACGGCCGGACGCAGGCCGCGGGCGGCGCGCGCCCGGTCCAGCACGGTGCGGATGCCGGTGCCCTCGGGCAGGCAGACCAGCGGGTGCCGGTTGACCTCGGCGAGCGTGACCCGGGCCGGATCCAGCAGGGGGTGCGGCCGCGGCACGGCCACCACCAGGCGCTCGCGCAGGATCGGCAGCGCCCCGAGGTCGGCCGGCGGGTCGCCGGCCGCCCCGATCAACGCCACGTCCAGGGTGCCCGCGCGGACCCGCTCCACCAACCGGTCGGAGTTGTCCTCCAGCACGCTGATCGCGATCCCCGGGTGCGCCCGGCCGAACGCGGCCAGGGCGTCGAACAGCGGGGTCACCGTGCAGGCGGTGACCATGCCGACGACCAGCCGGCCGCGGAGCACGCCGACGACGGCGTCGACCGCGGTCCGCACGGCCGCCGCGGCGGCGAGCGCGGCCCTGGCGTGCTCCAGCGCCGCCTCCCCGGCCGCGGTCAGCGTCGCCGTGCGGCCGGAGCGGTCGAACAGCGGCGCGCCCAGCTCCCGTTCGAGCCGGCGGACCTGGGCGCTGATCCCGGGCTGGCTGACGTGCATCCGGTCCGCGGCCCGGGTGAACCCGGCCTCCTCGGCCACCGCGACGAGGTACTCCAGCTGGCGCAGCTCCATAACTGCGGATTATATCTTTGGGAAGATCTATCTCTTGGACTTCTGCTCAGGTCCGGCGCAGGGTGGAGGGATCGAACGGAGGAGGAGTGACCATGTCGCAGCAGAAGGCGCGCCGTCCCGAGGACCTCACCCGGCTGTTCGTCGAGCGGGCCAACGCCGGGGACGCCGACGGCATCGCCGAGCTCTACGAGCCCGACGCGGTGATGGCCTACCCGCCCGGGCAGCAGACCGTCGGCCGGGCGGCCATCCGGGAGCTCTGGACGGCCGTGCTGGAGCACGGCCCGCGGTTCGAGCTGGAGGACCCGCTGCCCACCCTGGCCGCCGGGGACATCGCGCTCACCTCGACCCCGGCCAAGGACGGCACCGGGATCCGCACGCAGGTCGTGCGCCGCCAACCCGACGGCTCCTGGCTGCGCGTGCTCGACCAGCCCGAGTCGAGGCCGGCCGGCTGACCGCGCGGGACGGACCGGGCGCCGAGCGGGACGCCAGTGTCCTCAGCGGGGGCCCGGGACGACGCTGGTGTCCCGCTCGGTGCCGATCCGGTCAGCGCTCGGGCAGGTCGATCAGGTGGTCGCCGGCGTCCTCGTCCCACTCCAGGGTGACCAGGTCCCGGGCCCGGGCCGCCTTGACGAAGGACAGGAACGTGTTGAAGCCGTAGCGCTTCTCGCTGAAGGCGGGCTGCCGCTTGCGCAGCTGGTTCTTCAGCCCGCTCAGCGGCGGGCGGGAGGTGGCCGTGCGCAGCTTGCCGACCACGTCGACCAGCAGCGCGAAGGCGTCGTCCTCGGCCGAGGCGTCCTGCGGGAAGGACACCTCCGGGTCGCCCTGCGCCGACCCCGGCCGCAACTCGACGACGCGGTCGGCCTCCAGCCGGCGCAGCAGCTCCCCGAAGCTGCGGAACCCGTGGTCGGCCTCGTCGAAGGTGGGGTCCTTGCGCAGGATGGCGCGCTTGACCCGGGAGGCCAGGACCGGGCCGTCGGCGTGCCGCTGCAGCCCGGCCAGCGTGCGCGCCACCAGGGCGCCCAGGTCGCGGTCCTCGTCGGCGGGGGCCACCTCGGGGGACTCGGTCTCCGGTTCCGCGGCCGGCTCCGCAGGCCGCGACGCGGCCGACGGCGGCGTCGAGGGGGGCTTGGCCGGGGGAGCGGTCGCCGGCACGGGTGCGTCGGGGCCGGTCGTGGGGCGGGCTGGCTCGGCCGGGGTGGCCGGCACCGTCGCCCGCCCGCGCCGGGCCGGGCGCCGCGGCGGCTGCGACGACTCGACCCCGGGCAGCCGGTCGTAGAACAGGAACTCGTCGCAGGCCGGCGGCAGCAGCGCCGAGGTCGAGGACTGCACCCCGATGCCGATCACCCGCTTGTCCAGCTCGCGCAGCTTGTGCACCAGCGGGGTGAAGTCCGAGTCGCCGGTGCCGATGGCGAAGGTGGTGATGAACCCGCGCTCGTAGGCCAGCTGGATCGCGTCCACGGCCATCTTGATGTCCGCGGCGTTCTTGCGGGACCCGCCGATCCGCTGCGGGATCTCGATCAGCTCGACCTGCGCCCTGGCCAGCAGCCTGCGGTCCTCGTCGAACGCCGACCAGTCCGCGTAGGCCCGCCGGGCCACCACGCGCCCCCGCTCGGCCAGCGCTTCGGCGATCGGCCCGAAGTCGAACGGCACCACGCCCAGCCCGTCCCGGGCGCCGATGGCCAGGTTCTCGTAGTCGAGGAACAGCGCGATGCGCTCGTCGTCGGTGCTCACGCAGCCTCCCGGCCCCCGGCCCACCCCGTCGGGAACGACGTCATGGGATCAACAGGCCCCTATTCGATCCCACATCGTCGTTCTCGACGGAACCGGGGTGGGTCGGGGCGCTCAGGTGTCGGCGTAGAGCCAGTCGACGTGGCGGTAATCGTGGGGGTCGCGGTCGCGGAGCAGGGCGTTGCGGACCGAGCGGAACAGGCCGTCGGCGTGCCACAGGTCGCCCCAGGCGCGGGCGGTGCGCTGGACCGTGGCGGTGCGCGCGGTGCGGGCCCCGGCGTAGTCGCCCAGCGCGGCGTCCCAGTCACCGGACTGCTTCACCACCTGCGTGGCCAGGCAGTCGGCGTCCTCCAGCGCCTGGCAGGCGCCCTGGGCGAGGTACTGCAGCATCGGGTGCGCGGCGTCGCCGATCAGCGCCAGCCGGCGGTCGACCCAGCGCTCGATCGGCTCCCGGTCGTACATCCGCCAGCGGCGGTCCCGCCACAGGTGCGGCAGCGCGGCCCGGACCGCCGGGCAGGCGCCGTCGAACGCCGCGTCCAGCTCGTCCGGGGTGCCCCAGTCGGCCTCGCCGGCCAGCGCCCGCGGCGAGCGGAACACCGCGACCTGGTTGAAGATCTCCCGGCGGCGCAGCGGGTACTGCACGAAGTGGCAGCCCGGCCCGACGTGCACCACGACGTCGTCCATGGCCAGCCCGCTGACGTCGAGCTGGTCCACGGGCAGCGCGCCGCGGTAGGCCACGTAGGCCGAGCTGACCGGCTCGTCGGCGCTGAGCACCCCGCGCAGCCGCGAGCCCAGCCCGTCGGCCGCCAGCACCAGCGCGCCCCGGTCGCGACGGTGCCCGGCCACCGCGACGGCGTGCCCGGTGCCGATCTCGACGGCGGTCACCGCGGCGTCGGTGACCAGGTCGACGCCCGCGGCCCGGCAGGCGTCGAGCAGGATCCGGTGCAGGTCGCTGCGGTGGATCACGACGTACGGCGCGCCGTAGCGGCGCTCGACGTCGGCCAGGTCGAGGTGGGTGAGCTCGGCGCCGTCGAGCGCGTCGCGCAGCACGATCCGGCGGGGCAGCACACCCGCGTCGACGACGGCGGCGAGCAGCCCCCACGAGCGCAGGATGCGGGTGGCGTTCGGGGCCATCTGCAGCCCGGCGCCGACCTCCCCGAACTCCGCGGCCTGCTCCAGCACCCGCACCGAGCGGCCGGCGCGGGTCAGCGCGAGCGCGGCGGAAAGGCCGCCGATGCCGCCGCCGACGACCACCACGTCGACCTCGGTGCTCATCCCGGGACCGCCACCGCCGCGGGCATCGCCCGGCCCGACGGGTCCGGCAGCGCGCCGACGACCGGGTCGCCCGGCGTCACGCCGGATCCACCTGGACCCGGTCGGCGTGCAGCCGCTCGAAGATCGGGGTGTCGCTGAACCGGAACAGGTCGAGCGCGGTCCCGGCGGTGATCGTCAGTGGCACCCACGACGGTACCGCGACCAGGTCGCCGCGCTGCAGGGTCCACTCGCGCTCCCCGACGCGCACGCGGCCGGCCCCGTCGAAGACCTGCCAGACCGCCGACCCCACCTCGCGGCGGGTCGCGGTGCGCGCCTCGGGGCGAAGCCGGTGCATCTCGGCGCGGATGGTCGGCATGACGTCCCCGCCGGTGGTCGGGTTGCTGAACCGGATCGCCGCGTGGCCCGGCTCGACCACGCCGGGGTGGCCCTCGTCCTCCAGGGCGAGCTGGTCGGCCAGCGCGGCGTCGGTGTGCTCCCAGCGGTAGGCCGCGACCGGCGAGCTCGACCGCGGGCCGGGCGCCGACACCGGGCGCAGTCCCGGGTGCGCCCACAGCCGCTCGGCCCGCGACCGGGCCGGGGTCGAGTGGTCGGCGACCGCGTCCGGGCCCAGCTCGAAGAACGCCGAACCGGTGGCGTGCACGAACGGGATGTCCAGCCCGTCCAGCCAGGCCATCGGGGTGTCGGACCGGTTGTGGTGGCCGTGGAACTGCCAGCCGGGGGTGAGCAGGAAGTCGCCGCGGCGCATCGCCACCGGGTCGTCGTCGACCACGGTCCACACGCCCTCGCCCTCCACCACGAACCGGAAGGCGTTCTGGGTGTGCCGGTGCACCGGCGCGTCCTCGCGCGGGTTGAGGTACTGGATCGCCGCCCACAGCGTGGGGACGGCGTAGGGCGCACCGCCCAGGCCCGGGTTCGCCAGCGCGATGGCCCGGCGCTCGCCACCCCGCCCGACCGGCACCAGCTCGCCGGACCGCTCGGCCAGCTTCAGCAGGTTCTGCCAGCGCCAGACGTGGGCCAGCGCCGCGGGGCGCGGGCTGGTGGGCATCAGGTCGCCGATCTCGGTCCACAGCGGGACCAGCAGCTCGGACTCGAAGCCGCGGTAGAGCTCCTCGAGCTCCGGGGACGGGACGGGTTGGCCGGGCCCGTCGACCGCCCGCAACGAGACGGGCGAGGTCGCCGGGTCGATGGTGGAGGTCATGCTCGAAGACGCTACGAGCGTTCTGCGGCGCGGGAGCTATTGTTCTGCTGTGCAGAACCGGCCGACCTACGCCATCGACTCGGTCGACCACGCCCTGCACCTCGTGACGCTGCTGCAGCAGGAGGGCCCGCTGCGGGTCAGCGAGGCCGCCCAGCGGCTCGGCGTGGCCCGGTCCACCGCGCACCGGCTGCTCGCGATGCTGGTCTACCGGGACTTCGCCGAGCGGGCGCCGGACCGCCGCTACCGGGCCGGGCCGGCGCTGCGCCGCCCGGCCGTGGTCGAGCCGTCGAGCCGGGTGCGCCGGCTGGCGCTGCCGCACCTGCGCGCGCTCACCGAGCTGACCGGCGAGACCACCAACCTGATGGCCGTGCACGGCGACCGCGCCCGGTTCGTGGCCACCGTCGAGTGCGCCCAGGTGCTGCGGGTGGGGGACCGGGAGGGCCGGGTGTTGCCCGCGCACCTGACGTCGGGCGGCAAGGCCGTGCTCGCCGCCCGTCCCGACACCGAGGTGCGCGCCCTGTACACCGGCCCGGACGCCGCCGAGCCGCCGGTGGCGGACCTGCCCGCCCTGCTGCGCGAGCTCGGCCGGATCCGTCGGCGCGGGTTCGCCGTCAACGACCGCGGCACCGAACCCGGGGTCACCGCGATCGGCCGGGTGGTGCGCGACCCGGCGGGGCCAGACTCGGTCGCGGTGTCCATCGCGATGCCGACCACCCGGTTCTCCCGCGACCGGCTCGCGGGCTGGGCGCGCAGCCTGGCCGCCACCACCGAGCGGATCGAGCACGAGCTCGCCGCCGCGGAGTGAGGGCCCGGATCGAGGCTGCGCATTGAGGCGGCGGATTGCGGTTACTGTCCGGCTGTCGAGTCGGGCCCAGCCACCGGAGGAGAGAACGTGTCGGACGAGGTTCTCGTCGAGCGCCGCGGCGCCGTGCAGGTCATCACCATCAACCGCCCCGCGGCGAAGAACGCGCTCAACCTGGCGGTGGCCGAGGCGGTGGCCGCGGCCGTCGACGAGCTCGACGCGTCCGAGGAGCTGTGGGCCGGCGTGCTCACCGGGGCCGGCGGCACCTTCTCGGCCGGGATGGACCTCAAGGCGTTCCTGCGCGGCGAGAGCCCGGCGATCGAGGGCCGCGGGCTGTGCGGCATCACCCAGACCCCGCCGCGCAAGCCGTTGATCGGCGCGGTCGAGGGCTGGGCGCTGGCCGGGGGGTTCGAGCTGCTGCTGGCCTGCGACCTGATCGTGGCCGCCCGGACCGCCCGGTTCGGCGTTCCGGAGGTCAAGCGCTCGCTGGTCGCCGCCGGCGGCGCCGCCCTGCAACTGCCCCGCCGGGTGCCCTTCGCCATCGCCCTGGAGCTGCTGCTGACCGGCGAGCCGTTCGGCGCCGAGCGGGCCGCCGAGGTCGGGCTGGTCAACCGGCTCACCGACGAGGGCGGGGCGCTGGCCGCGGCGGTCGAGCTGGCCACGCTGATCGCCGGCAACGGCCCGCTCGCGGTGGCCGCGACCAAGCAGATCGCCCGGTCCAGCGCCGACTGGACGCTGGCCGAGGGCTGGGCCGAGCAGGCGAAGATCGTCGGGCCGGTGTTCGGATCGGCCGACGCCCGGGAGGGCGCCACCGCTTTCGCCGAGAAGCGCGCCCCGGTCTGGAAGGGCCGCTGACCGGTCCGCCGCCGATCGCCTAGGCCGGGGTCCCGGCCTCGGCGATCGAGCGGACGGCGGCCAGGACGGTCCCGGCGTCGGGCAGCGACTCCGGGTCGACGCAGGCCTGGGCGATGAGCCCGGTCACCAGCGCCCCGACCAGCGAACCGAGGCCGCGCTCCGCCGCCGAGCCGCGCTCGACCGAGGGCACGCCGAGCACCACGGCCGCCAGCGCGGCGCGGGCCGCGGCCATCCCGTCCGCGAACTCCGCCCGCAACTGCGCGTCGAACGGGGCCTGGGCGAGGGCCTGGAGGCTCGCGGACTGGAGGTCGCGCGAGGCGGGGATCGCCGCCAGCAGCCCGACCAGCAGCTCACCGAGCCGCTCGGCCGGATCCGTCCCGCCGGCCTCGCGGGCTGCCCGCTCCACGGTGTCGCCCCACGCCGCCGACGCCTCCAGCGCGGCCGTGGCCATCAGCCGGTCCTTGGACCCGAAGTGGTAGCCGATCGAGGCGAGGTGGGCGCCGGAGGCGGCGGCGATGTCGCGGGCGGTGGTCCGGCCGTAGCCCTTCTCCACCAGGCACTGCTTCGCCCCGGCCAGCACGGCTTCGCGTTGGTTCACCCCGCCAGCCTACGAGGCGGACGTACGTACGTCTTGAAGGACAATTTGTACGTACGTACGATCACGCCGTGCTCGACAGCCCGCCGCCCACAACCGTCCGCACCTGGTGGGGCCTCGTCGTCCTGCTCCTGCCCGCGCTGCTGGTGTCGATGGACATCTCGATCCTGTTCACCGCCGGCCCCGCCATCGCCGCGGACCTCTCGCCCACCGCCGCGGAACTGCTCTGGATGATGGACAGCTACAGCTTCGTGTTGGCCGGGCTGCTGGTCACCATGGGTGCGCTGGGCGACCGGATCGGCCGGCGCCGGCTGCTGATGTGTGGAGCGCTCGTGTTCGGCGCGGCGTCGCTGGCACTGGGTCTCGCGCGGTCGCCCGAGCTGTTCATCGCCGGCCGCGTGCTGCTGGGAGTCGGCGCGGCCACCCTCGCCCCGTCCACCCTCGCGCTGATCCGCGGCATGTTCGCCGACGACGGCCGGCGCCGGACGGCCGTCGCGGCGTGGACCGTCGCCTTCACCGGGGGCGCGGTAGCCGGGCCCGTCCTCGGCGGGCTGCTGCTGGAGCGCTTCGCCTGGAACGCGGTCTTCCTGGTCAACCTGCCGGTGATGGCGTTGCTCCTGGTGGCCGCACTGCTGCTGGTGCCGGAGTCGCGCGACCCGCGCCCCACCCGCTTCGACGTCGTCGGTGCCCTGCTGTCGCTGGCCGCGGTACTGGGCCTGGTCCACTCCGCGAAGCGGTTCGCCGACCACGGACCCGACGCGGGCGGGGTCGCCGGGCTGCTGGTCGGGCTGCTGCTGCTCGTCCTGTTCGTCCGCCGCCAGTGGCGCGCGGTCCACCCGTTCCTCGACCTCGCTCTGTTCGGTAGCCCGGCGTTCAGCGTCGCCGCTGTCACCGGCACCGTCGCCTCCGTGGCGATGGTCGGCACGGGACTGCTCGCGTTCACCTCCCTGCAGACCGTTCACGGGATGAGCCCGCTCGGTGCGGCGCTCGCGGCGCTGCCCACGTTCGCCGGTGCCGCGCTGGGGGCTGCGGTCGCCGCCGCGCTCGCCCGCCGCATCCAGCCGGGCTCGCTGGTGGTGACCGGCCTGCTCGTCGGGGCGGTCGGGATGGTCGCCATCGGCGGTCCCGCCGCGGGAACCGAGCCGGTCGGCTTCATCGCCGGCTACACGATCCTCACCGCCGGCATCGGCGCGGTCGGCACGACGGCGAACAGCATGATCCTGGGCGCCGCCCCGGCGGGCCGGGCCGGCGCGGCGGCGAGCATCTCCGAGACCGGCGTCGCCCTCGGCGATGCCCTGGGCATCGCCGCCTTCGGCACTGTCTCGGCGTTCGTCTACCGCGAGCAGATGCGTGCCGCCGGGCTTCCCGGTGTCCCGGCCGAGGCGGTCGACACGGTCGGCGGTGCGGTGGCGGCCGCCGCGACCCGCACCGCAGCCGAAGGCGAAGCGCTGCGGGGAGCGGCGTTCGACGCGTTCACGACCAGCCTGACCGTCGTGGCACTGGTCGGTGCCGCCCTGCTCGTGGTGACCGCGCTGGCCGCCGCGCTCGTCCTGCGCGGGGATCGGATACCGGTCGGGAACGGGCCGGAGCCGGGGCGGTAGCGCGGGACGCCCCGCCGGGCTCAGTGCCGATCGGTGCCGATCAGTGCCGGTCAGTGCCACCAGTGGACCAGCGCCTCCAGGTGGCGCCGCATCCGGTGCCGGGCCAGGCCGGCGTCGCCGTCCAGCACGGCGGCCAGGATCCGCTCGTGGACGTGGCGCACCTCGTCGGCGGCCTCGTCGCCGGGCGGCGGCTGGTCCTGCACCGAGGTGTGCCGGCGGAACAGCTCGGTGATGATCCGCAGGAACAGCGCCAGCACCGGGTTGCCCGACAGCCGGGCCAGCTCGGTGTGGAACACGTCGGCCTTGGCCGGGTCGCCCGGCGGGCCGTCGGTGACGTGCGCGACCGCGGCCCGCAGCAGCGGCTCCGCGGCCGGGTCGGCCCGGGCGAGCACCCGCTCCAGCGCGCCGAGCTCGATCGCGTCGCGCACCACGCGCAGGTCCTCGCCGCCGACCCGGCGGTACTCCAGGTGCAGCGCGATGGTCTCGATGCTGGCCTGCGGGTCGGGCCGGGTGACCAGCAGCCCGCCGCCGGGCCCGCGGCGCATCCGGGCCACCGAGTGGTGCTCCAGCAGCCGCACCGCCTCGCGCAGCACGGCCCGGCTGATCCGGTAGCGGGCCAGCAGCTCGGTCTCCGAACCGAGCACGGTGTCCACCGGCCAGCCCCGGGTGACGATCTCCTCCCGGATCCGCGAGGAGATCACCTCGGCCAGCTTGGCCCGCTCGCCGTCGGGCGGTTCCGCCCAGGCCGGCGCCGGGTCCGGGGCCGGGGCCCACGCCGGTGCCGGCCGGTCGTCCACCGGCCCGGGCCGGTCCGGCCGGCGCTCGCCCAGCCAGCCCGAGGCCGCGTCCAGGTAGGCGCCCATCCGGGCTGCCGCGCGGCTGCTGTCACCGGCCACCACCGCGTCCACGATGGCGGCGTGGTGGCGCAGCACGTGAGCCAGGGCCACCGCCCGGTCCTGCGGATCGCTGATCTCCGCGGTGTGCAGGTACCGGTTGGTGAGCCGGGTCAGCACGTCGACGAACAGCTCCAGCACCGGGTTGCCGGACAGCCCGGCCAGCAGCACGTGCAGCGGGTTGCCGGCCCACGGGTCGGTGACCGGGCCCGGGCCGGCGCGCTCGTCGTCGAGTGCGCGCCGCAGCCCGGCGATGCCCTCCTCGGTGATCCGCTCCGCGGCCAGGGCGACGGCCAGGGGTTCGATCAGCGACCGGGCGTGCATCAGGTCGGCCACCGTGGTGCCGACGTACTCGAGGTAGATGACGGTGGCCCGGGTGGCGGGCGAGGCGTCCGGGGCGGTGACGAACAGCCCGCCGCCCGGGCCCCGGCGCATCCGGGCGACCTGGTGGTGCTCGACGAGCCGGACCGCCTCGCGCAGGACCGCCCGGCTCACCCCGAACCGCTCGCGCAGCTGGGGCTCCGAGCCCAGCGACTCGCCGACCGGCCACCCGCGGCGCAGCACGTCGGCCTCGATCCGGCGGGCGATCTGGGAGGCCAGTTTGCCGGGCGGCCCCGCGGGTTCCGGCGCGCGCGCCGTGTCGACGCCTGCTGTCGACATGGCGGCCATCTCCCTCGGGGCGGGCGCCGGCGGGTCCGGCGCGCCCAGTCTAGAGACCGCTGTCACCGCCGATGCCGTCACGCGCCGCCCGCGGCGGTTCCCGCGCCACCGCGGCCGCCGGCGGGCCGCTGCACCGCCGGGGAGGCCGATTCGGTGTCCGGAAAGTGGCGGACGCGACACCGATCGGGGTGCACCGGCGGGCGGCAGACCCTGGAACCGGCGGCACCCGCGGGGGATGATCGGGCCCGCTGTGCGGCCACCGACGGTCGCCCACGGATCGAGGAGTGAACGCATGACCACTGCGACGAGCCGCGTCGCCATCGTCACCGGGGCCGCCCGCGGCATCGGGTCGGCGACCGCGCTGCGCCTGGCCGCCGACGGGCTGGCCGTCGGCGTCCTGGACCTGGACGAGGCCGGCGCCAAGGCCACCGCCGAGCAGATCGTCGCCGCGGGTGGCCGGGCGCTCGCGGTGGCCGTGGACGTCGCCGACGCCGACGGCGTGCAGGCCGCGGTGGACCGGGTGGCAGCCGAGCTGGGCGGGCCGACGGTGCTGGTCAACAACGCCGGCGTCACCCGGGACAACCTGCTGTTCAAGATGTCCGAGCAGGAGTGGGACACGGTGATGGGGGTGCACCTCAAGGGCGCGTTCCTGATGACCCGCGCGGTGCAGAAGCACATGGTCGAGGCGAAGTTCGGCCGGGTGGTCAGCCTGTCCAGCACCTCCGCGCTGGGCAACCGGGGCCAGGTGAACTACTCCGCGGCCAAGGCGGGCCTGCAGGGCTTCACCAAGACCCTGGCCATCGAGCTGGGCAAGTTCGGGGTGACCGCCAACGCCATCGCCCCCGGCTTCATCCAGACCGAGATGACCAGGGCGACCGCCGAGCGGGTGGGCGTGCCGTTCGAGGACTTCATCGCCGGTGCCGCGGCGACCATCCCGGTCGGGCGGGTCGGGCAGCCCGAGGACATCGCCGCCCTGGTGTCGTTCCTGGTCAGCGAGCAGGCCGGGTTCGTGTCCGGGCAGGTCGTGTACGCGGCCGGCGGGCCGAAGGCCTGACCGGCGTGCCGGCCGCGGACCCGGGCGCCGGGTACGAGCAGATCGGCTACCGGGCTGCCGACGGGGTCGCCACGATCACCCTGGACCGGCCCGAGCGGCTCAACGCGTTCACCGGCCGGATGGCCGGCGAGCTGATCGACGCCCTCGACCGCACCGACGGCGACGACGAGGTCCGGGCCGTCGTGCTCACCGGCGCCGGGCGCGGGTTCTGCGCCGGTGCCGACCTCGGCGGGGGCGGGTCGACCTTCGACTACCCGGAGGGCACCGGGCACCGCGACGGCGGCGGCACCGTCTCGCTGCGGATCTTCGAGTCGGTCAAGCCGGTCATCGTGGCGTTCAACGGGCCCGCGGTCGGCATCGGGGTCACCATGACCCTGCCAGCCGACATCCGCCTCGCCTCGACCACGGCGAGGTTCGGGTTCGTCTTCGCCCGGCGGGGCATCGTGCCGGAGGCGGCGTCCAGCTGGTTCCTGCCCCGGCTGGTCGGGATCAGCCGGGCGCTGGAGTGGACGGTCACCGGCCGGGTGTTCGGGGCCGAGGAGGCGCTGGCCGGTGGCCTGGTGCGCTCGCTGCACGAGCCCGACGAGCTGCTGCCGGCGGCGTACGCGCTGGCCCGCGAGATCGCCGACAACGCCGCCCCGGTGTCGGTGGCGCTCACCCGGCAGATGCTGTGGCGGATGCTCGGCGCCGACCACCCGATGGCCGCGCACCGCCTGGACTCCCGGGCGGTGCTGGAGCGGGGCCGGTCGGCCGACGCCGCGGAGGGCGTGACGGCGTTCCTGGAGAAGCGCCCCGCCCGGTTCCCCGACCGGGTGTCCACCGACATGCCCGACTTCTACCCGTGGTGGCCGGCCCGGCCGTTCACCCCGCTCGGTCCCGGCACCAGCACCGCCGCGACCTCCGGCCCGGCGTGAGCCGGCGGCGGGCGCGGTGAGCGTCCTGCTGGTGGCCGACGCCGGCCCGGTCCGGGTGCTGACCCTGAACCGGCCGCAGGCCCGCAACGCCCTGGACGGCGAGCTGATCAGTGCCCTGTACCGGGCGCTGGTGGCCGCCGACGAGGCGCCGGAGGTCCGGGCCGTCGTGCTGACCGGCACCGACCCGGCCTTCTGCGCCGGGGTGGACCTCAAGCAGGCCGCAGCGGAGGGGGCGGCGTACTTCCGCCGCCACCGCGACGAGGACTGCATCGGGCAGGTCGGGCGGATGCGCACGCCGGTCGTCGGGGCGATCAACGGCGCGGCCTACACCGGGGGCCTGGAGCTCGCGCTGGGGTGCGACGTGCTCGTCGCCTCGGAGCGCGCGGTCTTCGCCGACACCCACGCCCGGGTCGGGGTGCTGCCCGGCGGCGGGCTGACCGCCCGGCTGCCGGCCCTGGTGGGTCCCGGGTGGGCGCGCCGGATGTCGATGACCGGCGACCCCGTCCCGGCCGCGCCGGCCGAGCGGATCGGCCTGGTCACCGAGGTGGTGGCGCACGGCGAGCTGGGGGCGCGGGCGCTCGGGCTGGCCGCGGCGGCGGCCGAGGTGCCGGTGGCGGTCATGGGCCCGCTCAAGCAGATGTACGTGGCCGGCAGCGGCGTCGGGACCGCGCTGGCCGTGGAGCGCGAGATCGGCGCGGCCCACCGGCCCGACCACGCCGGGCTGGAGCAGCGGCGGCTCGCGGTGCTCGACCGCAACCGCCGACGGATCGCCGGGGACCCGGGGTGAGCCGCGACGGGCCGATCGCGGTGACCCGGCCGGCGCCGGAGGTGTGCCGGATCGAGCTGCGCCGCCCCGAGCGGCTCAACGCGATGAACGCCGAGCTGGTCGAGCGGTTGCACGACGCGCTGGACGAGGTCGGGCGCGACCCGCTGTGCCGGGCTGTGGTGCTCACCGGGGCCGGGCGCGGGTTCTGCTCCGGGCTGGACCTGGGCGGGTACGGCGAGCCGCCGGCGGGCGTCGGCGCCGGACCGGCCCACCGCACCTGGCACACCCAGCGCCGGATCGCCGGGCTCGTCCAGCAGCTCCGACGCCTGCCGCAGGTGGTCATCGCGCAGGTCAACGGCCCGGCCGCGGGCGGTGGGCTGGCCCTGGTGTGCGCGGCCGACCTGCGCATCGCCAGTACCGAGGCGATCTTCGCCTCGTCGTTCATCCGGATCGGGGTCACCGGCTGCGACATCGGCGTGTCCTGGCTGCTGCCGCGGCTGGTCGGGGCCGGGCGGGCGCACGAGCTGATGCTGACCGCGCGGCGGTTCGACGCCGCGGAGGCGCTGCGGATCGGGCTGCTCGCCGACGTCGTGGCGCCGGACGCGCTGGCCGGGCGGGTGGAGGCCGCGATCGCCGACCTGCTCGCCGCGCCGCCGCTCTCGCTGGCGCTGACCAAGCAGGGGATGTGGCTGTCGCTGGAGATCGACTCCTTTGACGCGGCGGTCGAGCTGGAGAACCGCCAGCAGGTGCTGACCAGCCTCACCGCCGACCGCGCCGAGGCCATGTCGGCCTACCTCGAGCGGCGTCCCCCGACCTACCACCGGCGGTGAGCCCGCCGGCGGCCCGGGCCGCTACGGCAGCACGCCCAGCTGGCGGCAGGTCGCGGTCAGCTCCGGGGTGCACACCGTGGACAGCTCCAGCTCGCCGGTGTCGATCAGTGCGGTCTTCAGGTTCTCGGCGGTCACCACGGTCGGGGTGAACAGCTCGGTCGGGGTGCCGTAGAGCGTCTCGTTCGACTGCGGGACCTGGCCGTTCACCAGCCGCACCGCCGCGGCCGCGGCGGCCTCGGCGACCACCCAGATCGGCTTGGAGATCGTGTTGTACTGCTCCCCGCGCAGGATGCGCTGCGCCGCGGCCAGCTCCGAGTCGTTACCGGTGATCGGCGGCAGCGGGCGGATCCCGGCGTCCTGGAACGCCTCCGAGGCACCGCCCGCGGTGCCGTCGTTGCCGGCCACGACCCCGGCGATCTGCGGGCCGAACCGGCCGATCTGGGTGCGCGTCCACTCCTCGGCCCGGGCCGGCTCCCAGCCCGGCGTGTCGTACTCGGCCAGGACCTGCACGCCGGTCCCCTCCAGCGCGGCGGCGACGCCCTGCTGGACGAGGTCCGCCGCGGCGTCCTCGGGTGCGCCGTTGACCTGCAGCAGACCGCCCTGGGCCCCGGTCTCGGCCAGCCGGTCCAGCAGCGACTCGGTGATCAGCTCGCCGATGGCCTCGTTGTCGTAGGAGATGTAGAAGTCCGACGGGACCTCCACGATCGGCCGGTCGTAGGCGATCACCTTGGCCCCGGCGGCGTGCGCCGCCTCGACGATGTCGGCGGCCACGCCCGGGTCGACCGAGGACATCACCAGCACGGTGGCCCCGCGCGCCAGCACGTCCGCGGCCTGCTGGCGCTGGCGCTCGGCGTCGCCCTCGGCGTTGGCGTAGACGACGTCGCAGCGGATGCAGAGGTCCCGGACCTTGGCCTGGAACAGCGGGTAGTCGTAGCGCTCGTAGCGGGTCGAGGCCTGGTCGGGCATCAGGAAGGCCACCACCGGGTTCTGCACGCCCAGGGCGGCGCTGTTGTCGGCGCTCGGCGAGGCCTGGCTGCACGCGACCAGCGTGCCGGCGAGGGCGAGCGCGGCGAGGCCACGCAGGGCGGTCGTGCGGCGGGCCCGGCCCATGGTGACTCCTCGAGGCGTCGACGCCGACGGTCACCGCTCGGCGAGCACGGCACTGGCGGGCGACGGCGGGGCCGTCGTGCCTCCGCCTCCGCCGGTCGACGGCGGGCGCTGTCCGGATTCGGCGACGGGCCGAGAGCGGTAGGCCATCCGTGCGGTCCGGCGGGGGGCGGAACGCCGTAGAGCCTAGAGGTCGGTACACGATGGGTTACCGGCGGGTTCACGACTACCGCAACGGGCGTACCAGCGGCAATGGATCACTTACTCGATGTGACCGCAGTCGCAGGCGCCGCCGGCGCCGCGCTCGGCGGGAACTGTCGGGAACGGGTCCTACGGTCGCGCCCATGACGCCCGCCCGCATCACCGCGTCCCGGTTCCACGGCCTCGACGGCCTCGACGACTGGCGGTTCCTGGTCGAGTCGGTCCAGGCGACCTTCCGGGCCGCCTCCTACCCGGCCGCGGTCGCGCTGATCGTGGCCGTCGCCGACGCCGCCGAGGCCGCCGGCGTGCGGCCCGACCTCGACCTGCGACCGCCGGGCACCTTGCGGGTCGCGTTGGGCGTCGCGGGCGTCGAAGCCGTCACCGCGGCCCACGTGGAGCTCGCCCGCACCGTCTCCCGGCTGGCCGCCGAGGCCGGCGCGGTCGCCGAGCCGACCGCGGCGTCCTGCGTCGAGCTCGGGATCGACGTCCTCGACGCCACCGCTGTCCGCCCGTTCTGGGTCGCCGTGCTCGGCTACGACGACGTCGAGGGCTACCTGGTCGACCCCGCCCGGCGCGGGCCCGCCCTCTGGTTCCAGGAGATCGACGCGCCGCGCCCCCAGCGCAACCGCGTGCACGTCGACCTGACCGTGCCGCACGACGTGGCCGAGCAGCGGGTCGCGGCCGCGCTGGCCGCGGGCGGCACCCTGCTGACCGACGGGTACGCGCGCTCCTGGTGGGTGCTGGCCGACGCCGAGGGCAACGAGGTGTGCGTGTGCACCTGGCAGGACCGGGAGTGATCGAGACCGCGCCCGTTTAGAGTGACCTCATCCGGTGGATCACTCCGGGGTCGCGCCGGGGTGCGACCACCGACCGGCGGCAGAGGAGCCCCCGTGCCCGACATCGACGTCCCCCCGCCGCTGGCCGGACGGACCGCACTGGTCACCGGGGGGTCCCGGGGGATCGGCCGGGCCATCGCGCTGCGGCTGGCCGCCGACGGCGCGGCCGTCGCGCTCACCTACCGGCGCGCCGCCGACGCGGCGGAGCGGACGGTCGCCGAGATCACCGGGGCCGGCGGCACCGCCCGGGCCTACCGCGCGCCGATCGACGACCCGGACGCGGTGCTCGCCGTGCTGGACCGGGTGCACGCCGACCTCGGCCCGGTCGACCTGCTGGTCAGCAACGCCGGCACGGCCAGTCGCGGGACCGCCGTCGCCGACACCCCCGACGAGGAGTACCTGCGGCTGCTGCGGGTGCACGTGCTCGGTCCGCTCACCCTGGTCCGCGCCCTGCTGCCGGAGCTGCGCGCGGCGCCCCGGGCCGACGTCGTGGTGATCTCCAGCGTGATCGTCGACCAGATGCCGGCCGGTGGCGCGCCGTACGCGATGGCCAAGGCCGCGCTGGAGGCGGCGGCCCGGACGCTGGCCGCCGAGGAGCGCGGCGCCGGGGTGCGGGTGAACATCGTGGCGCCCGGGCTGGTGGCCACCGACATGGGCGAGCGGCTGGTCGCGGCGACCGCGGGCGGTGCGACGATCGCCCAGCTCGACGAGCGGTACCCGTTCGGGCGGGTGGCCCGCCCGGAGGACGTGGCCGGGGTGGTGGCCTTCCTGGCCTCGGCCGACGCCTCCTACCTGACGGCCCAGCGGATCAAGGTGGACGGCGGTGGGCCGCCGTACCCGGCCTCCGCCGCGCACTGATCCGGGCGGCCCTATACCAGACCCGAGATCGCGCCCCCAACCGGGCTGCCCTCGCAGGGTGAACGGCCTTGTGAGCCGGACACGGTCGGGCGATCATCGACGTACACCGTTCGACGAGGTCGGTCACGGTGGGTCAGCGGTACGGGCAGTGGTACGGGCAGTGGAACGGGCAGCCGAGCGCGAGGAGGACCACGATGGTCGAGCAGGATTCCGGCGACTACGGCTACGACCTGGCGCACGAGGTGCGCACCGCGGTGGTCGGACCGACCGCCGACCGCGTCCGGCGGACCCCGGTGAGCGGCATCCGCCGCTCGGCCGCGGCCGATCCGGGCGACGGCGACCTCGGCTACGACATGGCCCACGAGATGTGATCGGGCCGGTCCGCGGAGCAGGTGTGGGCCAGCCCTCGGTGAGGTAGTCCTCCCCGGAGCATGCGTGGTTGTGCATGATTGGCTGCGCAGGCCGACGACGGGAGGGCCAGATGGGGCGCAGTCACGGCCACGGGCACGGCCACGGGCACTCGGCCGAGAGTGATCGCAGGCGGCTGGCCGTCGCGCTCGGGGTGACGCTGGTGACCGCGCTGGTCGGCGCGGTCGGAGCGGTGCTGGCCGGGTCGCTGGCGCTGCTGGCCGACCTCGGGCACCTGCTCACCGACGCCGGCGCCCTGGCCGCCGCGCTGGTGGCCTCGGTGCTCGCCGCCCGGCCCGGCACGCTGCGCCGCACCTACGGGTTCGGCCGGGTCGAGGTCCTCGTCGCCGGGGTGAACGCGCTGGCCCTGGTGGTCGTGGTGGGCTGGGTCGCGGTCGAGGGCGTGCGGCGGCTGGTCGAACCGGCCGAGGTCCCCGGGCTGCCGCTGCTGGTCGTCGGCGTGCTGGGGCTGATCGGCAACGCGGTCTCGCTGGCCGTGCTGGCCGGCGGCGACCGGGCCAACATGAACATGCGCGGTGCGATGCTGCACGTGCTGGGCGACGCGCTGGGTTCGGTCGGGGTGATCGTCGCCGCGGTGGTCCTGCTGGCCACCGGGTGGCCCTACGCCGACACCGTCGCCTCGCTGGCGATCGTGGCGCTGATCCTGCCGCGGGCGGTGGCGCTGCTGCGCGAGGTCGGGCACGTCCTGCTGGAGGGCGCCCCACGCGACATCGACGTGGCCGAGGTGCAGGACGCGCTGCGCGGGGTCCCGGGCGTGGCCGACATCCACGACCTGCACGTCTGGGCGATCAACGACCGGACCCCGTCGGTGTCGGCGCACCTGGTGCTGGATCCGGACGCCGGGGCCCGCACGGGCTGCGGGGAGGAGTCGGTGCTGGACCGGTCCGCGCGCCTGTTGCGCGAGCGGTTCGGGCTGACCCACAGCACGCTGCAGGTCGAGCAGCTCGCGCACACCCACCACGAGGGCCAGTGCGCCGAACCCTGCTCGTGAGCCGCCGCCCCTGACCCGGGCCCGGGGCGGCCCGTCCGCCGGGAGCGAAACCGGTTTGCGCTAGTGAGTGCCCGCTCATTACCGTCGGCCGGGTGCAGACGGGAACGCGGGGCCGGCGGGCGGCCCGGATGGCGCCGGCCGAGCGCCGGGCGGCCATCGTGGCCGCCGCGCTCCCGCTGGTGCTGCGGCACGGCGCCGGGGTGAGCACCCGGGAGATCGCCGAGGCGGCCGGCGTCGCCGAGGGGACGATCTTCCGGGTCTTCCCGGACAAGGACGCGCTGATGTGCGCGGTCACCGCGGAGGCCTTCGACCCGGCGCCCACGCTGGACCGGCTGGCCGGGGTGGACCGGGCGCTGCCGCTGCGCGAACGCCTGGTCGCGGCGGTGGAGATCCTGCAGGAGCGGCTGTCCGGGGCGTTCGCGCTCATCGACGCCCTCGGGCTGACCGGCCCGCCGCCCGCCCCGCCGGGCGCGCGCCCACCCGGCCCGGCCAGCATGAACGACGCCTTCCGGGCCGCCGTGGTCGACCTGATCGGGCCCGACCGCCACCGGCTCACCGTGCCCGCCGACGAGTTCGCGCACGTCCTGCGCCTGCTGGTGTTCTCCGGCACCCACCCCAGGATCTCCGACGGCCACCCGCTCGCCGCCCGCGACGTGGTGTCGGTCCTGCTCGACGGCCTCGGACGACCCGGCGCCGGCGCCCCCGGGCACGCCTGCCACCCCGCACGGCATCCCGCCGCCCACCCCGACCGCTCGTCCCGAGCCCGTCCCGAACGACTGGAAGACTGACCATGCTGGTCCGACTGCTGCGCACCCACCTGCGCCCCTACCGGCGGCCGCTGCAGGTGGTGGTCGTGCTGCAACTGGTGGGCACGATGGCCATGCTCTACCTGCCCAGCCTCAACGCCGACATCATCGACCAGGGCATCGCCCGCGGCGACACCGGCTACATCGTCAGCACCGGCGGCTGGATGCTGCTGGTGACCGTGGTGCAGATCCTCTGCTCGGTGGGCGCGGTGTACTACGGCGCCCGCACCGCGATGGGCGTCGGGCAGGACCTGCGGGCGGCGGTCTTCGGCCGGGTCACCGAGTTCTCCGCGCGCGAGGTCAACCGGTTCGGCGCTCCCACGTTGATCACCCGCAGCACGAACGACGTGCAGCAGGTGCAGATGCTCGTGCTGACCTCCTGCACGATGCTGGTGGCCGCGCCGATCATGTGCGTCGGTGGCGTCGTCATGGCGCTGCGCGAGGACGTCGGGCTGTCCTGGCTGGTCGCGGTGTGCGTGCCGGTGCTGGTCGTGGCCATCGGCCTGGTGATCGTGCGGATGGTGCCGCGCTTCCGGCTGATGCAGGTGCGCATCGACGCCGTCAACCGCATCCTGCGGGAGCAGATCACCGGCGTCCGGGTGGTCC
>JASLAP010000101.1 GCA_030147065.1 Pseudonocardia sp. | reverse complement strand
CCGAGCCCGGGCCCTGTTGGTCAGCCTGTGCCCTGAGCTCGACCTTCACCCTTCGCGGACGTCCCCACCTCCGGCCGACCCCAGAGCATCGGCCGCGTTCAGGTGTTCGAGCAGGAGTTCACCTGCGTGCTTGACGTGCTGGTACATCGTCCGCGCCGCGCGGTCGCCGTCCCGGTCCCGCAGCGCCGACAGGATCGCCTGGTGGTCCTTGCAGCTGGCCTCCGGATAGCCCTCGATCGAGGCGAAGAACTTGCGCGGCACGTAGCGCACCGCGACCGACAGGAGCAGCGCCAGCTTGGGCGAGTTCGCGCTCTTGTTGATCATGCGGTGGAACTCGTGGTTGAGTTCCTCGACCGCGTCTGCCCTGGCCGCCTCGGCTGCGGCCACGAGCCGGTCCTGCACGGCGTGCAGTTGCTCGAGCTGGGAAGGCGTCAGCCGCGAGGCCGCCCGCCGGGCCAGTTCGCCCGCCAGGTGGGCCTGCGCGGTGAAGAGGTCGTCCACGTCCGAGGGGCGCAGCTGCAGGACGCGGAACCCCCGCCTGGGTTCCAGGGCGAGGAATCCCTCCCCCCGCAGGGCGAGCAGCCCCTCGCGCACCGGGGTCTGGCTGATACCGAGCTCGTCCGCCAGCCGCTCGGTGCGGATGAACTCCCCCGCCGTGAGCCTGCCTGACATGATCAGGTCGCGGACGTGCGCCTCGACCTCCGCGGGGAGCTGCCGCCGCCCGGCCAACCCGCGGGAGCGCCTCGACCCCACCGCGAAGGCCCCGTCAAGATCGGCCGAACCCCCGGCGGTGGGTTCGTCGCCCGTTGTGCTCATCCGACCGCCGTTTCCGTCCGACCCTGGGGCCTGCGCTCCTCGGGCATCACTACACCCTGGCGATTATCCGGAGGGCCGCGGTCCTGGCGAAGCTCGGCACCCCTGTGCCACCGCCTCGGTGCCCAGGACCCGGCCGCCCTTGGCTGCGGTGACCACGAGCGTGGCGAGCTCCGGGCCGGCGAAGCACAGGTTCGTGGGGAACGTCGGGCCGTCGAAGCGGATATGGGAGCCGGCGCTGCCGTCCGGGGCGAACACCGCGATCATGTCGGCTTCCGGGGCGGCCGCGTAGAGGTTGCCGTCCACGTCGAACGCCAGCCCGTCCGGGCCGCCCTCCGGGAGCGTCGCGAAGACGCCCATGGTCTGGAGCGCCGTGCCGTCCCGGCGGTAGTGCAGGATCCTCCCGGTTCGGGTCTCGGCGAGGTAGAGGACCTCTCCCGCAGCATCGAAGACCAGCCCGTTCGGGTAGTCCACCCCGTCGGCCACCGTCTCCATGTCCCCGGTTCGAGGGTCGTAGGCGAGTACCCGCCCCGGCTGGGCGCCGGGGTCGGTGAACCAGATGCGCCCGTCGGGACCCTGGACGAGGTCGTTCGGGGCGACGAGCCCGCGCGTCACGACATCCTCGACCACCCCGCCGGCGATCCGCTGCAGCCCGGGCGACACCGGCCGGGCCGATCTGGTGGGCATCACCGACCCACCGTTCTGGGCGACCCAAACCCCGCCGTCGGCGTCGAGCGCCAGACCGTTCGGGCCGCCGCCGGTCTCGACCTGCCCGACGACACCCCGTCCGAGATCGATCTCGTAGACCAGCCCGCGGGAGATGCTCGTGACGAGCAGCAGCCCGGAGGAGGTCCAGACGGGACCTTCGGTGAAGCCGATCTGGGATGCGATCACCCGAGGTGCGGGCACGACGGTCTCCTCCCGGGGTTCTCACCCGAGCTGCCATTGCGGAACGACGAACGGGCTGCCGTCCTCGAACGCGCAGGTTTCGAACACCAGCCGCAGTGGGGCCCCCACCGAGAGCCGATCGCGCGTCTCGTCGTCGACGTTGCCGATCATCAGCGGGCCTTCCTCCAGTTCGACGGCGACGACCACGTACGGCGGCGGGAGGGTGGGGAAGTACTCGCGGTGGAACCGGACCCAGGAGATCACCCGCCCGCGCCCGGACACCGGAGCCCACTCGGCGTCCGCCGCGAGGCACGCCGGGCAGCACGGCGCCGGCGGGTACCGGAACCGTTCGCACCGCACGCAGCGCTGCAGGCGGAGCTCGCCCCGCGCGACGTGGCTCCAGAACACGTCCTCGTCCGGGCCCGGGAACGGACGCGGCCGGGTTCTCACCGGGCACCCCTGCGGTAGAGGATCGTCGTGACCTTCCCGGCGGCGTCACCGATGTACTGCACGTGCTCGAGGTCCGGCTGCTGCCGCCGGCCCGCCCGACCACGGAGCTGGTGCACGGCTTCGACCTGGTGGCCCCAGCCCTGCATGTAGGAGCCGGAGAGGTGCCCACCCGACGTGTTGACCGCGAGCCGGCCCCCGGGTCGCAGCCCGCCACGGGCCAGGAACGCGTCGGCCCCGCCCTCGGCGAAGAACGCGAACCCCTCCAGGGCGACCGGGATGTGGATGCTGAAGCTGTCGTAGATCTGGACGCACCGCACGTCCTCGGGTCCGATCCCGCCGGCGTCGTACACCTGGGCCGCGGCCCGCCGGTGCGCGGAGTGGTAGAAGTCGGTCAGCCGCGGCCGCAACGAGGTGGCCTCGCGGTCGGCGTCGGCCCGGCCGAAGGCCGCGATCGTCACCGGCGGGGCCGCCAGCCGGGCCGCGCGGTCCGCGGTGGTCAACAGCAGGCACACCCCGCCGTCGTTGACCAGGCAGTAGTCGAGCAGCCGTAGTGGCTCGACGATGTAGGGGCTGGCCAGGTAGCCATCGACGGTGATCGGCCGCGTCATCACCGCGCCGGGGGTCGCGGCCGCGAACCGACGCTGGTTCACCGCGACCTCGGCGAGCGCCGCCTCGCTCAGGCCGTGCAGCTGCCGGTAGCGCTGCGCCATGAGCGCGTAGAGCGCGCCCTGCGAGGTCAGACCCCATGGCGCGTAGTAGTCGTAGGCGAGGAACAGCGACGCCCCCGGCGTGGCCGCGCCGCCGTAGCGCAGACCCGCGCTGCGCTGGTCGTTGCCGTAGACCGCGGCGACGCACTCGGCCGCCCCGGTGGCCAGCGCCATGCTCGCCATCGACAGGGCCTGCGCATGGTCGCCGGCGGCCGCCCAGTCCGGGTCCATCCCGAGGATCTCGGCCGTCCGCTCGGCGGCGAGGGGCGGGCCGACCACCAGCCCGTCGATGTCGTCGCGGGACAGACCGGCGTCGGCCAACGCCAGCCGGAAGGCATCCACGGCGTACGAGTACGCGTCGCGACGGGGCCGATCCGGGTCGGCGCGCCGGCGGTAGTCGGCGGCGTAGTCGGTCTCGCCGACGCCGACGACCGCCGCGACTCCGGCGGGCCCGCCCTTAGCCATCGACCATCGTGCGCAGCTCGCGCTTGCTGACCTTGCCGGTGTCGGTGAGCGGGAGCTCCGCGGAACTCATCACGACGAACCGGGACGGGACCTTGTAGCTGGCGGCGCGCGCCCGGACGTGGCCGACGAGGTCCTTCGCGAGAGTGTCCGCATCGCCGGCCGGGTCGCGCGGCACGACGACGGCGACCATCATCTCGTCGCCGGCGGCCGGCACGCCCATGACGTAGGCCTGGTCGACCGCGGGGTGGGTGGCGAGGATGTCCTCGACCTCGGCCGGGGCGATGTTGATACCCTTGATCTTCATCAGCTCCTTGCGCCGGCCGACGAAGTGCAGCCGGTCGTGGTCGTCCAGCCAGCCAAGATCCATTGTCCGGAACCACCCGCCCGGCCGGAACGACTCGGCGTCGAGGTCCGGGGAGTCGAGGTAGGCGTCGATCACGCAGCCCCGCAGCTCCACCTCGCCGGTCTCCCCGGTCGCGCACGGCTCACCCCGCTCGTCGACGATCCGGATCTCCTGGGTCGGCACGACCGTGCCCTGCGTGTGCAGCTTGACCTCGACGGGGTCGAGCGCGTCGGTCATCGTGGAGTGCCCGTACGCCTCGGTGAGCCCGTAGACGCTGCACACCTCTGTGACGGCGAGCTCCTCGATCACCAGCCGCTTGTCCTCGGCAGTGAAGCCCGTCGTGCCCGTGCGCAGCGAGGAGATGTCGCGCTCACCGAAGGTCGGTGCCGCGAGCAGCGACCGCGACGTCGTGGCCAGGCCGTAGTACACGGTGCACCGCTCCCGCTCGATGAACGCGAGCGACTCGTCGCCGTCCACCCGCTCCTGCAGGCACAGGGTCGTGGCGTGGGACAGCGCCACCGGCAGCGCGTTCGCGCACCCGTAGCCGAAGAAGAAGGGTGCCGCGATCCACAAGCGGTCGCCGGCGCGCAGGTGCTGGCGACGTGCGATCTCCCGGCCGTTGCGCACCAGCGGCCCGTGCCGCAGCGGGACGGGCTTGGGACGCGCCGTGCTCCCGCTGGTGAACAGGATCAGCGCCAGGTCGTCCGGTCCGACCACCGCGGCGCTGCCCCCGGACGGTCCCGGTACGACCTGCGGCGGAAGCTCCGCCTCGGCCGGCCAGCACAGCGCGCCGCGGTAGCCTCGCCGACCGCGTTCAGGGAACCGCTCGCCGTACCCGGCTGCCCCGAGGTCGTCGAGCACCGGTCGCCCGAAGAGGTCGTCGGTGGTGACGATCATGCGCAGCGCCGCGGTGTCGATCACGTGCGCGTACTCCGACGAGCGGTACCAGGTGTTGATCGGCACCGCGACCAGGCCCGCGAGGTGCGCGCCCAGTGCGGCGACGATCCAGCGCAACCCGTTGGGCAGCAGAACGCCCACCCGGCTGCCCGGCTCGATGCCCGCGTCGGCGTAGAAGGCAGCCATCGTCTCGCAGCGGGCGAGCAGCTCGGTGTAGGTCAACCGGCCCTCGGGGGCCACCACCGCCTCGTGCTCCGGATACTGCGTGGCCAGCGCGCGCAGCAGCGCGGGGAAGGTGTCCAGCTCGTCGTCGAGGACCATGCCCTCCCTCACCCGCTCCCGGTCGTGCCGAGGAACGCGTCCTCCAGCGCGGACGCGCTCGCCAGCGTGGCGGCCGATCCTTCGAGGACGATCGCGCCGCGCTCCATGACGTAGCCGCGAGAGCAGAGCGCGATCGTGTCCGCCACGGACTGCTCGACGATCAGGATGCCCATCTCCGGCTCCCGTTCGTGGATCAGCGCCAGTCGCTCGAACACCTCGTCGACCAGCTTCGGGGCCAGGCCGATCGAGGGCTCGTCGAGCAGCAGCAGCCGCGGCGAGGCCATCAGGCCGCGGCCGATGGCCAGCATCTGCTGCTCGCCGCCGCTCATCGTCCCGGCCGCCTGCCGGGCCCGGTCCTTGAGCTTGGGGAAGATCTCGAAGACGACGTCCCGCCGATCGGTCAGCCGGCGCCGGTCGGCGTACATCGGGACCAAGAGGTTCTCCAGCACCGTCATCCCGGGGAACAGCCCTCGCCCTTCCGGAACGTGCACCACACCGGCCCGCGTGATCTCGTAGGCGCGAGTCCTCCGAAGATCGTGCCCGTCGAAATCGATGCGTCCGTGCTCGATGTCGGCGAAGCCGAACAGCGCCCGGAACAGGGTGGTCTTCCCCGCCCCGTTCGAGCCGAGAATCGCCACGATCTCCCCGGCGCCGACCGAGACCGACACGTCGTGCAGGATCCGGACCTGGCCGTACCCGGCCGAGAGCCCCTCGACCTCAAGCATGCGTCCTCCACTTCGCGCCCAGGTAGGCGTCGATCACCGCGTCGTCGCGGGCGACCTGCTGCGCGGGGCCGTCGGCGATCACGGCCCCCTCGTTCATGACGATGATCCGGCTGCAGAACCGCATCACGGCCCCGATCAGGTGCTCGATCATCACGACGGTGAGCTCGTGGTCGCGGGCCAGCTCCTCGACCACGTCGAGCAGCGCGTCGATCTCCGCCGGCCGCAGCCCGGCGAGTACCTCGTCCAGGAACACGACCGAGGCGCCGGACGCGATGATCCGGGCGAGCTCGACCTCCTTCATCTCGACGATGTTCAGCTGGCTCATGGGAGTGCCCGCCTTCGCGCCGAGGCCGAGCAGCGCGAGGGCCGACTCCGCCTTCGACCGGGCCGGCGCCACCGCCGCGGTCGCGGCCAGCGCACCGATCATGACGCTGTCCAGCGCGGTCAGCGCGGGGAAGGGGTTGGCCACCTGGTAGGTCCGCGCGAGGCCGCGCCGGAACAGCGAGTGCGGTCGGTGCCCGGTGACCTTGCGGCTGTCGAGCAGGACATCGCCCTCGGACGGCCGAAGCTCACCGGTGACGAGGTTGGTCAGGGTCGTCTTCCCGGCGCCGTTGGGCCCGAGGAGCCCGATCCGCTCCCCGTGGTGGGCCACGAAGCTGACGTCGCGGACGGCCCGCAGCCCGCCGAACCGCTTGCCGAGACCCCGCACCTCCAGCCGGACCCGTTCGGGCGGCGACGGCGCGGTCGCGGGACCGGAGGCGTTCACGAGGCGCTCCCGGACCGCTCCGCCGGCGAGGCCGCCGACGGGGGACGTTGCCGAGCGCCGCCGGAGCTGGGCGGAGCCGGGCCTGGGCGGCCGCCCCGGTTCCCCATCCTGGCCCGCAGCCCGGCCAGGCCCTCGGCGATGAAGGGGTAGAGGCCGCGCCGGGACCAGAACGCGACCACCAGCAGGACAACGGCGTACACCAGCTCGTTGAGCCCGGGCAGCTGGGAGAAGTACACGGCGGTGAACTCGCTGAGCGGGATGACGATCGCCGCCCCGATCAGCGGCCCGAGCACTGTCCCCGACCCGCCGATGAGGACGATGAGCAGGGCCTGGACCGAGATGATGGGGCTGTAGACGGCGTCCGGGCTGAAAACGAAGGACAGCTGGCTGTACAGCCCGCCGGCGAGAGCGGAGAGCACCGCCCCGATCGCGAAGGCGTAGAACTTGTAGCGCAGCACCGGCACGCCGGACGCCTCGGCGGCCCGCTCGTTCTCCCGGATCGCCACGAAGTAGCGGCCGGTGCGGGTGCCCTCCAGCCGGGTGGTGAAGAACAACGCCGCTGCGACGAGCACCGCGGCGGCCACGTAGTAGGGCAGGGTGTCGTTGAACTGGAAGTAGGCGACCGACTCGCCCACGTAGGGCCGGGGCACCTCGTGGTAGCCGAAGTAGCGGGTGAGCGTGGCCATGATCAGCGGAATGGTCAGCGTGGCGAGCGCGAAGTACAGCCCGGACAGCCGCAGCGTCACCAGCCCGACGAGCGCGGCGAGGACCAGGGACAGCACCACCCCGACGGCGATGCCCAGGTACGGCGTCAGGTTGTAGTCCGCGAAGAGGACCGTCGTGGTGAACGCGGTGAGCCCGAAGAACGCGCCCTGCCCGAGCGAGATGGGGCCGGTGTAGCCGGAGATGATGTTCCAACCGGACGCCATCAGCGCCCACACGGCCATGAGTGCCATGGTGTGGGCCGCGGTCTCGGAGCTCAGCCCGTACAGGCCCCCGGCGACCAGCAGCGCGCACCCGATCAGCGCCGGTCGGTAAGTGCGGAGCACGGATTTCTCCTTCCGGTCAGACACTGGTGCGGAACTGGTCGGTCGCCTTGCCCAGGATTCCCTGCGGTCGCAGCACCAGGAAGCCGAGGAACAGGACGAACACGAGCGCGTTCTGCAGCTGGATGTCGAGGTAGGTGCTGCTGAGCACCTGCACCACGCCGACCAGGACGCCGGCGATCATGGTGCCGGGGATGCTGCCCAGGCCACCGAGGACCGGGACGACGAACATGAGGATGAGGAAGCTCCAGGCGGTCGACGGACTGACCGGCGAGGACACGATGAACACCCCGCCGACGACACCGGCCAGCGCGACCGAGAGCACGAAGGCGATCCCGTAGACCCGCTGGATGTTGATGCCCATGTACTGCGCGGCCTCCCGGTTCTGCGAGGTCGCGCGGATCATGACGCCCAGCGCCGTGCGGCGGATCACCCACCATGTCGCGGCGAAGGCGATCGCGGAGACGAGCAGTCCCATCAGCTGCCCGTAGTTGATGAACAGCCCGCCGACCTGCCACGCCGTGTTCGCCCACCAGGTCTGGATCGACCGGGGCTGCGGCGAGAAAATGATCAGCGCGAGGCTCTGGATGATCAGCGCGAGGGCGAGGGTCGCGATCATCTGCGACCGCTCCCCCAGCGGGACGAGGGGCCGGACCAGGACGCGGTCGAGCACCCAGCCCAGTCCCGCCATGACCACCACCACGACGGGCAGCAGCAGGAACGGGTCGGCCTGCGTGAGCGTCCACAGCACGAGCGCCAGGTACATCGCGACCAGGACGAGGTGCCCGTGGGCGAAGTTCACGAAGTGGATGACGCCGAGCACGATCTGCTTGCCGAGGCCGAGGACGCCCCAGATCGCACCGACGAGCACCCCGTTGATGAGTGCCTGCACAAGGAGCATTGCGAGTCACCTCTTCCGGCCGCTGCGTGCCACGGCGGCACCGCGGCGGGTTGCGATCCGCCGAGCGGACCTAGGAGGTCGGACCACCGAGGGTCGGCCAGATGGGTTCGCCCTGGGCCCGGTCGACCGGGTAGACGGTCACGGTCTTGCCGTCCTGCCACTGCACGAGGACGGCCACCCGGTCGACCGCGCGCCCGGTCTCGTCGAATCGGACCCGTTCCGACGGCCACGGTGACCCGGCGGGGCCGCCCGTCACGTCGGTCTTGGCCAGCTCGTCGCGGATCGCCTGCGGGTCGCGGGATCCCGCGCGCTCGATCGCGTCCTTGATCAGGTACATGTGCGAGTAGGTCGCGAAGTGGTACTGCTGCGGGAACGGGTCACCCGCGTCGCGCACCTTCTGCGCCAACTCCTCCTGGCCCTTGAACGGTGCGGCGGACGCCACCGCGAACGTGCCGTTCACCGCGTCGGCGCCGAGCGCTTCGACGAAGGCCCCGCTGAGGTACGGCGCGCCCGCGAGGACCCAGGGCACGGGCGTCAGGCCCTGTTCGATCTCCTTGCGGGTGATCAGCTGCAGGTCCGCGATGCTCGAGCCGACGAGCAGCAGCTGGGGTCCGGTGGACCGGATCTGCTCCACCACCGGGGTGGCGTCGCGCAGCGTTCCCTCCTCGACGGTCTGGTCCATGACGATGTTCCAGCCGTTGGCCGGGGCGTAGGTCGTGCGGAGCTGGTCCGCGGCGCTGGTCGCGACGACGTTGACGCCGCTGATGATCCCGACGTCCTGGATCGAGACGCCGTTGGCTGCGGCGAGCTCGGTGATGGCCTTGACCCACAGATCGGTGAACTCCGAGGTCTTCGGGCTCGTCGCGAAGACGTTCCGGAAGCCGCGTTCGGTGATCTTGTCCTCGTAGGACATGGTGATCCAGGGGATTTCCCGGCGCTCGGCGACCTCGGTGACCGCCAGGGTGGTCGAGCTGATGCCGGTGCCCTCGCCGGCCACGACCCCTTCGCCGAGCGCGCGGTTGGCGGCCGAGACGGCCGTGGTGACCGACTCGCCCGCGTCCTCGGTGACGAGCTCGATCTTGGCCCCGCCGAGCGACTTGATCCCGCCGGCGGCGTTGATCTCGTCGATGGCGATCTGCGCGCCGATCGCCTTCAGCCTGCCGGTGTCGGCGTAGGGGCCGGTGTTGTGCGCGACCATCGCGATCTTGACCGGCTCGTCGGGGTTACCCGCGTCCCCGCCTCCGGATCCGCACGCCGTCAGCGCCGCGGCGACGGTCACGACCGCCGCACCGAGCGCCCACCTCCTGCGAGAACTCCATGGCATCGAACTCACCGTCCTGTCTGTGTGGTCTCGGGGGTGGTACCGGGGGTGTCCGTGTCGGAGGGCACGGGTCGGAAGCGGACAGCCGTTGTTCCGTCCTGGGCGGCGAAGACGGCCTGCACGGCCGTCCCCACGCGGATCTCGGCGTCGGGGACCGACACGATGTTGGTGATCACTTTCGGTCCCTCGTCCAGCTGGACGACCGCGACGTTGTACGGCGGCTGCGGCGCGGGCGCGGGCAGGTAGGCCTTGTGGAACACGCCGAAGGACCAGATCCGGCCGCGGCCGGTCGTGGTGACCCACTCGGCGGCGCCGGGGGTGGCGCAGGCGGGGCAGACCGCCCGGGGAGGGAACTGCGCGGTGCCACACGACGAGCAACGCATCACGCGGAGCTCACCGGCCGCCAGGCCCTCGTGGTAGGCGTCGAGCAGGCCCGCAGCGGGCGGGACCGGGGGGTGTCGCTCCATGGCTACAGCTCCGTTCCGTAGATGATCGACGACACCACCGGGGAGGAGCAGACGTACTGGACGACGGACGCCCCGGGCACCTGCCGCTCCCCGCACTCGCCGCGGAGCTGGCGAACGGCCTCGACGTTGAGCCCCCAGCCCTGCATGTAGCTCTCCGACAGGTGCCCGCCGGAGGTGTTGACGGGCAGTTCCCCACCCAGACCGATGCGGCCGTCCTGGATCCAGTCCCCCGACTCGCCCGGACCGCAGTAGCCGAGGCCCTCCAGGGCGAACAGGACGTTGGGGCTGAAGTTGTCGTAGACCATCAGCGCGTCGACGTCGGACCGCTCCCGGCCGGCCATCCGGAACGCCCGCTCCCCCACGTCGCGCACGGCGCCCGCCCAGAAGTCCTCCGGCGGGAAGTCCGATCCCACGAGCTGGCCGGCCTGCGCGGCGCCGAGGATGTAGACCGGGGTCTTGGGGTGGTCGGCGGCCGCGTCCGCGGCGGTGATCACCATCGCGACACCGCCGTCGTTGATCAGGCAGTAGTCGAGCAGGTGCATGGGCTCGACGATGTAGCGCGAGGCGCAGTAGTCCTCGAGCGAGATCGGCTTGCGCATCACCGCGTTGTCGTTGAGCGCGGCGTGTCGCCGGAACGTCATCGCCACCGTCGCGAGCTGCTGCTCGCTGGTGCCGTACAGGTGGCGGTGCCGCTGCAGCATCAGGGCGTAGAACGCGCCGGGCGAAGTCATCCCGTACGGCAGCGTCAGCGAGGGCGCAGTGCCGTAGCCCTCGCCCGCCGCTCCGTAGGTGGCGCCGCCGGACCCACCGTCGTTGCCGTAGACCAGCGCGACGGTGCGGCACAGGCCGGTGCGGATCGCGGCCGCCGCGAGCTGCACCGACGCCCCCGACATCCGGCCCTCGGTCGGCAGCTGCGCCGCCCACCGCGGCTGGATCCCGTAGTGCGAGGCGATCGCCTCGTAGGTGCTGACCCGGTTGACGATCAGGCCGTCGACGTCGGCGCTGGTCAGGCCCGCGTCCTGGAGGGCATCGAGCAGCGCCCACCCGCCGAGGTCGTTCGCGGAGTACCCGGTCAGCTTCCCGAACCGGGTGGTGCCCACACCGACGACCGCGGCGGCGCCGCGCAGCTCGGCGACGTCGTTCACCTGGTACCTCCCTGGGTGGCGGGGACGTCCGTCCCGGCAGGGGTGGGCCGCACGCCGGCGACGCCCGCCACGACGAGCTGCTCGACGGTGGACGCGGCGTAGCCGAGCTCGACGAGGACGTCCAGCGTGTCGGTGCCGACGGCCGGCGTCGCGCCGGCGGGCGCCGGCAGGTCCTCGTCGCGGCGACGCCACGGCAGGCCCAGCGTGGGCCCGATCGCGGTCTCCACGACCTGGCCGAGCGCCTGCACCTGCGGGTGCGCGACGAGGTCGGCGTAGTCGTTGACGGGCACCCCGATGCCGTCGCTGCGCACGATGAGCTCCATCAGCTCGGCGGAGGTGAACCGGCGGAAGTACGGCTCCAGCTCCTGGCGCAGGTCCGCCATGTGCGGCATCCGCAGGGCACGGGTGGCGAAGCGCGGATCGTCGAGCAGCGCCTCGGCACCGATGTCGTGGCAGAACTGCTGCCAGGCCTCCTCCGAGCGCAGCGGCTGCCCGTAGTAGAGGCGCCCGTCGGCGGTGGCGATCCCCTGGTCCGGTGGGTAGACGGCGGCGTTGCAGTGGAAGCCGGTCCACTCGTCGGGGTCGTCCAGCGCGGCGATCATGACGGTGGCGGTGCCCAGCAGCGCCCCGAGCTGCGACACGGCCGCGTGCTGGCCGCCCACGTACTCCCGGGCGAGCAACCCGGCCAGTACCGCGTGGAACGCCGTGCACCCGGCGAGGACGCCGCCGATGTCGGCCCCGAGCCGCACGGGTGGCTCGTCGAGCGCGCCGAGGTAGCGGGGGATGCCGACGAGGCTCTGCACCTCCAGCTCGGAGGCGGGCCGGCCGGACCAGGGCCCGACCTCCCCCAACGGGGTCACCGCGCAGTCGACGAGTCCGGGGTTGCCGGTTCGCAGCGACGCCGGGTCGAGGCCGCGCGCGGCGGCTTCCGGCACGGTCAGCTCGTGCAGGAGCACGTCGGCGATGCCGACGAGCTTGCGCAGCACGTCGCGACCGGGCCCGGAATCCAGGTCGAGGACGACGGACTGCTTGCCGCGGTTCAGGTGGGCAGCGGCGGCGCCGTCGTCGCCGATCCAGGGTGGCCCGATCGCGCGCAGCCAGTCCCCGCCGGGCGGCTCGACCTTGATCACCCGAGCGCCGAGCCCGGCCAGCAGGAGCGTGCAATAGGGGCCGGATGTTCCCTGGGTGGTGTCCACGACCGTCACGCCGTCCAGCGGTCCCGCGGTCACGGTCGCACCTCCGCCAGGATCTCCGCGGTCTCCCGGCCCGGCTGCACCGCGGCGCCCGGGGTCGGCGGGGTCTTCTCGAAGCTCCACAGCGGACCCGCCACGGCGATCGTGTCCCCGTCGACGTGCGGGACCCGCACGACCCCGCCCGTCTGTGCGAAGTGGGAGTTGACGTCGACGTCGTCCTCGAGGGTGTGCGGGCGGAAACAGGGCACACCCGCGCGGGGCAGGCGCCGGCTCCACCAGTGCGCGGGCCGCTGCGCGATCGCCGTCTCGAGGGCGGCGTCGACCTCGGCCCGGTGCGTGACCCGTCCGGGACCGGTGACCAGCCGGGGGTCGTGGGCGAGCTCGGGCAGGCCGACGGCATCGCAGAGGGAGGTCCACTCCCGGTCGGTCCGGGCCGTGAGCGCGACCCAGGCGCCGTCCTGGCACCGGTAGGCCCGCGACGGCACCAGCGTCGCGGTGCCGGTGCCGAGCGGAGCCGGGGTGACACCGGTGGCGAAGAACTCGGCGAGCCGGGTGGTCTGCACCGCGATCGCGGCTTCCATCTGCGAGGTCCGCAGGTACTGCCCGCGGCCGGTGCGGCGTCGGGCGTGCAGGCCGAGCAGCACCGCCGACACCAGGTACATCGACGTCGTCAGGTCGATCATCGCCACGTACCGGAGCACCTCGGGCCCCCCGCCCGGGTGTCCGTTGACCGCGGCGAACCCGGAGAAGGCCTGGCCCTGCGGGTCGGTGCTGCCCATCGTCGCGAGTGGCCCGGCGTCGCCGAACGAGCTGGACGCGCAGTACACGAGGCCCGGGTTCTGAGCCCGGAGCTGGTCGTAGCCCAGGCCGAGCCGGTCCATGGTGCCCGCGCGGGCGTTCTCGACCACCACGTCGGCGGCCCGGGCCAGCCCGACGGCCGTGTCGTGGTCACCGGCGTCCTTGAGATCGAGTACGAGACTGCGCTTGCCGAGGTTGCTCGCGGAGTACGTCGTCGGCTCGCCGCGTCGAGTGGGCTGGATCATCCGGATCGGGTCCCCGTAGGGCGGGTCGACCCGGATGACGTCCGCCCCGAGCTGCGCGAGCAACGTCGCCGCGTACGGCCCGACGGCGTAGGCGGTGAGGTCGAGCACGCGGATCCCGGTGAGGGGGCCGCTCGTCGCGCCGTCCCGCCGACGCGGCCAGGTCGCGCTCACGACCCCGCCTCCGCTGCGGCCAGCGCGAACGCCGGCACGACCCACCCGTCGCGCTCCTGCCAGACGAGCCGCACCGCTGCGCGCCACCGCAGTGCACCCGCGTCGGCCCCGACCAGCATGCCCTCGATGCGGGGGCCTTCGGCCAGCTCGACCAGCGCGACCGTGTAGGGCACCTCGAACGCCGGGTGGTACCGCCGGTGGTACTCGACCCAGGACTGCACGACGCCGTTCCCGGACAGGCGGACCCACTCGTGGCCTGAGGCGAAGCATGCCGGGCACACCGGCCCCGGTGGCAGGCGCAGCGCAGCACAGGCGGCGCACCGCTGGGCACGCAGCTCGCGACGTTGCGCGAAGTCCCAGAACGGCCGAGTGTCGGCCCCGACCACGGGGGCGGGCCAGGTCTGCGCGCTCATCGGACCTCCGCTGCGAGGATGAACGAGTCGCCGAAGGGGGATCCCCACTGCGCGATGTCGACGTCGGGCAGCTGGCGCGCACCCGCGCGCCCGCGCAGCTGGCGGACCATCTCCACGACGTTGTTCCAGCCGGAGACGTGCGCCTCGGCGAGCAGGCCGCCGTTGGTGTTCACCGGCAGCGCGCCGCCGGCGGCGATGCCGCCGTCCGCGCAGAACTTCGCGGCCTCGCCCTCGGCGCAGAAGCCCAGTCGCTCCAGGGTGAACCACACCAGCGGGGAGAACGCGTCGTAGCAGTACAGCGCCCTGACGTCGGACCGGTCGACGCCGGCGCGCTCGTACACCACGACGTCGCGCCGGCTCGGGCGGAACTCGGTCATCGCCTGCTGCGCCACACCGAGCCCCGGGCGGCCGAAGACGAACTCCCCGCGTCCGCCGGGCAGCGACTGGGTGCCGAGGACGGGCACCGGCGCGGGCGTGTCCGCGGCGTCCTCGGCCGCCATCACCAGCACGGTGGTCGCGCCGTCCGTCACCTGTGCGAAGTCGTGGATCCGCAGTGGCGCGATGATCAGCCGGCTGGCCAGGTAGCCGCCGAGGTCGAGCTCCTCGGTGCGCCAGGCGGCGGGGTTGCGCCGGGCCCCGGCCCGGGCCGTGATCGCGACGGCGCCGAGGTCGGCGTCGGTGGCGCCGTAGCGCTCCAGGTAGAGCCGCGCGGCAAGCGCCGCGCCACTGGCCGGAGCGGTCAGCCCGACGTGCGGGGCTTCGCCGTGCGAGCCGCCGCCCTCCCGGGAGGCCTCGTGGTCCTCGGCGCCGCCCAGCTGCCCGAACACCGTGAACTTGGACGCGCACACGAGCGCGACGCATCGGCACAGGCCGGTCGCCACGGCGGCCACGGCCTGCTCGACCGCGGTGCCGAGCCAGCGCCCGTGGGTCCACATCTGCAGGTTCAGCTCGGTCTGCAGGCCGGTCAGCGCACAGAACTGGTCGTAGTCGATGCCGGCCGGGTAGCCCATGTTGGTCACCAGGCCGTCCACGTCGGCGCGGTCGAGTCCGGCGTCGACCAGCGCGGCGCGCAGGGACTCGGCCGCGAGGTCGGTCGGTGAGCGGTCCGGGAACCGTCCGAACGGGGACGTCCCGACTCCGACGATCGCCGCGGCTCCGCGGAGCCGGTACTGCCGTGCCATCGCAACCTCTTCGTCTGGGCAGGGGTTCGTCCGGGCAGGGGGCTGACGAGCGTCAGTACGACTTGGGCATCTTCAGGACGTGCTGGCCCAGGTAGGCGAGCACCAGGTTGTTGGCGACCGGCGCGGTCTTGTAGAGCCGCGTCTCCCGGAACTTGCGCTCGACGTCGAACTCCGCGGCGAACCCGTAGCCGCCGTGGGCGTCGAGGCAGGCGTTCGCGGCCTCCCAGGACGCCTCCGAGGCCAGCAGCTTGGCCATGTTCGCCGCCTCGGCGGCGGGCCTGCCCGCGTCGAACAGCTCGGCCGCGCGCTGCTGGACGAGGTCCGCGGCGGTGACCGAGGCGTAGGCGTGCGCGATCGGGAACTGCACTCCCTGGTTCGCGCCGATCGGACGGCCGAACACGGTGCGCTCGCTGGCGTACCGGGCGGCCCGCGCGCAGAACCAGCGGCCGTCGCCCACGCATTCAGCGGCGATCAGGATCCGCTCGGCGTTCATGCCGTCGAAGACGTGCCGCAGCCCGGTGCCCTCCGTGCCGACAAGCGCGTCGGCGGGCAGCTCGAGGTCGCGGAAGAACACCTCGTTCGTCTCGTGGTTCATCATGGTCCGGATCGGGCGCGCCTCGATGGCGGCGCCCGCCTCCCGCAGGTCGACGAGGAACAGGCTCAGCCCGTCGGTGCGGCGGGTGACCTGTTCCCGCGGGGTGGTCCTAGCGAGCAGCAGGAGCAGGTCGGAGTGCTGGAACCGGGAGGTCCAGATCTTCTGCCCGTTCACCAGCCATCCCCGGTCGGTGCGCTCGGCCCGGGTGCGGATGGCGGAGGAGTCCGAGCCCGCGTCGGGCTCGGTGACGCCGAAGCTCTGCAGCCGCACCCGGCCGGCGGCGATCTCCGGTAGCCACCGCTGCTTCTGCGCCGGCGAGCCGTGGCGCAACACCGCGGCCATCACGTACATCTGGGCATGGCAGGCCGCCGAGCTGCCGCCGCTGGCGTTGATCTCGCCGAGCACCGCGGAGGCCTCGGTCAACCCCAACCCCCCGCCGCCGTACTCCTCCGGGATGAGCACCGACAACCACCCGGCGTCGGTGAGCGCGGTGACGAACTCCTCCGGGTAGTCGTCCACCGCGTCGACGCGGCGCCAGTACTCGTCACCGAAGCGCTCGCACAGCCGCCGCACGCCGTCCCGGATGTCCGCGACGGTCGTGTCCACGGCGTCAGTCGCGTCGATCGACATCGATGTCACCTCCTGCCCCGCTGACGGTGCTGTTCACGGCACGATGACCGCGCGGCCCACGATCCGGCGGGCGTCGAGGTCGGTGAACGCGCGCACCACCTCGTCGAGGGGGTAGGACTCGACGACCGGCCGGACGCGGCCGTCCGCGACCAGCGCCATGGCATCCACGAACGTGGACATCAGGGTCGAGGCCGAGCCGGTGATGACCGCCTCCTTGCCGAAGACGAAGGCGGGGAAGAAGCCGACACGCTCGCCGGTGACCTGCCCGGTGAACACATAGCGGCCCGCGTGCGCGAGGCCGCGGAAGCACTGCGAGAAGACCTTCGGGTGGCCGACGTTGTCGAGTACGACCTCGGCGCCGCGGCCGTGGGTCGCATCCATGATCTGCCGCCAGTAGTCGCCGTCGGCCGTGCTGACGACGTGGTCCGCGCCGAGCTCCTTGAGCTGCGCCGACTTGTCGGGCGAGCTGGTGAGGGCGATCACGGTCGCGCCGAGCGCCGCGGCGACCTGGACGCCGTGCAGCCCCAGGCCGCCCCCGGCGCCCGTCACGACGACGGTCTCACCGGGCACGAGGTGGGCGATGCGCCGCAACGCCTGCAGACCCGTCCCGACCGCGCAGGCGACGACCGAGGCGGCCGCCAGATCGATCTCCGCGGGGACGGGGAGGAGGGTGGACTCCCGCGCCGTGACGAATTCCGCGAAGCCGCCGTAGTTGAACATCCGCTGCGCGCACTGGATCTCCCGGCCGGCCAGGCACGCGGGGCAGCGCCCGCAGGTCGTGAACTGCTTCTTGGCCACGCGGTCACCCGCCGCGAAGCGCTGGACCTTCGCTCCGGCCTCGACGACCGTGCCCGCCACCTCGTGGCCGAGGACCTCCGGCAGCGGGATGGTGGTCAGGCCCATCCGGTCGGCCTGGTCGTGACCGCACATCCCGCAGGCCGCCACCGCGAGCACCACCTCGTCGTCGGCCGGGACGGGCCGCTCGACCTCCTCCAGCCGCACGACGGTGGGGCCGCCTGTTTCGCGCATGATCGCTGCTCTCACCGGGGCGTCATCGCCTCTCACCGTCAGCGGGCGCAGCCGAGGTGCGCCGATGTCTACGGAATGTTTTCTATATTCTGCACACTTCGCCGCGGGCTTCAAGCCCCCTTCGACGACGACGGTTGGGCCATCGGAGTGGTGCCGCAGCGATCGTGGCACCGGCGGACGGCCCGGTCTTCCCGACCGATCAGCGGGCGAGCGCTCCGCCCGCGTCGAGGAAGTCCGCCAGGACCCCGCCGATGTACTCGATGTACCGGTGCATGGCGGCGGCGGCACGGTCGGGCTCGCGGGCCCGGATCGCCGCGATGATCTCCTCGTGGCCTTCGGGCGTGGGGTAGATGTGGTTGGCGCGGAAGAAGTTGCGCGGACCGTGCCGCAGCGCGATGGCGAGCAGCAGGGTCAGCTTCGGGGCATCGGCCGCACGGTTGATCATCCGGTGGAACTCGAGGTGGAGCTCCTGGACGGCGTCGGCGTCGTCAGCCTCGGCCGCCTCGACCAGCCTCGCCTGGATCGAAGCTAGCTGGTCGATCTGGGCCTCGGTCAGACGTGGTGTCGCGCGGCGGGCGAGCTCGGCAGACAGGTAGGCCTGCGCCAGGAAGATGTCGTCGAGGTCCTCCCGGCGCAGCCCGACGACCCGGAAACCCTTGCGTGGCTCCAGAGTTAGGAAGCCCTGGCTGCGCAGCGCCTGCAGGCCCTCGCGCACCGGGGTCGGGCTGACGCCGAGCTGCTCGGCGAGCGGCTCGGTGCGCAGGTGCTCACCGGCCAGGAGCTGCCCGGTGAGGATCATCTCCCGGACCGATTCCTCGACCTCGGCCGAGAGCTGCCGACGAGCCCCCAGCTTCGTGGCGCCGCCCGAAGGCGCGCCGGCCCCGGATCTGCTCCCACCGGCGAGCGGAGCGGGCGGGCTACCCGATGCGGCCACTGTCACCTCGAGGCTTCGGTCCGGCAATGCCCCAATTTACCCGGCGACCTGCTGCGGAGCGGGTCGGCGTACTCACCCACCGGCTGGCCCGAACTCGGGCAGGACGACGCCGTCGGCCACCTCGCGGTAGGTCACCGAGACCGGCTCCCCGATGACCGGATCCCGCACCCCCGCCCACGTCGTGGTCAGCCGGGGACCGGTGCCCAGACGCACCTGGACCACGACGTAGGGCACCCGGTCCCCGTCGTAGTACCGCTTGTGGAACCGCACCCAGGACGTCACGGTCCCGGTCCCCGGATCGGTCACCCACCCCACATCGGCCGCGAAGTCCCGCGGGCAGACCGGCCCCGGCGGCCAGAACTCCCGCCCGCAGGCGCGGCAGCACGGCATCCTCAGCTCGCCGCGGACCGCCCCGTCGAGGTGCTCGACGTCCTCGGGATAACGCGGAGGGAGCGGACGGCCGCGGCCCACCGTCGTCACCGCCGATCCACCTGGAAGATGATGGAGTCGCCGAACGTGGTGGCCCACTGCACCACCTCGCACCCCGGGACCTGGCGCTCCCCGCACTGTCCGCGTACCTGCCTGGCCGCCTCGACCATGTGGCCCCATCCGCAGATGTGCGCCTCGGAGAGCAGCCCGCCCGCCGTGTTCACCGGAAGGTCACCGCCCAGCTCGATCCGGCCGTCCTGGATCCAGTCCAGGGCCGCGCCCTCCCCGGCGAACCCGAAGCGCTCGAGGACGAACACCAGGTTCGGGGAGAAGGCGTCGTAGATCTGCAGCGAGTCGACGTCGCCCGGCCCGCTGAGCCCGGCCATGGCGTAGACCGGGTTGTGCTCCACCCGTCGGGTGTCGCTCTGGGTGAACACCCCGAGCCCGGGCGGCGCGAAGATGAACTCGTCCTCGCCCGCGTGCAGCCCCTGGATGCCGCCGACGACGACCGGCGGCTGGCGGAGGTCGCGCGCACGCTCGAGGGTCGTCACGATCACGCATCCGCCTCCGTCGCTGAGCAGCGCGAAGTCCGGCCGCCGGAGCGGCTCGACGATGAACGGCTCGGCGAGGTACTCGGCGATGCCCATCGGTCTGGTCATCTGGGCACCGGGGTTGCGCCGGGCGTGCCCGCGGAACGCGATCGGCACCGCGGCGATGAGGTCGGAGTCGTAGCCGTAGCGGGCGCAGTAGCGGCGCAACGCCATCGCCGCGCCACCGCCCGGTGCCGTCATCCCGTAGTGCGGCAGCTCCCCGTGCGAGCCACCACCCTGTCGACCGCCCTCGTCGTCCGCGGGACCACCGACCATCCCGGCCCGCGAGAACGCGACGCCGCCGACGCAGGCGGCGACCTCGGCGGTGCCGAGGGCAACCGCCGTGATCGCGGCCTGCAAGGCCGTCCCGACGAAGCGGCCGTGCGTCCACGTCTGCATCGCGGACCGGATGCGGAGGCCGAGCGCCTCGGCCAGGCGGTCGTAGTCCACGGCCAGGGGGGCGCCGACGTTGCTGAAGAGCCCGTCGACCTCCTTGTAGTCGAGCCCGGCGTCGTCGACCGCGAGGCGGAGGGCTTCGGCGGAGATGTCCAGCGGGGTGCGGTTCGAGGATCGCGACACCGACGTCATCCCGACGCCGGTGACGGCGACCTGCCGCAGCGGGCCGAGCGGCAATCGTCACTCCTTTGGTGGGCTGGGAGGCGCTGTCAGACGAGCGCGTAGGCGTTGGCCGGGCTGCCGACCCCACGGCGCAGGTTCAGCACGCCCGAGACGAGCAGGAAGTCGTACGCTCCGCGTGCCGCACAGGCGTCGGCCAGCCTGCGCAGGGACCAGAGCTCGCCGAGGGCCATGCCCTGCAACGCGATGAGCCGCCGGTGCAGGAACCCCTTCTCCCGATCCACCGGGAAGACCTCCACGCCCGGGTTGTCGACGGCGACCGCGGCGAACTCGTGGTCCCAGAGGTAGGCGGCCGTTCGCTGCGAGGACTCCAGTCCGGGACAGGCGAAACCGCTGCCGACCGTCCCGCGCAGCGCCGCGCGGACGGCCGTGGGCAGCTCCAGGTACCACTCCATCCATCCGGTGCGCACGACGAGGATGTCGCCGGATGCGAACGTGAGGCCCTGCGCGGCGGCGACCTCGTCCAGCAGCTCACCGGTGATCTCGAACGGTGCGTCCGGAGGCATCGGCTCCCCCGTCGCGGCCAGGTGAGCCGCGACGTCGACCAGCACTCCGCGGCCGCCGAACCCATGTTCGGCCCACCTGTCGATCCCCAGCACGTCGCTCGATGCGAGGTCGGAGCCCTGCCGACCGCCCCAGTAGCCGTGGCGCCCGGCGCGGATGTGCCGCAGGCCGTCCCACTGGCTGGAGAACTGCAGGTACAGGTTGTCGAGCCGGTCGTCCTGCCCGGCGCCGGTGTCCTCGATGACGTGCCGGTACCGCGTCCGCTCCTCGAACAGCCCGGGGTCGGGTTCGTCGAGCGGGAGCGTGAGCGGAATCATCTCCCCGATCCGGACCAACTGGGCTGCCGCCAGTCGCTGCGGCGGCCCGATGAGGTTGAGCGTTCCGACCTCGTCGTCCCGCCCCCAGACGTCCCAGGCATGCCGCTCGTCGCGGTCGGGCAGTGTCGGCAGCTGGGTGAAAGGCGGGGTCCGGCGGCGGCCGGCGGGGTCGCCGGGTGCGATGTCGTGCGCGACAGTCACCGGTGCTGCCCGGACATCTCGCGCAGCAACATCGGCACGCCGGGGACGGCGTCCTCCCGCCGCTCGTCGTACACGTTCATGGGCGGGCCCTCCATCGTCAGGTCGGTTCACTCGTCGCGCGGTGCGCCGTCGGCCAGCGCCAGCGCGACGGGGTCCAGGTGGTCGCCGGACACCAACCGGCAGGCTGTGCGCGGTCCCGGGTCGATCACGGGTCGCCCGCGCCTTCGCCTCGCAGGTGGCGCCGTGGGCGCGGACCGCGCGAGCTCCGTCATGGGTACTCACCACCTCCGCTGACTATATTCTATATGGTTGGGCAGGAACAAGAGGCTCGATCCAGGAGCCGTCGCCTGGTCGCGGGCGAAGGCGTGGGCCTGCGGGGGAAAGCGCGCCTCGACTTCCCACCGGCGCCGTCGCTTCTGCGCCACTACATAACGTGACAAGTCTGCGGGTCACAAGCCCGCTTGCCAGCGGCCCACGGCGGACAACGGAAGGCGGTTGAGCTGCGAAGATGCGCAGGTAGTGCGCACGCCTGCGTTGCTTCGGGACAAAGAGGTCGACTCGATCTGACGCAGCTCCGGCCGAACCCGCCACGTCGCGATCTACAACCTCGCCACGTGATGATCACGTAGCTGGCCACGCTGACCACGTCTTGAGGCTGCAACTGACCACCGTCCTCCGCACCGTGCCCCACACGGCTGGCTCGTCTGCCAGCGCCTCGGCACTACGTCGCGCCCGAGCAGATCAAAGGCGACGATGTCGACGGCCGCGCCGACGTCTACGCACTGGGGTGCCTGCTACACGAGCTGCTGACCGGGCAACGGCCCTTCGCCCGCGACACCGACGTGGCCACCCTGTGGGCCCCAGCCGGCGTTCCGGCACCTCCGGCATACGATCGCATGCACCGCGACGTTCAAGCTGTGGCTGCCCTGGACTGCGGAGGAGCCCTCCTGCGGGACACTGCCCCGCTGACCATCACCGCCACCCGCCGAGCAATAGTCAATACCTGTGGATGAAGATCTTCAGGCGGCTTCCGGTTGATGTTGGTCTTGGTCGTGGGGTCGTTCGACGAGGCGGCCGTTGACGAACGTGGCGCCGGCGCGGACGAGGGCGACCAGGTGCGGGCCGTTGACCGCGCGCCAGCGGTCCTGGGCGGCTTCGATCAGCTTGAACGCCATCGCCAGCCCGGCTGCCCGGGATCCGGGCCCGCGGGTGATCTTCGTGCGGTGCCGGACGGTGGCGAAGGTCGACTCGATGGGGTTGGTGGTGCGCAGGTGCTGCCAGTGCTCGGCGGGGAAGTCGTAGAACGCCAGCAGCACCTCCAGGTCGTCGCGGATCTTCGCCACGGCCTTTCCGAACTTCGCCCCGTAGGCGGCCTCGAACGCCCGGGCGGCGTCGAGGGCGTGGCGGCGGTCTTCGGCGTTCCAGATCTCGGCCAGCGCCCTCTTCGCCCCGGAATGGGCCGACTTCGGGAGCGCACCCAGCACGTTGGCGATCTTGTGGAACCAGCATCTCTGCTCCCGGGTGGTCGGGAACACCTCGCGTAGCGCACTCCAAAACCCGAGCGCGCCGTCCCCGATCGCGAGGACCGGGGCGGACATCCCGCGCCGGGCGCAGTCACGCAGCAGATCCGCCCAGGACTCGGTGCTCTCGTGGTAGCCGTCGGTCAGCGCGACCAGCTCCTTACGCCCGTCGGCGCGCACGCCGATCATGACCACTCGTCGCCGCTCGCGCAGCGGTGGAAGCCGCGATCGAGCGCCGCGAGACCCGCGGCTGCCACAACCGCTCCGACTTCCCCGACCTGGACGAGTCGCTGCAGGTCAACATGATCTGGTCGGGGCCGGGGCAGGTCGTCCGCGAGCCGGTGGCGGATGCGCCGGTGGAGATCGCGGCACTGGTCCGGGAGGTCTCGGCCTCCGGGAAGCTACTGGAGTGACGGCGCCAGTACGTGTCACAAATCCCGTTCGGATCCGGTCCATCTGTCGTGGAGTACCGCGACACGGACGCCGAACATGCCGAGAGCAACGGAACCGAGACGCCCATGAGCAGAAGATCGAACGCCGACCGCGTCCTGCGACCCGCGGCCGAGCCGGCCAGGCGGACCCGCGTCGTCATCGTCGGCGGCGGCTTCGCGGGGTTCGAGGCCGCTCGCTCCGTCTCGCGTGCGCTGCCAAGAACCGCGGACGTCGAGATCGTGCTGGTGAACCCGACGGACTACTTCCTCTACCTGCCGCTGCTGCCCGAGGTGTCGGCCGCCGTGCTGGACGCGCGCCGGGTCACCGTGTCGCTGCCGGCGGCGCTTCCCGACGTGAAGCTGGTCCTCGGCGAGGTCACGACGATCGACATACAGCGGAAGTCACTCGACTACGTCGATCCCGAGGACGTCGCCCACACCCTCAGCTACGACCGGGTGGTGCTCGCCTGCGGGAGCGTCACCAAGCTGCTGCCGATCCCCGGCGTCGCCGAGTCCGCGCACGGGTTCCGCAACATCGCGGAGGCGTTGTACCTGCGCGACCACGTCATCCGCCAGATCGAGCTCGCCGCCGTCACCGACGACCCACGCGAGCGGGACGCACGGTGCACGTTCGTCGTCGTGGGCGCCGGCTACACCGGCACCGAGATCGCCGCCATGGGCCCGTTGTTCACGACGCCCGTCGCTGCGCGGCACCGCGAACTCGAGGGCCAGCAGATCCGCTGGGTCCTCGTCGACCTGGCCGAGGCGGTCCTGCCCGGGCTGGATCCACGGCTGTCCCGCGCGGCGGACCGCGTGCTGCGGGCCCGTGGCGTCGAGGTGATGACGAGCACATCGGTCGAGGAGGCGACCGCGGCGGGTGTCCGGCTGACGGACGGACAGACCGTCCCCAGCCGCACGCTCGTCTGGTGCGTCGGTGTGCGCCCCGAGCCGCTGGTGGAGCAGATCGGGCTCGGCACCGAGGACGGGCGTGTGGTGGTCCACTCCGACCTCGTCGTGCCCGGCCATCCCGAGGTGTTCGCCTGCGGCGACGCTGCCGCGGTGCCCGACCTGACCCGTCCTGGGCATTGCACGCCCATGACGGCACAACATGCGAGCCGCCAGGGCAAGCTCGCGGGACGCAATGTCGCCGCATCACTGGGCTACGGTCGAGTTCGCCGCTACAAGCACCACGACCTGGGGTTCGTCGTCGATCTCGGCGGGGCCCAGGCGGCAGCGAACCCCCTGCGGATCCCGCTGTCCGGCTGGCCGGCAAAGCTGGTCACCCGCGGCTACCACCTGTTCGCGCTGCCGGGCAACCGGGTCCGGACGGTCGTCGATTGGTTGCTGGACGCGGCGGTGGGGCGCCAGTCCGTACAGCTCGGGCTGGTCCGCTCCGCCGCGGTCCCCCTCGACACCACGGCGCCGTCGCGCAGTCGGGCCACATGACCCACCACAACCGTCAACCGATCGGCGGCTGGCCGCTCCGGAGGGCCGTGGACACTGACCGACAGCGCCGAGCGACAGTGGTGTCCGGCAATGGTTCCCTGACGGGGCGGCGTGGCCACCGCCGCGACTGCGACGCACTTGGACCAGCCGCCGAGGAACAGTCCGTGATCTGCCTCGTCGACGACGCCCGATGACTCGACCAGGCCTCGGCGCACACTCGCCTTCGTAGCGCGAACGCTGCCGGCGGAGTCGGTCGCACAGGTCGTCGCGACCCGGACGGCCGTTGAGAACTGGGCGTTCCGGCAGCTCTCGGACCTACTCGTCACCGGCATCAACGACACGGGCTCCCGTGCGGTGCTTCCGGGGGGCGCCGCGCGGCCCCTCGATGCGGCAGTGCTCGACGAGCTCGGACCGATGCAACCCGATGACTTCGCGACGACAGTGGACATGCAGCGCCGCCGCTGAAAGGACACCTGCCATGACGACGACCAGAGCAACCCGCAGCCGAAAGCAGAGCTCCGCCGCCGCCGAGGAACCGAGCGTCCTGCGCGGGTACTACCGCCAGATGGTGCTCGTGCGCCGGTTCGAGGAGCGGGCGGCGCAGGGCTACACACAGGCGAAGATCGGCGGCTACTGCCACCTGAACCTCGGCGAGGAGGCGACCGTCGTCGGCCTGCTCGCCGGGATGCGCCCCACCGACTACCTGTTCACCAACTACCGCGAGCACGGCTACGCACTCGCCAAGGGGATCGAGCCGGGGCGGGTCATGGCCGAGCTGTACGGCCGCACGACGGGCACCTCCAAGGGCTGGGGCGGGTCGATGCATCTGTTCGACGCGCAGGCGCGGCTGCTCGGCGGGTACGGCATCGTCGGCGGCCAGGTGCCGCTGGCCACCGGCGCCGCGCTCGCCGTCGCGCACCACGGCGAGGACGACATCGTCGTGTGCCAGATGGGCGACGGCACCATGAACATCGGCGCCTTCCACGAGTCGCTCAACATCGCGGCGCTGTGGAACCTGCCGATCGTCTACCTCGTGGTGAACAACGGGCTCGGCATGGGCACCACGGTCGAACGAGCCTCCGCGGAGCCCGAACTGTACAAGCGCACCGCCGCGTACCGCATGCACGGCGAACGGGTGGACGGCAACGACGTTCTCGCCGTACGCGACGCGGCGCGCAGGCTCGTCGAACGGGCACGGACCGAGGGGCAGCCGGCGCTGCTCGAAACCGTCAGCGCTCGGCTGAAGGGGCACTCCGTTGTCGACCCGGCGCGGTACCGCACCGAGGCCGACGTAGCCGCGGCCCGGGACGCCGACCCGGTGGCGCGGTTCCGTGCCGCGCTCCTCGATGTGGGTGCTGCCGACGTCGACGCGCTGGTGGCGATCGAGGCCGAGGCGTTGGCCGAGGCGGCCGAGGCGGTCGCGTTCGCCGGGGCCAGCCCGCACCCCGACGTGTCCACGCTCTTCGACTACACCTACGCCACCCCGGTGGCCAACGACTCGCGTCGGCTCCCGGCGGACCCGCTCTTCCGCTGACCGCCGCCCATCACCACGAGGACGAACCGTGCCCGTCATGACCTACCGCGAGGCTCTCCGCAGCACGTTGCGCGAAGAGCTGCTCCGCGACGACGACGTCCTCCTGATCGGGGAGGAGATCGGCGTCTTCGAGGGCTCCTACAAGATCACCGCCGGGCTCCTCGCCGAGTTCGGCGAGGAGCGCGTTCGTGACACCCCGATCGCCGAGGAGGGGTTCGTCGGCGCAGCGATCGGTGCTGCCATGCTCGGCCTGCGCCCGGTCGTCGAGCTGATGACGATCAACTTCTCGCTCCTCGCGCTCGACCAGATCGTCAACCACGCAGCGAAGATCTACGGGATGTTCGGCGGCCAGGCCAGTGTTCCGATGGTCATCCGCACACCGGGCGGGGGCGGTCAGCAGCTCGGGGCGACGCACTCGCAGAACATCGAGCTCTACTACGCGTTCGTGCCGGGGCTGAAGGTCGTCGCGCCCAGCACGCCGGCCGACGCCAAGGCGCTGCTGCGTGCCGCGATCCGTGACGACGACCCGGTGCTGTTCCTGGAGAACCTCGCGCTCTACAACACCCGAGGGGACGTGCCGGAGGACCTCCCACCGGCCGAGATCGGTCGCGCAGCGGTGACGTGTGAGGGCACGGACATCACGATCATCGGGTACTCCCGCATGGCGGCGGTGGCGCAGGAGGTGGCCGAGCAGCTCGGCGAATCCGGGATCTCAGCCGAGGTCGTCGACCTGCGGAGCCTGCGCCCGCTCGACCGCGAGACGATCGTGGCGTCGGTGCGCAAGACCGGCTGCGCAGTGGTGGCCGAGGACGACTGGCTCACCTACGGCATCGGCGCGGAGGTCGCGGCGACGATCTCCGACGGCGCGTTCGACTACCTCGATGCACCCGTGCGCAGGGTCGCGGCTGCCGAGGTACCGCTGCCGTACGCCAAGCCCCTCGAACAGGCCGCGCTGCCCTCGGCCGACTCGTTGGCGACCGTCGTGCGGGAGACCCTCGCCGCGGTCGGCGACCGCCGATGACCACTCCATCCGAACAAGGAATGCCACCGTGCCCGAAATCACCATGCCCCGCCTCTCCGACACCATGTCCGAGGGCACGATCACGTCCTGGCGCAAGCAGGTGGGCGATCAAATCGTTGCGGGGGACGTCCTCCTCGAGGTCGAGACCGACAAGGCGATCATGGAGCTGGAGGCTTACGACGAGGGTCTGCTCGAGCGGATCATCGTCGGAGAAGGCGAAAGCGCCCCGATCGGTGCACTGATCGGGATGATCGGCGACGGGTCCGGTGCGGCACAGCAGGAGGCTGCTCCCGCCGCGGAGGCTCCCGCCCCGGAGGCTGCTCCCGCCGCGCCTCTGGCAGCCGAAGCCCCGTCGCCGGCGATCACGCCCGCCGACGAATCGGCGTCGAGCGGTCACAGCAGGCCACTGGCCTCCCCCCTAGCGCGCCGATACGCCCGGGAGCGCGGGGTCGACCTGCGCACAGTGCGGGGCACAGGTCCTCAGGGACGCATCATCCGGACGGACATCGAGGCAGCGACCCGGGCCGGGGTGGCGGCCGCGGAAGCGGACGTGCCGGTGGCCCCGGTCGCGAACGCTCCCGCCGAGGCCGCCGGTCGGTCCGATGTCCCGGACGTCGTCGAAGTGCCGCTCTCGGCGATGCAGCGGGTGGCCGCCGCCCGGCTGGCGAAGAGCAAGCAGGAGGCGCCGCACTTCTACCTGACCAGCGCGGTCGATGTCACCGACCTGATCGCCTTCCGGGCCACGCTCAACACGACCCTGGTGCAAGCGGGTGGTGCGAAGGTCAGCGTCAACGACCTCGTGGTCAAGGCGGTGGCGACCGCACTGCACGCGAACCCCGAGGTGAACGTGTCCTTCGCCGGTGACCTGCTGCGGCGGCATCTGCGGGTGCATGTCGGCGTGGCGGTCGCCGTGCCGTCCGGCCTGCTCGTCCCCATCGTGCGCGACGCCGACCGCAAGGGCGTCTCCGAGATCGCTGCCGAGATCAGGGAGATGTCGGGCCGGGCGCGCGAGAGCAGGCTGCGGCCCGACGAGATGACCGGCGGAACGTTCACGGTCTCCAATCTCGGCATGTACGGCATGGAGCAATTCGCCGCTGTGATCAACCCGCCGGAGGCGGCCATCCTCGCTGTCGGTGCGGCGACCGAGGAGATCCGCCCACGCGACGGAGCGCCGGTCGTGCGCACCATCCTGCGGATCACCCTCTCCTGCGACCACCGCGCGGTCGACGGCGCGACCGGCGCGTTGTTCTTGCAGACGCTCACATCACTACTGGAGAATCCGCTGAGGATCCTCGCTTGAGTCCGACGGTCGGCTCGCGGCTGGCCGGGGCAGTGGTTCGGCCGATGACTTCGGGATGCCTCGTCACGGTCCACGGCGCGCGCCGGGCCGAGGCACTGCCCCCGGGCGATCACGCGCCCTCCTCCAGCGCCTCGACGGCACCCAGGAGGCCGCGAAGTCCGATCTCCTCGCGCCGGACGTCGGTCGGATCGATCAGCCACTCCTCGATCGGCGTGCCGAAAGACTCCTCCTCGGACCGTCCTCCTTCGGCGAGCGCGAGCTCGTCCGCCACGGTGCGCTTGAGGTCGTGCAGGAAGGCGTGGTCGCCGGTCGGGGTGCTCATGGTTGCTGCATGGGTGTGGGTGCGTCCGTGGTCAGGCGGCTCCTCGGAGCACGCGTCAAGCCGAGCGCGGCTGGTCCCACCCGCCGGGCGCTTCCACCCGCACGGCTCCGGTGGTCAGCGCCCCACCGGTCAGCTGCTCGACGAGGCGCGCCATGTCACCGTCCCGGGCGGCGCCCAGGAACGCCTCGCGCAGCCCGGCCCGCTGCGCCGGGTCCACCGCGACGCGCCGCTGCTCGGTGAGGTGCTTGCGGGCTCGACGCGCCAGCTGCCGGGCGTTCACCTCGCTCGTCCCGAGCACGACGGCGATCTCGCGGAACGGGTAGTCGAACGCCTCGCGGAGCACGTAGACGGCGCGCTCAGCGGGGGTCAGCCGGTCGATCAGGAGCTGGACCGCGTGCTCGATCGCCTCCTCGCGCACCGCCCGGTCCGCCGGGTCGACGGCCCCCGACTCGCGCTCGGGCATCCACCCGCCCACGCTGACCTCCCGGCGCGACCGGGCCGAGGTGACCATGTTCAGGGCGAGCCGCGTGGTGACGGTGACCAGGAACGCGACCCGATCGCGGACCTGCGCCCGATCGGCGCCCTGCCATCGGACCCACGCTTCCTGGACGACGTCCTCGGCGTCCGCCGCGCCGGGCTGGTCTTGGTCGCGGTCGTCGCCATGGTGGCAGTGCTCGCCGTAGGCGTCGCTGTCGGCATCGGCTGGGCCCGGGTCGTGGCCAGCATCCCGGTCTGGTTCCGAGTCGCGCTGCTGGCGCTGCCGTTCGCCGTCGGCTTGGTCGCTGCCTACCGGGCGGGCCTGTGGCTGCAGCTGTGGCGGCGCGGAGCGCACGACGACAAGTGGGCACTCGACCCCGTGCGTCACCGGGCGGGAGTGTCGGCGGGGTGGTCCTTCCTCTACGGGCTGCTCTACGCGGGCATGGCCTGGCTGTCGATCGTCGCTCTGGACGCCGTCTCACTGCAGGAAGTCGCCGGAACGCCCGAGCAGAAGGCGGCAGCCGAGGCGGTCAACGCCTGGTACTGGGCCCTGGTCGGCCTGATCGTCGGCTCGGTGGTCCTCGCGGTACTGCTCATGCTGGTCGCCCCGATCCTTATCCCCGCCCGGGCCCGGCGAGCACTCACCCGGTCGCTGGTCGACGACCCCGTGCTCCGCTCGGCGGTCTGCGCGCAGAACCAACCCAGCCGGCAGGCCCGACTAATCGTGGCGACCCTCGAACGCCGCGGTGCGACCTACCGCTACCTCGTCGCTCCGAGGCCCGACAAGCCGGCCGAGCTCGGCGCCGCGCCTGCGTCCATGGACATCGTCGACTCGATCGTCCGCGGAACCTCCCGCCCGTGGTGCCCAGTACCGGTCAGCGTGCACATCCTGGCCGCGGCAGTCGCGATCGGTACGGCCGTCGCCCTGCGACTCGGTGCGCTGCCCGCCGTCGGCGCCTGGACGACCGCTTCTCGCGGCACCATCTGGCTGCCCCTCGCCGGAGCCACGTGGCTCGTCCTGCTGGCCACGCTCGAGGGCCGACGACTCGGACCGGCCCCGCGAAGAGCCGCCGTTCCGGCGTTCTGGCTGGCGACGATGTCGACCGTCGGCCTGGTCACCTTCGCCGTCGGCGCTGCGACTTGGCAGTTGTGGCCCGTCGACGCCCAGGCGTGCGCTCTCCTCCTGACCGCTCTGCTGGCACTCGCCACCGGTGCACAGGTCATCTGCGTGCTTTACACCCGCCGATGGTTCTGCCGCCAGGCCAGCACCGAACAAAGTCGATCAACGACCTGACCCTCGACCCCGGTCACTCCGCTCAGGAAGACACGCGTTCCCGGGCCTGGGACCAGGGCCCCGGCAAAGTGCTCACGTGATCTTGTAGGTCGTGAGCGGCCGGAGGGTGTCGCGGGCGTGGTGTCGTAGCGCGGCGGCGATGTTGGTGGTCCCGGCCAGGCGTAGTGCGGTGATCGCGAGGTTGCGTAGGGCGGCCATGACCTGCGGTCCGTGGGGGGTGCGGACCTGGGAGCTGTCCTCGTCGTAGGACACGTCCCGCACCCAGTGCAGCCGGTTCTCGATGGCCCAGTGCCCGCGGATCCACTGGGCGAGCAAGGCCGGGTCGGCCTGGAACGCGGTCAGGCTGGTGATCGCGTAGACGGTCACGGTGGTCCACTTCCGGCTGCCCAGCGGTCGGCGCCGACGGACGAGCTTGATGGCCTGAGCGACGTGTGGGAAGAAGTCTCCGCCCAGGTCGGGGCACCGGTTAAGGCTCACGACGCTGATCGCGCGGGACTCGGCCCGGCCGTGGCCGCGGGCCCGCGCCCGGGCGGCGACCTCGATCTGGTTCCAGGGCAGTGCGCGCAGTCGGCGCAGCAGCGTGGGCTGGTTCGCCTTGACCGTCATGAGGTAGTGAGCCTTTGCCAACCTGGTCAAGCGTTGGCGATCATGAGGGTCTGAACTGCGGCGACGAGCTCGCTGGCCCGGCTGGGGCAGGAGCGGATCTTGCGCAGGATCCGCCAGTTCTTCAGCTCGGCGTTGACCCGCTCGCCCGGGCCGCGCTGACGGGCGTGCGCGGTGTTGACCTCCTTCTGCGCCGTCGACAGCCGTCGGTAGCGGCCGGTGTCGGAGTCGAGCCGGCGACGGCGCTGCGGCACAGTCACGGCCGGTCCGCTGATGCCACTGCCCACCACTACGGCGGTCCTACCGGCCACGTCGCAACCTGCTCTCTGCTTCCTGCACTCGCGGCGCGGTCCACCGCCGAAGGGCGATCGCCGCGACGGCGGCCCAGCTGGTGGCAGTTGTCACGAACGATGCCGCGACCAGCGTTCGGAAGGTGGGCGAGTCCTCGATCGACGGCTTGAGCGCCGGTGGCACGAACGCCAGCGCGTTGGTCCAGCAGCCCACGGCGAGCGGAATCGTGACGGCGCGAGGTAGCCGGGGGAGGGCTGCGCCGGTGGCTGTGACGAGCGCGCCCATCATGATGAGGTCGAGGTGCAGCTGCCGGATCCGGCGTGGCGCGCGCACGCGCAGCCTGCCCAGCAGTTCGGGCTTGTAGGTGGCGACGGCGTACGGGAAGCCGGTGATCGCTCCGAGCGCGATCTGGGTCAGCCCGGATGCCACCAACCCGCTGATCGGGGTGTTCGTCCGTCTCGGATCATCCATGGTGTTCCTCCGGGAGTGGGAGCGCCGGCGACGGCCGGGTGGAGCGGTCGTGGGATGACCGTGCGCCGGCTGTCGTGGCGAGGAAGCGGGTCAGCAGGGGGTAGACCTGTTCGGGGCAGTCGTCGTGCAGGGAGTGCCCGCAGCCGGGCAGCGTGTGGGCCTCCGCGGCGGGCAGCCGGCGAGTGAACCTGTGCAGCATGTGGGCCGGGAAGTACCGGTCGCGGTCTCCCCACAGGATCAGCGTCGGGCACTGCACCTGATCCAGGTGCTGCTCGGTGACCGACCACCGGACGCCCCGCTCGACCCGCAGCAGGTCTCGTCGCAGAGTTGCCGCAGATGGCCCTGACCGCAGCTGTTGCGCCGTCTCGCGCAGCAGGTCCTCGCCCGGCATCCGCTCGGGATGCGCGAAGGACTTGCGCAGCATGTGGCGCACCGATGCCACCGACGTGAACCGGGTCGCGAGCTCACCGATCAGTGGCCGGCGCAGCAGCCGGAACTCCCACACGTCGGCGACGTCGAGGCCGGCCGGGGCGAGCAGTGCGAGGCTGCTGACCCGCTCGGGATGCAGCTGGGCGAGCCGCAGGGCGAATCCGCCGCCCCACGAATGCCCGACGAACGCGGCTGCGGGTAGCGCCACGGCGTCGAGGAACTCGTCGATGGAGTGGGCGATCGCGTCGGCGTCGTAGCCGAACCCGGGGTGGACGACCCGCGTGCCGCCCTGTCCCGGCGGATCGAGCGCGTACACGCGATGCGCGGCCGAAAGGTTGCGGATCATGTCGTCGAAGGTCAGTCGCCACCCGCCGCTGCCCGGGAGCAGGACGACCGGCGGACCGTCCCCGGCGATGGCGTACCGGAACCGCACAGCGGTGGTGTCCGCGATGCGCTGCTGGAACATCCCTCGCCCTCCTCGTCGCCGACTGTTCGCGGCCACCTCGCTGTGCCGATGGACTTGCCAATCTCGGCTGCCAGACGGCACGATGAAACCGTACAGCACTGTTCGGGTTAGCGAGGGTGCTCCTTGCCGGCCAGACACGAGGAGATCGACATGAGCCACCCTCCGCGCCGCCACGACGACCCGGGCCGGCTCACCGGCAGGCCGACCGGGCGGGGCTGGTTGATGTTGACGCTGCTCGCGTTCGCGCAGTTCATGCTGATCGTCGACATCACCGTCGTGCAGGTCGCGCTGCCGAGCATCGGGGTCGATCTCGAGCTGGGCCGCGAGGCGCTGACCTGGGTGGTGACCACCTACACGCTCGTGTTCGGCGGCCTGATGATCCTGGGAGGGCGGCTCGCGGACGTCCTCGGCGCCCGCCGCACCCTGCTGGCAGGGCTGGCGGTGTTCACGGCGGCGTCACTGGTGTGCGGGCTCGCCACGTCGGGCGCTGTCCTCATCGGGGCGCGGGCCGCACAGGGGGTGGGCGCGGCGCTGCTGTCGCCCGCAGCGCTGGCCATCATCACCACCACGTTTCACGGGGCCGATCGCCACCGGGCGCTCGGAGTGTGGGCCGCGATCGGTGGAGCGGGCGCCGCTGCAGGCGTGCTGCTCAGCGGACTGCTCACCGCTGGGCCAGGATGGCAGTGGGTGTTCTTCGTCAACGTGCCCGTCGGCGTGGTGATTCTCGTCCTGATCCCCGGACTCGTCCGCGCGGACACCATCTCCGGGGCGCGGCGGCACGTCGACGTCCCGGGCGCCGTCGTGGTCACCTCAGCGACCGCGCTGCTGATCTACGGCGTCGTGCACGCGGGCGATGCCGGGTGGAGCGCGCCGGCTACGATCGGTGCATTGGTCGCCGCGGCCGTCGGCTACGGCCTGTTCGTGCTGGTCGAGTCGAGGGTCGCGACCCCGTTGATCCGCCCGCGGACACTGGCACGCCGACCCGTCGTGTCCGGGACGTTCCTGATGCTGGTCGCCACCGGCCTGATGCTCGGCCTGTTCTTCCTCACGTCGCTGTACCTGCAGCACGTGCTGGGGATGAACGCGCTGGCGACCGGCCTGCTGTTCCTCCCGATCGCACTTGCCATCACGGCCGGCGCTCAGCTGGGAGCACACCTCATGAGTCGCCTGGGCGGCCGGGCCGTCGCTGCGAGTGGCTTGCTGCTCACGGCGGTGGGTGCTGCCGTGCTGACCCAGGCCCCGAGCATAGACAGCGCGCTCAGCGGGGTGCTCCCCGGATTCCTCCTGGCCGCTCTCGGGATCGGGCCGGTGTTCGTCGCGGCCACGACCACGACCCTGGCGAACGTGCCACCTGACGAGGCGGGTGTCGCGTCCGGTGTAGTCAACACGTTCCACGAGCTCGGAGGCAGCATCGGCGTCGCGCTCGTCTCGACGATCGCCGCGGCCAGCATCTCCAGCGCCGCGGTCACCGGGACCGACGGATTCACCAACGGCTACCTCGCATGCGCTGTCATCGCCGGTGCGGCTGCCCTGATCGCGCTGGCGTTGGTCCCCGGCGGCAAGCTGCAGGCCGTTGCCGGGCACGGACACGGGATGGGACATGGGCACTGACCAGACGCGGAGTCAGCCGATCGCCGAACCTGCGGAGGGGAGTCCTGCGCGGCCGCGACGCCGGGCGGACGCGCAGCGCAACGTGGATGCAATCATCGGCGCTGCCCGTGACCTGCTGCGAGGCGGCGCGCTGCCATCGATGAGCGAGGTCGCGGCCGCGGCCGGCGTCGGCCGGGTCACTCTTTACTCGCACTTCGCGTCCCGGGAGGCGCTCCTCGATGCGGTCGTCCGACAGGCGATCGCCGACACCGACCAGGCCCTTGCGGGGCTCGCCCTCAACGAGGACCCAGCGGAGGTCGCGCTGACCCGCCTGGTGCGAACGTCCTGGCCGATCCTCGACCGCCACCGCGCGGTCCGCGCCGTCGCGCTGGCCGAGCTGGGGCCCGAGGCGTTGCGCGACCAGCACGACCAGGTGGTCCACCACGTCGACGGCCTCATTGCGCGGGGGCAGGACGACGGTGTCTTCCGCACCGATCTCCCTGGGCCGTGGCTCGTCGCCGTCTTCTACGCCACCTTGCACGCGGCCGCCGACGAGGTCAGCGCAGGCACGCTCGACACCCGGGTGGCCGCCGACGTGCTGGTCACCACGCTGCTGTCGATCCTGAGTCGATCACGAACCTGATGCGGACCTGGTGATCGTGGGAGACGATCGCGTCGGTGTCGACGGGAGCTCGACGCGGATGGCGAGTCCGCCGTCGCCTCCTGGTTGCGCGTGGACATCGCCGCTGTGGGCGTGGGTCACCGCCGCGACGATGGAGAGGCCGAGGCCCGCTCCGCGGTGGAGGGAGGTGGCCGTGTCGGCGAGTCGTTCGGTGCTGGGCAACCGCCGGAAGGGCTGGAACAGCCCGGGGATCTCGTACGCGGGCACGGCGGGTCCCGTATTGCAGATCGTGAGGCGGGCGCGGCCATCGATCGTGTCCGTGACGATGGTGATCGCACCCCGGTCTGGCAGATTGTAGCGGATCGCGTTGTCGATCAGGTTGTGGATGAGCCGTTCCAGCAGGACCGGGTCGCCGGTGACGGTGGCCGGGCGCAGGTCGGCACGAATCTCGATATGGCGCGGTCCGCGTCTCCGCGTCGTTCTGCCGTGATGTGCCGGGCGATGTCGGCCGTTCGATGGACTGCTCGCTGCTGGCCAGGGTGAGCAAGCCGTCGATCAGCTGTTCGTGACGACGATTGACCGCCAGCAGAGTGGTGCCGAGATGCCGTACGGCTTCGAAGGCGTCAGGGTCCTCCAGGGCGACCTCGATGAGCGTGCGGTTGAGCGCCAGTGGCGTGCGGAGCTCGTGAGATGCGTTGGCGACGAAGCGGCGCTGGCCGTCGAAGGCGCGGTCCAGCCGTTCGAGCATCGCGTCGATGGTGTCTGCCAGGTCTTTGATCTCGTCCTTCGGGCCTGTCAGAGCGATGCGCTCGTGGAGGTTGCGGTCAGCGACGCGGCGCGTGGTGGCGGTGATCTGCTGCAGCGGCCGCAAGGCGCGGCCCGCCATGAGCCAACCCAGTCCGGCGGCGATGACCCCGATGCCCCAGCGAAACGAGTGAGGCGGTGAACATGACGCGCAGCACGTGGTCCCGGTCCCGTACGAACTGGGTGCGCAGCTCCTCATGTGCCTGCGGCGGGAGGTCCGTCGCCGTGGATTCCTGGATTCGTTGCGTTGCGCCGATCCGAGCGGCGGCCTGCCCGTCCAGCGCGTGGGCGAGGTAGAGCATCATCAGCGCGACCAGCACCGCTCCCGCCACGAAGAACGCAGCGGCGTAGAGCAGGGTCAGGCGGACCCGGATCTTGGCGGGCCGCCGAACGTGTCGGGCACTCATGGGACGCGGTATCCGGTGCCGGCGACGGTCTCGATGATCGGCGGATCGCCGAGCTTGCGGCGAAGGTTCATGATGGTGAACCGCACGACGCTGGTGAACGGGTCGGTGTGTTCGTCCCAAGCCTTTTCCAGGGGTTGCTCGGCCGAGACGACACCGCCGTCCGCGCGCAGCAGCTCGGTCAAGACCGCGAACTCCTTGCGCGACAATGACACGGCTTCACCGTTTCGTGTGACGGTGCGCCGATGCGTATCGGCTCTGATGCCCTCTCATTCCAGGACCGGCGGCGTGGAGCAATGCTTGAAACCTGTGGATGCCCTGGAGGGGCCGTACCCTCCGGTGATCTTGAGGCTCTCAAGCAAGATCGGCGCGCCAACGCCGGTCGGAAGGGTACGACCCGTGCTCACCGTCGTTCCTGGAGCGGCCGACGCCGATGAACCCCGCCGGGACAGCAGCTCATCGCTGATCGACGAGCTGGTTCGTGAGGGCGCCCGCCGGATGCTGGCCGAGGCGTTGCAGGCCGAGGTCGATGACTACATCGCCCGGTTCGCCGGCGAGCGCGACGCCGACGGCCGTCGACTGGTGGTGCGCAACGGTTCGCACCAGCCGCGGGAGGTGCTGACCAGCGCCGGGGCGATCGAGGTCACGGTGCCGCGGGTGAACGATCGGCGCACCGACCCCGACACCGTGAGCGAGTTCGGTTCTCCTCGGCGATTCTGCCGCCGTGGTGCCGCAAGACCCCGAAGATCACCGAGGTGTTGCCGCTGCTCTACCTGCACGGATTGTCCTCGGGCGACTTCGTGCCCGCGCTCGGGCAGTTCCTCGGCTCGACCGCGGGGCTGTCCGGGCCGGTGATCACGAAGCTGACCGAGACCTGGAAGGGCGAGCAACGCAGTTTCGCCGCCCGCGACCTGTCCGGCGTGGACTACGTGTACCTGTGGGCCGACGGCATCCACGTCAACATCCGGCTCGAGGAGCACAAACTGTGCCTGCTTGTGCTGATCGGGGTCCGCGCCGACGGCCGCAAGGAACTCGTCGCGCTCGCCGACGGCTACCGCGAGTCAAGCGAGTCCTGGGCGGACCTGCTGCGCGACTGCGCCCGCCGCGGGATGCGCGCCCCTGTGCTCGCAGTCGGGGACGGCACCATCCGCCAGGTTGGCAAAGGCTGTGAGACTTCGTGGTGGCTGGCCTGGGGCTGGCTGGCAGGGTCGGCGTCGTGGCCCCAATCCAGGCGTGGCTCGTGAAAAAAGGTGGCCCCACCGGGTGCCCTGACTGAGATCTGCGGGCGTGTCAGATGGGCTGTGTAACAAGATCCTCAATCGCTGAGGAGTACACAGTTGACCGTGACCGAAGATCACCAGCCGAGTCACCCTCTCGGTTCAGCTCGTGAAGCGGTGAACCGGATGATCGATGCCGGGCTGCTCGACGACGTGATGGATCGCGTCGACGCCGGCGGGCTCGAGCTGATCGGCGAGGGCGGTTTCCTGCCCGAGATGATCAAGGCCGTCCTTGAACGCGGCCTGGCCACCGAACTGACCGCCCATCTGGGCTACGAACGCGGCGACCCGGCCGGACGCGGGTCGGGGAACTCCCGCAACGGCACCAGCCCGAAGACGGTGGCCAGCGAGGTCGGCGACATCGACCTGGCCGTCCCGCGCGACCGGGCCGGGAGCTTCGAGCCCCGGCTGGTCCCGAAGGGTGCCCGGCGCACCGGCGGCCTCGACGAGATGATCATCTCGTTGTATGCGGGCGGGATGACCGTGCGCGACATCGCCCACCACCTCGAACACACGCTGGGGACCGAGCTCTCCCACGACACCATCTCGAAGATCACCGACTCGGTGTTGGACGAGGTCAAGGCGTGGCAAGCGCGGCCGTTGGAGGAGATCTACCCGATCATCTACCTCGACGCGCTGGTGGTGAAGGTCCGCGACGGCCACCAGGTCCGCAACCGCGCCGCGCACATCGCCGTCGGGGTCGACCTCGACGGGGTCAAACACGTCCTGGGGATCTGGGTCCAGGCATCCGAGGGCGCGAAGTTCTGGGCCGGGGTCTGCGCCGAGCTGCGCAACCGCGGGGTGCGTGACGTGCTGATCGTGTGCTGCGACGGCCTGACCGGGTTCCCGGAGGCGGTGGAGGCGACCTGGCCGCAGACCACCGTGCAGACCTGCACCGTGCACCTGATCCGGGCAGCGATGCGGTTCGTGTCCTACGCCGACCGCAAGAAGGTCGCCGCCGCCCTGCGCCCGATCTACACCGCCCCCACGGTCGATGTCGCGGAGTCCGAGCTGCTCGCCTTCGCCGAGTCCGACCTGGGCCGGCGCTACCCGGCCGCGGTCGCGACCTGGGAGAACGCGTGGGAGCGGTTCATCCCGTTCCTGGCGTTCCCACCCGAACTCCGCAAGATCATCTACACGACCAACAGCATCGAGTCGTTGAACTTCCAACTTCGGAAGATCATCAAGAACCGTGGTCACTTCCCCAACGACGACGCCGCGATCAAGCTCCTCTGGCTGGCCATCCGCGACATTGAAGATAAACGCGCACGTCAGCGAGCCAAGGAGAAGGGCCTCAAGGCCAACGAGCGCCGCGCGCCCGGCCGGCTCGTCGAGGGCGCCACCGTGATCGGCTGGAAAGCCGCGCTCGGCGCCCTCGCACTGGCCTACCCCGACCGACTCAACCCCTACCTGACCTGACCAACCGAGATCGACTTACACAGACAACTTGACAGGCTCGCCCACGCCGCCGAGCGGTTCCAGGTCTCACGCCCGACCGCGACCCGCTGGGCGGCCCGCTACCGCGAACTGGGACCAGCCGGGATGGCCGACCGCTCCTCCCGCCCGCACCACAGTCCCCGCCGGTCCTCCCAGAAGGTGCTGCGCC